>NZ_JBHWIY010000023.1:18638-110029 GCF_042731715.1 Streptomyces sp. NPDC059832 | reverse complement strand
CCTGTGGGTGGATCGGTGGTCGGAGCGGAGGCCGTCAGAGGGAGACCCGGACGCCCGCGGGCCTGGGGGGCCCGGGACCCGCCCCCCCCGGGCCATCGGCAGGAACTGCGGCGCCGGTGCCGCGGGGGTTCCGGCACCGGCGTCCGAGACTTGCTATCGGCTGACGTCGACGACCAGGGACGTGGAGTACGGGTCGTCGTTGTAGCCGCTGTCCTCGAATTCACTGGCGTGGGTGGCGAACAGCCAGATGAAGAAGCTGATGATCGCCACACCGAAAACGATGCCGATGGATCCCATGATGATCCCGGCGAGCGCCTGACCGCTGTTGGTGGCTTCACCGCGCTGCACCCGCTTGCGGCCGAGGATGCCGAAGATCAGGGCCAGTGCGCCCAGGATCAGGCTGGGTATCCCGTAGATGCAGAACATGCAGATGGCCAGGATGCCGAGCACCATGGCCGCGGTGCCCATGCCGTTGGAGGGCGGCGGGCCGCCCCAGGGCGCCTGGTTGTAGCCGGGGTATCCCGGGTAGCCGCCGTACTGCGGGGCCGGTGCGGCCGGGTAGCCGTACTGTCCCGAGACCGGCGGGACCTGCTGGCCCGGTCCGTTCGGTCCGACCGGCGGCGGCGGTACCTCCCCGGGAACGGAACCAGGACCGGGACCGAATCCGGCTCCGGGCACCGGCCCGGTCTGAGACGGCGAACCGAATCCCGGCGGCGGTGCGTCGGTCTGAGCGGGCCCCTCCCCGACGCCCGGCATCGAGGTGACCGTGGGCTGATTGTGCACAGCGGGCGGGCGAGGATCGCCGGCCGGCTTCTCCAGCGGCACCTTGCTGTCCGGCGGAGCCCACGGATCGCGCGGCGCGGCCCCGCCCGCGGGCTGCTCTGTGTTGTCTGACATGGGCCTCCCCCATCGTGGTCCCGTCATGCTACGGCCCCCCTGCCCACCGGCGGACCCGGCCTACGATGATGCCCGTCCCCTGCCCGGCCGACCGTGCCCGGCACCGAACCGTCCCACGCCCCGGAGAGTCCGATGACCGATCTGCACCCCTTCATCGCGGGGCTGCCCAAGGCAGAACTGCATGTCCACCATGTCGGTTCCGCGTCGCCCCGTATCGTCGCCGAGCTGGCCGCGCACCACCCCGACTCCAAGGTCCCCACCGACCCCGAGGCGCTCGCCGACTACTTCACCTTCACGGACTTCGGGCACTTCATCGAGGTGTACCTCTCCGTCGTGGACCTGGTCCGCACCCCGGAGGACGTCCGCCTGCTGACCTTCGAGGTCGCCCGCGACATGGCGCGGCAGAACATCCGTTACGCGGAGCTGACGGTGACCCCGTTCTCCTCGACCCGGCGCGGCATCCCGGAGCAGGCGTTCATGGAGGCCATAGAGGACGCCCGCAAGGCCGCGGAGGCGGAGCTCGGTGTCGTGCTGCGCTGGTGCTTCGACATTCCCGGCGAGGCCGGGCTCGAAGCGGCCGAGGAGACCACCCGGCTCGCCGTGGACCTGCGGCCCGAGGGGCTCGTCTCCTTCGGTCTCGGCGGTCCGGAGATCGGCGTGGAACGCCCGCAGTTCAAGCCCTACTTCGACCGGGCCATCGCCGCGGGCCTGCACTCCGTGCCGCACGCCGGGGAGACCACCGGGCCGCATACCGTCTGGGACGCCCTGACCCATCTGCGCGCCGAGCGCATCGGTCACGGCACCAACTCCGTCCAGGACCCGAAGCTGCTGGCCCACCTCGCCGAGCACCGCATCGCGCTGGAGGTCTGCCCGACCTCGAACATCGCGACCCGGGCGGTGGCGGACATCGAGCAGCACCCGGTCAAGGAGATGGTGGAGGCAGGCGTACTGGTCACCATCAACAGCGACGACCCGCCGATGTTCGGCACCGACCTCAACAACGAGTACGGGGTGGCCGCCCGTCTCCTCGGTCTGGACGAGCGGGGTCTCGCCGCACTCGCGAAGAACGCGGTCGAGGCGTCGTATCTCGACGCGGCCGGCAAGCGGGGGCTGGCCGCCGAGATCGACACGTACACGACGAACTGGCTGGAGCGCGCGGGCCGGTGACCCCGGTGGTCACAATGGCCCCATGGTCACCTCAGTCACCGCCGTGGCCCACCGCGGCGATCCCTACCGTGTCCGCGAGAACACGCTCCCCTCGATCCGCTCCGCCCTCGGACGAGGTGCGGACGCGGTCGAGATCGATGTACGGGTCACCCGCGACGGCGTACCGGTCCTGCTGCACGACGCCACGCTGAAGCGGCTGTGGGGCCACGAGGTACGGCTCGACCGGCTGACCCACGGGGAGCTCACCGAGCTGACCCTGGGCGGTGTGCCCACCCTGCGCGAGGCGCTGCTCACCGCCGGGGCGCACCGCGTCATGGTCGATCTGCCGGGCTCCACCGACAGCTCCGTCAAAAAAATCGTCGGTGTGGTGCACGAGTGCGGGGCCGGCGAGCGGGCGTACTACTGCGCGGGTCCCGACGCCATGCTCCGGGTGCGGGCCGCCGACCCGAACGCCGAGATCGCCATGACCTGGACGACCCTCGCGCCGCCGCGCGCCACGCTGCTCGACGCGGTGCGGCCGCGCTGGCTGAACTACCGGTTCGGCCTGGTGGACCGGGAGCTGACGGACCGGCTGCACCGGGACGGACTGCTGGTCTCCGCCTGGACGGCCGACACCAGGCGGACCATGCGCCGCCTCGTCCGGCACGGCGTCGACTCGATCACCACCAACCGGGTCGACGTCCTGCGCGGCGTCATCGCCAACTCCCCGGCGGACGGCTCTCCCTGACCGGTCCGGCATCATGGGCCTGCCCCGTCGTCCGTGATGCCGGGCCCGGATCAGGAGGAGCAGCGACGTGACCGATCCCCGCACCACCCACGTTCCCGACCGGGTCCGTTCCGACATCGCCCACAACGCGCGGGTCTGGAACCACTGGCTCGGCGGCACCGACAACTACCCGGTGGACCGTGCGGTCGGCGACCGGGTCACCGGCATGTACCCGAGCATCGGCGAAGTGGCGCGCGCCGACCGGGCGTTCCTGGGGCGGGCGGTGGGGTATCTGGCCGGTGAGGCGGGGATCAGGCAGTTCCTGGACATCGGCACCGGTCTGCCGACCGCGGACAACACCCACGAGGTCGCCCGGCGCACCGCGCCCGACTGCCGTGTCGTGTACGTCGACAACGACCCGGCCGTGCTGGCGCACGCCCGCGCACTGCTCGCCGGCTCGCCGCAGGGCGCGACCGAGTACGTCGACGCGGACGCCCGCGACCCGGAGCGAATCCTGCGGGCCGCGCGGCCGACCCTCGACCTGGAGCGGCCGGTCGCGGTCCTGCTCCTGGGCATCCTGAACTTCGTCCTCGACACGGCAGAGGCCCGCCGCATTGTGCGCACGCTGATGGACGCGGTGCCGTCCGGCAGCCATCTGGTGCTCACCCACCCCACCCTGGAGCTGGACGGCGAGGGCAACGAGGCGGCGATGCGGTTCTGGAACGAGAACGCCACGCCGCCGATCACCGCCCGCGGCCGCGCCGAGTTCACCGCCTTCCTGACGGGGCTCGACCTGGTGGAGCCGGGCATCGTGTCGTGCGCGCACTGGCGCGCCGGGCCCGGTGCGGCACAGGTCGCCCAGTTCGGCGCGGTGGCGCGGAAGCCCTGACGGCGCCGGTCCGATGCGGATACGAGACTTCCTGGCGAGAGTGCCGGGACACGCCCTGGGAGCCGGCCCCCGCGGCGGAGACCTGCTCATCGCTCTGCTGGTCCAGGCGGCCATGACCATGCCGTTCGTCGTCCCGCGCGCCCCGGAGCTGCCGGACGCGACGTGGACGGCGTACGGGCTGACCACCCTGATGGTGCTGCCGCTGGTGGCCCGCCGCCGGGCGCCGGTCATGATCCTCATCGCGGTGCTGGCGGCCGGCGCCCTGTACAAGTTCACCGTCGACGGGCCGGGCCAGCCGCTCCCGTACACCGGCCTGGTGGCGTTCTACACGGTGGCCGAACTCTCCTCGCCGCCGAAGCGGATCGGGATCGCGGTGCTCACGGCGCTGGCGGTGCTGATCTCGGTCGGACTGGGCAGCAACGACATGCGGGAGCTGCTCTTCTCCCTGTTCGTGTTCGCGGCGGCCTACGCCTTCGGCCGGCTCACGGTGACGCGCAAGGCCTATCTGCGCGCGGTGGAGGACCGGGCCCGTCAGCTGGAACTGACGCACCGGATCGAGGCCGAACAGGCCGCGGCCCGCGAACGGGCCCGGATCGCCCGGGAGATGCACGACATCCTGTCCCATGCGGTGAGCCTGATGATCGTGCAGGCGGAGGCCGGGCCGGTGGCGGTCCGCGCGGCGCCGGAACGTGCCGAGGCGGCCTTCGACGCGATCTCGGAGACGGGCCGGGACGCGATGGTCCAGTTGCGCCGGATGCTCGGTGTGCTGCGCGAGAACGAGGGCCCGCCCGACGCGCCGCGGGAGCCCCAGCCCGCGCTGGCCGAACTGCCCGGTCTCGTGGAGCGGGTGCGCGGCAGCGGTCCGGCGGTCTCGTACGAGGTCACGGGGCATCCCCGCCCGCCGGGCCTGGCGGTCGAGGCGACCGTCTACCGGATCGTGCAGGAGGCCCTGACGAACGTGGTCAGGCACGCGGACGCGGCGACGGTCCGTGTCCGGGTGGATCACGGCCCCGAGACACTGACCCTCACCGTCACCGATGACGGACGGGGCCCCGGTGGCGGCTCCGGGCTGGGGCTGGTCGGCATCCGGGAACGTGCCTCCGCGCACGGCGGCACGGCCCGCACCGGCGCCGGTCCGGGCGGCCGGGGGTTCCGGGTCCGGGTGACGATTCCGCGGACGCGGCCGGAACCGGGGACGGGGACGGGGACGCGGCAGGAGCGGGAGACGGAGCAACGGACAGGAGCGGGAAGTTGACGATCCGTGTGGTGGTGGCCGATGACCAGGAGCTGGTGCGCAGCGGCTTCGCGATGATCCTGGACGCGCAGCCGGACATCGAGGTGGTGGCCGAGGCGGGCGATGGCCGGGCGGCGGTCGAAGCGGTACGGCGGCTGGCGCCCGAGGTGGCGCTGCTCGACATCCGGATGCCCGGCACGGACGGCATCGAGGCCTGCCGCACCATCAGCGCCGGGACCGGCTGCCGGACGGTCATGCTGACCACCTTCGACTCCGACGAGTACGTCTACGAGGCGCTGCACGCGGGCGCGAGCGGTTTCCTGCTCAAGGACGTCCGCCGCGACGACCTGGTGCACGCGGTACGGGTGGTGGCGGCCGGGGACTCGTTGCTGGCTCCTTCGGTGGCGCGCCGGCTGATCGCCGAGTACACCTCGCGCCCGCCCGCAACGGCCGTGGCACCGTCGGCGCGCCTGGACGTACTGACCGCCCGGGAGCACGAGACGCTGCTGCACCTGGCCCGCGGGCTGTCGAACGCGGAGATCGCGGCGGCGCTGGTCGTCAGCGAGCACACGGTGAAGACCCATGTCGGCAATGTGCTGTCCAAGCTGGGTCTGCGCGACCGGATCCAGGCGGTGATCTGTGCGTACGAGTGCGGCGTCGTCACTCCCTCTCCGGAGGGAGGGCCTGCCTCCTCCTCCCCCGCGCAGGGGAGGAGGCCTCCCTCCGGGAAACCCCCGGCCGGGGGATCCGGCCGGGCGCGCTGATCAACAGGATGGAATCCGTCAGCAGTTGAGGATTCCACGCCCGGGAGGCACCGGACATGAACACCCGCACGTCCCGCACCGTCGTCGCAGCAGCACTGGTCCTCGGCATCGCCGCGGGCCCCGCCGCACCGGCCCTGGCGGCGGCCGGTACCCCGGCTGCCACGGGCCACGCCGCGCCGAAGGAGCTCGCCCTGGAGGCTCCGGACGCCGGGGCGCTGCGGGCCGCGATCCACGGGCTTCCGAAGGACGACGCCACGGCCGCGCTGGTGCGGGTCTCGGGGACCGGGGGCGGCTGGCGGGGCAGCGCCGGCGTCCACGACCTGGCCTCCGGACAGCCGGCGGACCCGGACGGCCGCTTCCGGGCCGGTTCGGTCACCAAGGTCTTCACGGCGGCCGTCGTACTGCAACTGGCCGGGGAGGGCAGGCTCGGCCTGGACCGTCCGGCCCGGCACTATCTGCCGGACCTGATCCCGGCGGCGTACGGGAAGGTCACGGTGCGCCAGCTGCTGAACCACACGAGCGGCATCCCGTCCGTCGGCTCGGGCGGCGACACCCTGGAGGAGTGGTACGCGCACCGCTTCGACCTGCACGACTCGGCGGAGACCGTACGCGAGGCCACCGCGCACCGGCCGGACTTCGCGCCCGGCACCCAGCAGCACTACGCAAACATCGGGTACACCGTGGCAGGCCTGCTGATCGAGCGGGTCACGGGTGACACGTACGCCTCGCAGGTCTCCCGCCGCATCCTGGAGCCCCTGCGCCTGAAGGACACGTATTTTCCCGGCACCGACCCGACGATTCGCGGGCCGCACAACCACGGCTACCAGCTCTTCGGCACAGTCGGTGAGCTGCGCGATGTGACGGTGTGGGGGGCGACGGACGCCTGGGCGGCGGGGGACCTGATCTCGACCACCGCCGATCTGGAGCGTTTCACTCGGGCGCTGTTCAGCGGGCAGGTGGTGCGCGGGCCGCTGCTCCAGGAGATGTTCACGCTGCCCGGCGCATCGGTGCGCGAGTACGGCACGGGCAAGCCTGCCGCGTTCAGCGCGGGTCTCTCGGTGATGAGACTGGGCGGACGCGAGGTCTGGGGCAAGACAGGTGGCCGCTGGGGCTACAACACGGCCGTCGCGGCCACCCGTGATCTCTCCCGGACCCTCGTCTACAGCGTCAACGCGACGGACGCGAAGGGGGAGGGCATGAATCCCACGGCGATGAACATAGTGGTGGCTGCCTTCGGCGCCCCGTCGGCAGAGTGACTCAGACCGCCTGAGCGGTCGTCGGAGCGGGCTCCGGCAGCGGGGTCCGCTCCATGGCCTCCAGTCGCTTGATCATGCGGCGCACGACGAGCAGCGGGATCACCCCGAAGACGCCGAACGACATGTCGATGACGGACCACCAGAAGGGGATGCCACGGATGGGCCCGCAGATCAGCGCGAGCGGGATGATCCCGGCGCAGGCGATCATGCCGAACTCGATGACCCAGATGTTGCGGACCGGGTCGCGGTAGGGGCCGTAGAAGGCGACCGCGATGACGAGATGGGCGAAGGCCAGCCAGTCGGTGCCGTACAGCACGAAGGGGTATTTCGCGTCGGCCTCGTCGAGGCCGGTGCGGACCTTGGTGATCCACTCCATCAGTGCCGGGAAGTGCTCCGGCACGGGAGAGGCCGAGGACCTCAACAGATCCTCGGCCCAGTGGAGTTCATGGACGAGCGGGAAGGCGGTCAGCCCGCTCAGGACCAGACAGACGATAAAGACGGCCAACCACACGCGTATGCGCCTCAACAGGGCTCTTCGCTCGCTCATGTCCGCAGCGTACGCCCGCGTTTACCAGCCCTTTACGCCACCCCTGGTACGGCTCACAGCCCGACGATGGAGTTCCATTTCTTCGCGAACTCGGTGCGTTCCTCGGACGTGACGTCGCGGGCGATCACGAGCCGCTTGCGCATCGCGTCGTCGGGGAAGATCAGCGGGTCCTCGGCGAGTGCGGCGGTCTCCTTGTCCTTGGCGGAGGCCAGCACCTCGCGGGCGGCCGGAACGGGGCAGACGTAGTTGACCCAGGTCGCCAGTTCGGCGGCGACCTCCGGCTCGTAGTAGTAGTCGATGAGCTTCTCCGCATTGCGCTTGTGGCGCGCGAGGTTGGGGATCATGAGCGATTCCGACCAGAGCTCGGCCCCCTCCTCGGGAACGACGAACTCGATCTCCGGGTTGTCGGCCTGGAGCTGGATGACGTCGCCGGAGTAGGCCTGGCAGGCGAGCACATCGCCGGTCGACAGGTCCTTGATGTAGTCGTTGCCGGTGAAGCGGCGGATGTGCCTCTTCCTCACCAGCTTCTCGACCTGGTCGCACACCTGGTAGAAGTCGTCCCGCTGCCAGCGGGTGATGTCGACGCCGTTGCCCTGCATCAGCAGGGCGAAGGACTCGTCGAGCCCGGACAGCAGCGTCACCTTGCCGCGCAGGTCGTCCGCCCACAGATCGCTCAGGTGCTTGATCTCGCGGCCGAGCCTCTTGCGGTTGTACGCGATGCCGGTGATCCCGGACTGCCAGGGGACGCTGTGCATCCGGCCCTTGTCGAAGGCGGGCGACCGCAGTTGCGGGTCCAGGTACTTGGCGACGTTCGGCTGCTTCGCCCGGTCCATCTCCTGCACCCAGCCCAGCCGGACGAACCGGGCGGACATCCAGTCGCTGATGACGACGAGGTCGCGGCCGGTCTCCTGGTGGTTCATCAGCGCCGGGCTGATCTTCCCGAAGAACTCGTCGTTGTCGTTGATCTCCTCGGTGTACGTGACGGAGATCCCGGTCCGCCTGCCGAAGGCATCGAGGGTGGGCCGCTTCGACTGGTCCTCGTCATCGGTGTCGATGTAGAGGGGCCAGTTCGCGAAGTGCAGGGTGTGGTCGCTCGCCGAGGTGTCTCGTCGGGCGCGGTCACCGGGCTCCACATAGGCGGCGGGCACTCCGCAGCCGGCCAGCGTGACACCGGCCGCCGTGGCTCCGAGGGCGCGCAGCAGGGACCGGCGGGACATGGGGTTCTTCGGGGTTGCTCGCACCTGCGCAGGATGCCGGTCGGCCGGCGGGGCGGGCAATGGACCAACCGTCCAGCGGCACACGCTCCGTCCGCACACCCTGTCGATGCCGGGGAACGGTTCGACGCCGGGGAACGGTGACGGCCCCGGGCGGGTGCCCGGGGCCGTGACCTGCCTGCTGACGGGATATCAGTCGTCGAGCGAGGTCATGACGTGCTTGATGCGGGTGTAGTCCTCGAAGCCGTACGCGGAGAGGTCCTTGCCGTAGCCGGACTTCTTGAAGCCGCCGTGCGGCATCTCGGCGACGAGCGGGATGTGGGTGTTGATCCACACGCAGCCGAAGTCGAGGTTCTTGGACATCCGCATGGCGCGGGCGTGGTCCTTGGTCCACACCGAGGAGGCCAGGGCGTACTCGACGCCGTTGGCGTACTCGACGGCCTGGGCCTCGTCCGTGAACTTCTGGACGGTGATGACCGGGCCGAAGACCTCGTTCTGGATGATCTCGTCGTCCTGCTTGAGGCCGGAGACGACGGTCGCGGCGTAGAAGTAGCCCTTGTCGCCGACCCGGTGGCCGCCTGCCTCGACCTTGGCGTGGGCGGGGAGGCGCTCGATGAAGCCGCTGACCTGCTTCAGCTGGTTGGCGTTGTTGAGCGGGCCGTACAGCACGTCCTCGTCGTCCGGCTGCCCCGTCTTGGTGTCGGCGGCGGCCTTGGCGAGCGCGGTGACGAACTCGTCGTGGATGGACTCATGGACCAGGACGCGGGTCGCGGCCGTGCAGTCCTGGCCGGCGTTGAAGTACCCCGCGACGGAGATGCCCTCGACGGCCTTGGCGATGTCGGTGTCCTCGAACACGACGACCGGGGCCTTGCCACCGAGCTCCAGGTGGACCCGCTTGACGTCCTTGGAGGCGGACTCGGCGACCTGCATGCCGGCCCGTACCGAGCCGGTGATGGAGGCCATCGCCGGGGTCGGGTGCTCGACCATCGCACGGCCGGTGTCCCGGTCGCCGCAGATGACGTTGAAGACACCCTTGGGCAGGATCTGGCCGATGATCTCGGCGATCAGCACGGTCGACGCCGGGGTGGTGTCGGACGGCTTGATGACGACGGTGTTGCCCGCGGCGAGCGCCGGGGCGAACTTCCAGACGGCCATCATCATCGGGTAGTTCCACGGCGCGACCTGCGCGCAGACGCCGACCGGCTCGCGCCGGATGATGGAGGTGAGGCCCTCCATGTACTCGCCGGCCGAGCGGCCTTCGAGCAGCCGCGCCGCACCCGCGAAGAAGCGGATCTGGTCCACCATCGGGGGGACCTCTTCGGTGCGGGTGAGTTCGAGCGGCTTGCCGGTGTTCTCCGACTCGGCGGCGATGAGGTCCTCGGCGCGCTCCTCGAAGGCGTCCGCGATCTTCAGCAGGGCCTTCTGGCGCTCGGCGGGCGTGGCGTCGCGCCAGGCGGGAAAAGCGGCCGCGGCGGCGTCCATCGCGGCATCGACATCGGCCTGTCCGGAGAGCGGCGAGGTCGCGTAGACCTCTTCCGTCACCGGGTTGACCACATCGATGGTCCGCCCGTCAGCGGCGTCCCGGAACTCTCCGTTGATGTAGTTGCGCAGACGGCGCACCTCGGTGGTCACAACCACCCCTCCTGTCGACACGTCCAATGGGTGAGATGCCCAGGGTAGTCGCTCGGGTGTCGCTTTCGACATACCCAACCGCCGTGAACTTCGGATTCAGTGAGATCCGGACCTTCAAACAACGAATTTCATCGATCTGGGGTTGCCAGACAGACGAGTCCCGGTGCACAGTGGATGCGTGGCCAGTCGCAGCGCAGACTCCAGGACCGGGAACGGATCGTCACCAGCGGTCGATGCCGTGTCCCTCGCAATCATCGAGCAGCTCCAGGAGGACGGGCGCCGTCCGTACGCCGCGATCGGCAAGGCCGTCGGCCTCTCCGAGGCGGCCGTGCGGCAGCGCGTCCAGAAGCTGCTCGATCAGGGCGTGATGCAGATCGTCGCCGTCACCGATCCCCTCACCGTGGGATTCCGGCGGCAGGCGATGGTCGGCATCAATGTCGAGGGCGACCTCGATCCCGTCGCCGAGGCGCTGTCGGCCATGGCCGAGTGCGAGTACGTGGTGATGACCGCGGGCTCCTTCGACCTGATGGTGGAGATCGTCTGCGAGGACGACGACCACCTGCTGGAAACGATCAACAAACGCATCCGGACCCTCCCCGGCGTGCGCTCCACCGAGAGCTTCGTGTACCTGAAGCTCAAGAAGCAGACCTATATGTGGGGAACCCGATAGCCGTGAGCAAGGACCTCAGCCGAACCGCGTACGACCACCTGTGGATGCACTTCACCCGCATGTCGGACTACGAGAACGCGCCCGTTCCCACCATCGTGCGTGGCGAGGGCACCTACATCTTCGACGACCAGGGCAAGCGTTACCTGGACGGCCTGTCCGGCCTGTTCGTGGTCAACGCCGGTCACGGCCGTCACGAGCTCGCCGAGGCGGCCTACAAGCAGGGCCAGGAGCTGGGCTTCTTCCCGGTGTGGTCCTACGCCCACCCGAAGGCCGTCGAGCTGGCCGAGCGCCTGGCCGACTACGCACCGGGCGACCTCAACAAGGTCTTCTTCACCACCGGTGGCGGCGAGGCCGTGGAGACCGCCTGGAAGCTGGCCAAGCAGTACTTCAAGCTCCAGGGCAAGCCGACCAAGTACAAGGTCATCTCGCGTGCGGTCGCCTACCACGGCACCCCGCAGGGCGCCCTGTCCATCACCGGCCTGCCGGCCCTGAAGGCCCCCTTCGAGCCGCTGGTCCCCGGCGCGCACAAGGTGCCGAACACCAACATCTACCGCGCCCCGATCCACGGCGACGACCCCGAGGCCTTCGGCCGCTGGGCCGCCGACCAGATCGAGCAGGAGATCCTCTTCGAGGGCCCGGAGACCGTCGCCGCGGTCTTCCTGGAGCCGGTGCAGAACGCCGGTGGCTGCTTCCCGCCGCCGCCCGGATACTTCCAGCGCGTGCGCGAGATCTGCGACAAGTACGACGTGCTGCTCGTCTCCGACGAGGTCATCTGCGCCTTCGGCCGCCTCGGCACGATGTTCGCCTGCGACAAGTTCGGCTACGTGCCGGACATGATCACCTGCGCCAAGGGCATGACCTCGGGCTACTCCCCGATCGGTGCCTGCATCGTCTCGGACCGCATCGCCGCGCCGTTCTACGAGGGTGACAACACCTTCCTGCACGGCTACACCTTCGGTGGCCACCCGGTCTCCGCGGCGGTCGGCCTCGCCAACCTCGACATCTTCGAGCGCGAGGGCCTCAACCAGCACGTCCTGGACAACGAGAACGCGTTCTTCACGACGCTGCAGAAGCTCCTCGACCTGCCGATCGTGGGCGACGTCCGCGGCAACGGCTTCTTCTACGGCATCGAGCTGGTGAAGGACAAGGCCACCAAGGAGACCTTCACCGACGAGGAGACCGAGCGCGTCCTGTACGGCTTCCTCTCCAAGGCGCTGTACGACAACGGTCTGTACTGCCGGGCCGACGACCGCGGCGACCCGGTCGTCCAGCTCGCGCCGCCGCTGGTCTCCGACCAGTCGACGTTCGACGAGATCGAGGGCATCCTGCGCGCCGTCCTCACGGAGGCGTGGACCAAGCTCTGACCGGCACGACGACCGGCCGGCCGACCACGGATCGGCCGCCGGTCGGCCGCCCGGCCGTCCGGCCGGCGGGTCAGGGGCTCCCGCGCCCCCGGCCCATCGGACCGGCCTTTCCGGCTTGACCCTCGTTTGACCACTGCTTGACCGGCTTCCAGCCGTCATCCTCATACGGTCCGCACGGCCCGGATGCGCCCATTCGAGTGGGAAGGGGCGCATCCGGGCCGTGTGCTGTGCGCTCACCGCGGTTCGAATCCTTACGGTGCCGAGTGACCGATCGGCCCTCTCTTCGTTCCCCCGTACGGGGGACGGGAATTACGATCTGAACCGAGGTGTACGCCATGGTGGCTCCGCCGGACAACGACGTGATCTGGGCGCGTTCCCTGCACCATTCCCACAGCGGCTCACCCGCGCTCGGCGGCGTCTCCCTGGGCGTCCGCGACGGCGAGATCCTCGCCGTGACCGGCCCCCGGGGCTGTGGCAAGACGACCCTGCTGCACTGTCTGTCCGGTCAACTGGTGCCCGAGCAGGGCGAGGTGTGGTTCAACAGCGTCCCCGTCCACACCATGGGACCCCGGTTGCGTGAACGGCTGCGCCGCGACAGGTTCGGCTGGATCGCCCCCGAGCCCCAGCTCGTGCCCGAGCTGAACACCTGGGAGAACACGGCCCTTCCGCTGCTGCTGCGCGGCACCCCCCGCCGGGAGGCGAAGAAGGCCGCCCTGGAGTGGCTGGAACGGCTCGACATCGGCCCATGCGCCAGACAGCGACCGCACACCCTGCTCCAGGGGCAGCGCCAGCGGATCGCCGTGGCCCGCGCCCTGGCCGGCGCCCCCACGGTGATCTTCGCCGACGAGCCGACCGCGACGCTGCACCGGAGCGACCGGACGCATGTGCTGCGCACCCTCACCAGCGCGGCCCGTTCGCACGGCATCACGATCGTGTTCGCCACCCATGACGCGGAGATCGCCGCCCTCGCCGACCGCACGGTCCCGCTGCTGGACGGCCGCCGCGTCGCCACCGTCGCCCTGCCCGCCGTGTCCGATACGGAAGGCCGCGCGGCGTGCTCGCTCTCCGTCTAGCCCGGGGTTCCCATCCGCTGGTCCTGCTGCGGCGACTGCTGGTCGCCGCCGCCTCCGCCGGCGTCGGATTCCTGCTGCTGTGCACCCTGAGCTACGCGTCGGGGCACCCGGCGCACTCCACCGGGGCCGTGCTGCGCCTGCTGTGGTGCTTCGTGCCGCTCGCCGCCACCGTGCAGTTCGCGGTCGCGGTGGCACGTACGGACCCGAGCACCCGGCCGCGCTCCGGACTGTCCTCGGTGGGCCTCGGGCCGGTCCGGCTCGCGGTGCTCGCCGCGGTCTCCACCGCCGTCTCCTGCACCCTCGGGTCGATGGTGGCGCTGCTGTTCTTCCTGCATCTGCGCGGTGATCTGTCCGGGCTGCCGTTCGACGGCGCGGCGGCCGGGCTGCTCGACGCCGAAGCCCCGCTGCCGCTCGCCGCCGCGCTCGTGCTGCTGGCCCTGGTCCCGGTGGCCGCGGCGACGGCGAGCGCGCTCGCGATGCGCGCCGAGCCGGTCTCGACGGCGGCCCCGGACAACGCCTCATCGGACGTCCTGACGGAGCCGGAGGCACCCGATCCGGCGGCGCCGCCGACGGGGCTGCCGTGGGGCGTGGCGCTGACCGCGGTCGGCCTCGCCGTGGAGGCGTACATGAGCCGGGGCGACGGCCACAGCCTGCTCCCGCTGCCCGGCAGGCTGGACGCCACCCCGGCCGGGATGCTGGCGGGATGGACGCTGACGGCGGCCGGGCTGGCCGTGGCGGGTCCGGGCCTGGCCCATCTGTGCGGGCGGCTGCTGCAGGCGGTGCGCCCCGGCGCCGTACGTCTGCTGGCGGGCCGGGTGCTGATGGACGAGTCACGCCGGATCGGCCGGCCGCTCGGTGTGGTCTGCGCGGTGCTCGCCGCGGCTGTCGGCGGATACGCGCTGTACGGGGCGGGAGCACACCGCCTCGGCCCGCTCACGGCACTGGGCGCGGTACTCGTGCTCGGCTGCACGACGGCGACGCTGCTGACCTCGGCGCTGGAGTCGAGGCAGGCCCGCGCACAGACGGCGCAGGCGCTGCTGCGGCTCGGCGCCCCGGCATCGGCGCTGCGGGCCGCGACGGCCCTGCGCGCCGCCGTACTGCTGCTCGTCTTCGCCCCGCTGACCTGGCTGATCGCGGAGCTGGCCGCACTACCGCTGACGGCCTGAGGACGCGCCGCGGCCCGGGGCCGGTCCGGCGGCCGCTACGTAGCATGACACCGTGGACAATCCGGACAACGCCGGTTCCCTGCCCGGCCCCGAGATCGAGTCGCTCGCCGAATTCGACGAGGCGGTCGCCTCGGGGACGCTGGCCGGACACCGGATCCAGTCCGTCGACCTGACCGACCGGGGCGCCGCCCTGCTGGCCGCGGATACGTCCGGCGCCGTCTTCCTCGGCTGCCGGATGGAACCCGGGGCGGCGGCGAAGGTGCGGGCCGACGGCGCGTTCGTCTTCCCGCCCGTGCCCGGACTCCCCTTCGATCCGTACCGCGGCAGGCTCTACTCCCCCGACGCGCTCTACGCGGGGCTGTCGGACGGCGGTTACGCGGCGACGCCCGACGCCCGCGCCTACCGCTGGTTCCAGCAGACGCGGGCGAACGGCGACACCTTCGCGTCGATGCTGCGGGCGCTCCACGACGACGCGGTCTCCGACGCGCTGGACGAGTTCCTCGCCGGCGCCCGCGTGGTCGGGGTCATGGGCGGCCACGCGACCGCCCGCGGCAGCGCCCCGTACGCGGCCGCGGCCCGGCTGGGACGGACACTCGCCCGGGACGGCCTGACGGTGGCCACCGGCGGTGGGCCCGGCGCGATGGAGGCCGCGAACCTCGGGGCGTACACGGCGCCGCACCCCGATCCCGTGCTGGACGAGGCCTGCGCGCTGCTGGCCGCGGCGCCCTCGTTCACCCCGTCGGTCACCGACTGGGCGCTGGCCGCCTTCGACGTACGCGGGCGTTGGCCGGGCGGCGGCGGTTCCGTCTCGATCCCCACCTGGTTCTACGGGCACGAGCCGCCGAACCCGTTCGCGGACCGCATCGCCAAGTACTTCGCCAACGCGCTCCGCGAGGACGGGCTGCTCACCCGGTCCACGGCGGGCGTGATCTTCCTGCCCGGCGCGGCCGGCACCGTACAGGAGATCTTCGACAACACGACGCCGAACTACTACGGCTCCCTCGGCGGGCCGACCCCGATGGTGCTGGTCGACCGCGCCCACTGGACGCGCACGCTGCCCGCGTGGCCGCTGCTGCGCGCGCTGGCCGCCGGCCGGGCGATGGAGCCCCGGATCGCGCTCGTGGACACGGTGGACGAGGCCCCCCAGGCGCTCGCCCGGCTGTCGGCGAAACCGTAGGCCGGGGCCGCTTCAGAAGGACGCGAGCCGGGCCACGAGCGCGTCGAAGAACGCCTCCCAGCCGTCCTCGGCCGCCGCGTACTGCTCGGCCGTGAGGTTGCCGCCGCGCTGCTGGAAGACCATCTCGGTGGTGTTGTCGCCGCGGTCGGTGAAGGTGGCGGTGACGGTCTCGCCCTCGATGTCGGCGGGCGCGGAGGCGTCCTTCATCGTGAACACCAGCCGCTCCGGGGCCACCACCTCCCGGTAGACCCCGTGGAACGGCATCTCGATGCCCGGTACCACCATGACCAGGCTCCAGGCACCGCCCGGCCTGACATCCATCGACACCCGGTCGAGCGGCACCTCGGCGTCACCGCCGTACCAGGCCGCGAAGTGCTCGGGCGTCGTCCAGGCCTCGAAGACCCGTTCCCGCGGGGCCCGGAGGATGCGGGTGATGTCGATGCCCTCGCGTGCTGACTCGGTCATGTCCCTGTCCTTCCCGGAGTCGTTCCGGTTCTGCTGCACGGCCCCGGGGCTGTCCGCGAAGACGTGCCGGAGGTCCCCGGGGCGGCCGGAGCCGCGCTCCGGGGCATCAGGCCATCGTCCGGCCGACGGCCGACTCCCGCGACCGGTGCCGCCTCCGGCGCGTCCGGTCCGGTGAACGCCGCGGGACGCGCCCGGTCAGGAGCGGGCGGGCAGGACGACGGTCTCCGCCGCCTCGAAGGCGACCCCGACCACCGCACCTTCCTCGGGGGCGTCCCGCAGCGCGCACTCCGCCTCCAGGACCGGACCGCTCCGCGGCGTCAGCCGTACCGCGACGTGGTTGCCCCGGAACGTACGCGTCCCGACCACGCAGCGCAGCCCCTCGTCCGGGGCGCCTATCCGGACCCCGGCCGGACGCACCAGCAGATCGCAGGCCCCCTGCGGCGTGCCCTCGGGCACCGGCACCCTGCCCCACACCGTGTGGGCGACCGTGCCGGTCACCGTCGCCTCGACCACGTTGTCGAAGCCCAGGAACCGCGCGACGAAGGCGGAGGCGGGCCGCTGCCAGACCTCCAGCGGGGTGCCCGCCTGGGCGATCCGCCCGTCGCGCATCACCACCACCTGGTCGGCCAGGGCGAACGCCTCACCCTGGTCGTGCGTGACCGCGAGCACCGTCGTACCCAACTGCCCGAAGAGCGTGCGCAGTTCGACGACGAGCCGCTCACGCAGACCGCGGTCGAGCTGGCCGAGCGGCTCGTCCAGCATCAGCAGCTTGGGCCGCGGGGCGAGGGCCCGCGCGAGGGCGACGCGCTGCTGCTCACCGCCGGACAGCGCGGCGACGGCGCGCCGTTCGGCACCGGGCAGGCCCACCAGGTCGAGGAGTTCACCGACCCTGCGCTCCTGATCGCGGCGCGACACCCCGTGCATCCGCAGCCCGAACGCGACATTGGCGCCGACGTCCCGGTGCGGGAAGAGCTGGTGGTCCTGGAACATCAGGCCGAGACCGCGCCGGTGCACCGGCACCCCGGCCTGATCCGCGCCGTCCAGCAGCACCCGGCCGCCGTCCGGCGGATGCAGCCCGGCGACCACCCGCAGCAGCGTGGACTTGCCGCTTCCGCTCGGCCCGAGCACACATACGATCTCGTGCTCGGCGACCTCCAGGTCCACCGCGTCGAGCGCCGCCCGCTCGCCGAAGCGAACCGTGGCCGATTCCAGTGTCAGCATCTCTAGAACTCCCCGGACCGGTCCGTGCGGATACGTTCGAGCAGCAGCAGCGAGACGGCGCAGACCACCATCAGGATGGTGCTGAGGGCCATCGCCTGGCCGTAGTTGAGCTCCCCGGCCCGCCCCAGCAGCCGGGCCACGGCGACCGGCAGCGTCGGGCGGTCGGGCCGCGCGATGAAGACCGTCGCGCCGAACTCACCGAGCGAGACGGCGAACGCGAAACCGGCCGCGACCAGCAACGCCCGTCGCACCAGCGGCAGATCGACCTCCCGCCAGGCCCGCAGCGGTGACGCCCCGAGCACCGCGGCCGCCTCCCGGAGCCGCCCGTCCACCGCGCGCAGGACGGGCAGCATGGTCCGTACGACGAAGGGCACACCGACCAGCGCCTGGGCGAGCGGCACCAGGATCCAGGAAGTCCGCAGATCCAGCGGCGGCTTGTCCAGGGTGATCAGGAAGCCGAAGCCGACGGTGACCGCGGACACCCCGAGCGGCAGCATCAGCAGTGCGTCGAAGCCGCGCACGAGCCGGCCGGCGCGCCGGGTCAGCGCCGCGGCGGCCAGCCCGCCGATGACCAGGGCGATGACCGTCGCGACCAGCGCGTACTGGAGGGAGTTCCAGATCGCTTCGAGCGGCGCGACCAGGAACGTACCGCCACCGGCGTCCACGGACGCCAGCGCACGGTAGAAGTCGAAACCATGACCGCCGGTGGTGTCCATCGAGCGCTCGACCAGTACCCCGAGCGGCAGCAGGATCAGCAGCAGTACGGTCAGCAGCACCCCGCAGAGCAACGCCCACTGCCCGGCACCCCGCGGCCTGCGCGCGGTCCGAGCCGGGTCGACCAGTTTCAGCGCGGTCTCCCGGCGCCGTACGGTCCACGCGTGCACGGCGAGGATCGCGCCGACCGCGGCGAACTGCACCAGCGTCAGCACGGCGGCCGTCGGCAGGGCGAGCAGCTGCGCGGTCTGCCGGTAGATCTCCACCTCCAGCGTGGAGTACCCCGGACCGCCGAGGATCTGCACGACTCCGAAGGAGGTGAAGGTGAAGAGGAAGACCATCAGCGCGGCCGCGGCCACCGCGGGTGCGAGGGCCGGCAGGGTGACCAGCCGCCAGGCGGCGAACCGCCCCGCGCCCAGCACTCTGGCGGCCTCCTCCTGCCGGGGGTCGAGCTGGGCCCACAGCCCGCCGACCGTCCGTACGACCACCGCGTAGTTGAAGAAGACATGGGCGAGCAGAATCGCCCAGACGGTGGTGTCGAGCCGTACGCCCCAGAGCTGGTCGAGGAATCCACCGCGTCCCAGCAGCGCCAGGAAGGCCGTCCCCACGACCACGGTCGGCAGGACGAACGGCACCGTGACGACCGCCCGCAGCAGTTGTTTGCCGGGGAAGTCGAAGCGGGCGAAGACATAGGCGCCGGGCAGCGCGATCAGCAGGGTCAGCGCGGTCGAGGCGAGCGCCTGCCAGCTGGTGAACCAGAGGACGTCGCGGATGTCCGGCCGGGTCAGCACCTCGCCGATCCGGCCGAACTGCCAGACGCCGTCAGCTTTCAGGCCGCGGCCGACGATCGCGGCGACCGGGTAGGCGAAGAACAGCGCGAAGAACGCGACGGGCACGGCCATCAGGCCGAGCCGCACCGCGCTCCCGCGCCGGGCCTTCGCACGGGCCGACCGCGCGTGCGCCGACCGGTCCCGAGGAGCCTTCCCGCCCTCGCCGCCCTCGCCGTTCCCGCCGTTCCCGCTCGCGTCCGGTCCGCGTACGGGACTCTTCGTTACTTCACTACGAGCGAGGACCACGACTGGACCCACTGCTCACGGTTCTTGGCGATCAGGTCCGGGGCGACGGTCGTCGGCCGGTCCACCGTCGCGCCGAACTTCGTGAAGAGCTCCGGCAGCTTCGCATCCTTGGCGACCGGGTTCACGAACATGTTGAGCGGCATGTCCTCCTGGAACCTCTTGCTGATCAGAAAGTCCAGCAGGGCCTTGCCGCCCGCCTCGTTCTTCGCGCCCTTCAGCAGGCCCGCGAACTCGATCTGGCGGAAGCAGGTCCCGGTGGCGACACCGGTCGGCGCCTTCGCCGGCTGCGGCTTCGCGTACAGCACCTCGACGGGCGGGCTGGAGGCGTACGAGACGACGAGCGGCCGGTCGGCCTTGGCCTTCTTGCCGCCCGCGGAGCCGGAGAACTCCTCGTCGTACGCCTGCTCCCAGCCGTCGACGACCTTGACGCCGTTGCTCTCCAGCTTCTTCCAGTAGTCCTGGTAGCCCTTCTCCCCGTACGTGGCGATGGTGCCGAGGAGGAAGCCGAGGCCGGGCGACGAGGTCCCGGCGTTCTCGGTGACGAGAAGGTCCTTGTACGCGGGCTTCGCCAGGTCGTCGAAGGACTGCGGCGGCGCGAGCTTCTTGTCGGCGAAGTACTTCCTGTCGTAGTTGACGCAGATGTCGCCGGTGTCGATCGGGGTGACCCGGTGCGCGTCCGCGTCGAGCCGGGTGTCTGCCGCGACCCGGTCGATGCCCTTCGCCTCGTACGGCGTGAAGAGCCCGCTGTCGAGGGCGCGGGAGAGCAGCGTGTTGTCGACACCGAAGAACACGTCGCCGCGCGGGGAGCCCTTGGTCAGGATCTCCTGGTTGAGCGCGACACCCGCGTCACCGCTCTTCAGCACCTTGACGGTGTAGCCGGTCTCCTTGGTGAACTCCTTCAGTACGTCCGTGGAGGCGTTGAAGGAGTCATGGCTGACGAGGGTCACGGTCTTGGAGCCCGAGCCCTTCGTGCCGCCGGAACCGGAGGCCGAGTCGTCGGAACTCCCGCACCCGGCGAGTGCGGTGACGCCGAGTGCGGCGGCGACGGCCGATGCCGCGAGCTGCCTGGTCCTGCGCGTGGTGCTCATTGTGGATTCCTCCTGGGTTTTGGCCAGGAAGAGACGCGGCCCCGCCCGCGAAAAGCGGGCAGGGCGCAACAGCATGAGTTGATGACCGAACTTCCTACCCGGAATGACCCGGGCGAGGTTCAGAGGGTCTGCGGCCGACCTGTCCTCGGTGCCGCACTCTCAGCGCTGTGGCGCTCCCCTGTCGGAATATGAAGTTGATTTCGGGCCCAGGCTACACGGGCCTCGGCGCCTGTCCGGGAGTGGCCTCAGCGCTCGGCCGCCGCCAGCTGCCCGCAGGCCCCGTCGATCTCCTGGCCACGGGTGTCCCGCACGGTCACCGGCACCCCGTGGGCCGCAATCGCCTCGACGAACGCCTTCTCGTCCTCGGGGCGCGAGGCGGTCCACTTGGAACCGGGCGTGGGGTTCAGCGGGATCAGGTTGACGTGGACCCGCTTGCCCTTGAGGAGCCGGCCGAGCCGGTCACCGCGCCACGCCTGGTCGTTGATGTCACGGATCAGCGCGTACTCGATGGAGATGCGGCGACCGGACTTCTCCGCGTACTCCCATGCGGCGTCCAGCACCTCGCCCACCTTCCACCGCGTGTTCACGGGGACGAGGGTGTCACGCAGCTCGTCGTCCGGCGCGTGCAGCGAGACGGCCAGACGGCACTTGAAGCCCTCGTCCGCGAAGCGGAGCATCGCGGGCACCAGGCCCACGGTGGAGACGGTGATCCCGCGCTGCGAGAGCCCCAGCCCGTCCGGCTCGGGGTCGGTCAGCCGGCGGATCGCGCCGACCACCCGGTTGTAGTTGGCGAGCGGCTCGCCCATGCCCATGAAGACGATGTTGGAGAGCCGCGCCGGACCGCCGGGGACCTCCCCGTCGCGCAGCGCCCGCATCCCGTCGACGATCTGGTGGACGATCTCGGCGGTCGACAGATTGCGGTCGAGACCGGCCTGCCCCGTCGCGCAGAACGGGCAGTTCATCCCGCATCCCGCCTGCGAGGAGATGCACATCGTCACCCGCTCCGGGTAGCGCATCAGGACGGACTCGACGAGCGTCCCGTCGTGCAGCTTCCAGAGCGTCTTTCGGGTGGTGTCGTCGTCGCAGCTGATGTGGCGGACCACCGACATCAGGTCGGGGAACATCGCCTCGGCGAGCTTGTCCCGCGATCCGGCCGGGATGTTGGTCCACTCGGCCGGGTCGTGCGCATACCGCGCGAAGTAGTGCTGCGAGAGCTGCTGGGCGCGGAACGGCTTCTCGCCGATCGCGGCGACGGCTTCCTTGCGCTCGGCGGGCGTGAGGTCGGCGAGGTGCCGCGGCGGCTTCTTGGCTCCGCGGGGCGCGACGAAAGTGAGTTCTCCGGGCTTAGGCATGGTCCATCCAGTGTCGCAGACAGAACAGTGAGGGCCCGCCGTCCTGTGGACAGCGGGCCCTCACTCGTAAAATCCCAGGTCAGGGGCCTGACCTCAGCCGGAGCCGACGAACAGCACCAGCAGCAGCCAGACCACCGGGGCGGTCGGCAGCAGCGAGTCCAGCCGGTCCATGATGCCGCCGTGCCCCGGCAGCAGCGTGCCCATGTCCTTGATCCCGAGGTCCCGCTTGATCATCGACTCGCCCAGGTCGCCGAGGGTGGCGCTGGCCGCGACCGCGAGCCCGAGCAGCAGCCCCTGCCACCAGGCACCGCCGTCGATCAGGAACTGCATGCACAGCGCACCGGCGACCATCGCGAAGGCGACGGCCCCGAACAGGCCCTCCCGGGTCTTTCCGGGGCTGATGCGCGGCGCGAGCTTGTGCTTCCCGAAGCGCCAGCCGACGGCGTACGCGCCCGTGTCGCTGACCACGGTCAGCAGCAGGAAGGTGAGCACCCGCTGCGGCCCGTCGTCGGCGGTCAGGAGCATGGCGACGAACGTGGCGAGGAACGGTACGTAGAACGCCGCGAACACACCGGCCGTGACGTCCTTGAGGTAGCCCTCCGGCGGCTCGGTCATCCGCCAGACGAGCACCGCCAGCGCGGTCAGCGCCATCGCCACCCAGGCGCCTTCGGCGCCCTGCGCGTAACCGGCGACCACCATCGCCGCGCCGCCCACCGCCAGCGGGATGAGCGGTGCCTTGATGCCCTTGCGCTCCTGGAGCCGGGAGGTCAGTTCCCACAGGCCCACGACGACGGCGACGGCGATCACACCGACGAAGACGGCCTTCACGATGAACAGCGAGGCGACGATGACGGCGCCGAGCCCCACACCGACCCCTATGGCGGCTCGCAGATCACGACCCGCACGTTTCTTCTGCGGGGGCGGCGGCGCGGTGGACATGGGCTCCTGCGGCTTCTCGTCACGGAACAGGGGGCCGCCGCTCAGGCGTCCGGCCCCCTGGCCCCGGTCATCACGGTCGTCAGCGTCTCTACCTGCGTCGGGAACGTCCGGCACGATGGGCATGGGCCGAGTCTGCTGGGCGTCATGCACATCGTAAGCAGGACCCGCCCGCATCTCGGGCGCACCCCAATGGCCGGCTCCCTGCGGGGCGCCCCAGGAAGAGTCGTTCATCAGACTTCGAGCAGCTCGGCTTCCTTGTGCTTGAGCAGCTCGTCGACCTGCGCGACGTACTTCGCGGTGGTGTCGTCGAGCTCCTTCTCGGCGCGACGCACCTCGTCCTCGCCCGACTCCTTGTCCTTGACCAGCTTGTCGAGGGTCTCCTTGGCCTTGCGGCGCACGGCGCGGATGGAGATCTTGGAGTCCTCGGCCTTCGCCTTGGCGACCTTGATGTAGTCGCGGCGGCGCTCCTCGGTGAGGTCCGGGAAGGTCACCCGGATGATATTGCCGTCGTTGCTCGGGTTGACGCCGAGATCCGAGTCACGGATGGCCTGCTCGATGTTGCGCAGCGCGGTCTTGTCGAACGGCGTCACGACGGCCATGCGCGGCTCGGGCACCGAGAACGAGGCGAGCTGGTTGATCGGGGTCAGCGCGCCGTAGTAGTCGGCGACGATCTTGTTGAACATCGCCGGGTGCGCACGGCCGGTACGGATCGCGGCGAAGTCCTCTTTCGCGACGACGACGGCCTTCTCCATCTTCTCCTCGGCCTCGAGGAGGGTTTCTTCGATCACCACGTGCTCCTGCGTGTCTTGAGTGGGCCCGTCGTGCTCGGGCCCGGCGGGTCCTGCGTCGCGTCCTCACCTGCACGGTGTCCGACCGGCAGGCCGTTGTCCATCCTTCGGGGCCGGTCCCGGGGGTTTCCCCGGGGGCCCGGACCTCCCCGCGGTACTCCGGGAAGGTCCCCCGGTCCTCAGGCCCGGGTGCTCCGGTCACTCACGAGCGTGCCGATCTTCTCACCATTGACCGCGCGGGCGATATTGCCGGTGGCGGTCAGCTCGAAGACGAGGATCGGCAGGTCGTTGTCACGGCAGAGCGTGATGGCGGTGGCGTCGGCGACCTTGAGGTCACGGGCGAGAACCTCGCTGTACTCGAGCGCGTCGAACTTCACCGCGTCGGGGTTGGTCTTCGGGTCGGAGTCGTAGACCCCGTCCACCCCGTTCTTGCCCATCAGAAGGCCCTCTGCGTCGATCTCCAGGGCGCGCTGGGCGGCAGTGGTGTCGGTGGAGAAGTACGGCATCCCCATGCCTGCGCCGAAGATGACGACACGGCCCTTCTCCAGGTGGCGCACGGCGCGCAGCGGGATGTACGGCTCCGCGACCTGCCCCATGGTGATGGCGGTCTGGACGCGGGAGTCGATGCCTTCCTTCTCCAGGAAGTCCTGGAGCGCCAGGCAGTTCATGACCGTGCCGAGCATGCCCATGTAGTCGGACCGGGCCCGGTCCATGCCGCGCTGCTGGAGCTCGGCACCGCGGAAGAAGTTGCCGCCGCCGATGACGATCGCGATTTCCGCGCCGTCGCGGACGACCGCCGCGATTTCCCGGGCGATGGCGTGTACGACGTCGGGGTCGACACCCAGACCCCCGCCGCCGGCGAACGCCTCTCCGGACAGCTTCAGCATGAAGCGTCCGGCCACCTTGCCGTCGTCGCGCTTGTGGTCACCTTGTGCGGCGTCCGCGCCCTTGTTCATGGAGATTCTCCTCGTGCACATACGAAGAAGGCCATTGCCGGTGGGTCTGGTGTCCCTCAGCGGCAATGGCCTCCTCGTCAGATCTGCGGTCGTACGGCGTGAGTGCGGCCGACGACTGCACTAGACCCTATCGGGGTCCACCGTTGTTCGCGGACGGACTCAGATGCCGACCTTGATGCGCGAGAAGCGCTTCAGGGTGACACCGGCCTCGTCCAGAACCTTCTGGACGGACTTCTTGCTGTCCTTGGCGAAGGCCTGCTCCAGGACGACGACGTCCTTGAAGAAGCCGTTGACGCGACCCTCGACGATCTTCGGAAGGGCGGCCTCGGGCTTGCCCTCCTCGCGAGAGGTGGCCTCGGCGACACGACGCTCGTTCTCGACCGTCTCGGCCGGGACCTCGTCGCGGTTGAGGTACTTCGGGGCGAAGGCGGCGATGTGCTGCGCGACGTCCTTGGCGACCTCGGCGTTCTCCTTGTCGAGCTCGACCAGGACACCGACCTGCGGCGGGAGGTCGGGCATCGTGCGGTGCATGTACGCAGCCACGTAACCGCCGGTGAACTGCGCGAAGCGGTCCAGGACGATCTTCTCGCCGAGGTTGGCGTTGGCCTCGTCGACGTACGCCTGGACGGTCTTGCCGGCCTCGATCTCGGAGGCGAGCAGCGCGGCCAGGTCGGCCGGGGAGGTCGCGGCGACGTGGGCGGCGAGCGTGTTGGCGACGGTCTGGAACTTGTCACCCTTGGCGACGAAGTCCGTCTCGCACTTCAGCTCGAGCAGAACGCCGGAGGTCTTGTCCTCGGAGATGAGGGAGACGACGGCACCGTTCTCGGCAGAACGGCCCTCGCGCTTGGCGACGCCCTTCTGACCCTTGATACGGAGCGCCTCGACGGCCTTGTCGACGTTGCCGTCGGCCTCGTCGAGCGCCTTCTTGCAGTCCATCATGCCGGCGCCGGTCAGCTCGCGGAGCTTCTTGACGTCAGCGGCGGTGTAGTTCGCCATGAGTCTGTATTTCTCTCTCGAAGTCTGAAAGATCTACGGGTGAACGGCGGGGGCGGTGCTTGTGGCACCGGCCCCCGCCGTCATCAGCCGTGACGGGTGTCAGGCCTGCTCGGCGTCCGCGGCCGGAGCCTCGGCGGCGGGGGCCTCGGCAGCAGCCTCGGCGGCGGGGGCCTCGGCGGCCTCGGCGTCCGCGACCTTCTCGGTCTCGGCGGAGGTCTGCACCTCGGTGTCGGCCTTCTTGTCGCCCTCGAGCAGGTCGCGCTCCCACTCGGCGAGCGGCTCGCCGGCGGCCTTCTCGCCCGGCTTCGAGTCACCGGTGGCGGCACCGGAACGGGCGATGAGGCCCTCGGCGACGGCGTCGGCGATCACGCGGGTGAGCAGGGTGACGGAGCGGATCGCGTCGTCGTTGCCCGGAATCTTGTAGTCGACCTCGTCGGGGTCGCAGTTGGTGTCGAGGATCGCGACGACCGGGATGTGGAGCTTGCGCGCCTCACCGACGGCGATGTGCTCCTTCTTGGTGTCGACGATCCAGACGGCGCTCGGCACCTTCTGCATCTCGCGGATACCACCGAGGGTCTTCTCCAGCTTGGCCTTCTCGCGGGAGAGGACCAGGAGCTCCTTCTTGGTGAGGCCGGAGGCGGCCACGTCCTCGAAGTCGATGAGCTCGAGCTCCTTCAGACGCTGAAGGCGCTTGTAGACGGTGGAGAAGTTGGTGAGCATGCCACCGAGCCAACGCTGGTTGACGTACGGCATGCCGACGCGCGTCGCCTGCTCGGCGATGGCCTCCTGGGCCTGCTTCTTCGTACCCACGAACATGATGGAGCCGCCGTGGGCGACGGTCTCCTTGACGAACTCGTAGGCGCGGTCGATGTACGACAGCGACTGGAGCAGGTCGATGATGTAGATGCCGTTGCGCTCGGTGAAGATGAAGCGCTTCATCTTCGGGTTCCAGCGACGGGTCTGGTGACCGAAGTGGACGCCGCTTTCCAGCAGCTCCCGCATCGTGACGACGGCCATGGCCGTACTCCTTGAGGTGCTCGGTTGTCGCGACCGCAGGATTGCTGTCGCGCCTGACGCCCCGACGCGCCGTGCCACGAGGGACCGAGGAGCGCGGCCACCGTCCGCAGAGAGGGAGGTGGCGGGGCGTGCGAAGTCGACCCGGTGACCCGGATCGCCATAGGAAGTGTACGGGACGGCCCGGGTGCCGGGTGACGGCGCTGTCCACAACCGGTTGGTTGTCCACAGGTCCGGTTCATGATCCCCGCGGAGCGGGGGGCTGCGGGACGGTTCTGCCATGCAATGCACGACTGATCCGACCTGCCCGACCGACCCGACCGACCCGGCTGATCCGACCTGCCCGACCTTCCCGGTGGAGCCAGTTTCCCTTCGCGCGCGGAGGGCGCTCGTGGTGGCGGTGGTGGGCCTGCTGGCCGTGCTGTGCGGCCCATCGGCCGCCGCGGCCGGAGCACCGGGCCCCGGCCCCGTTCCCGTACCGACGCCGATGTCGGTGGGCGACCGGGGCTGGCCGCTCGCGGGGCGGCCCGCGGTCGTACGGGGCTGGGAACCCCCGGCCGGCCCCTACGCGCGGGGCCACCGCGGGGTCGACCTCGCCACGGAGCCGGGGGCTGCGGTGCTCGCCGCCGCCTCGGGACAGATCTCGTTCGCAGGGCGTGTGGCGGGGCGCGGGGTGATGGCGATCGAGGTGGCCGGCGGCGGCGATCCGCCGCTGCGGACCACGTACGAACCGGTGCGGGCGCTGGTCGCGAAGGGCGAGAAGGTGACGGCGGGGCAGGTGGTGGCGATCGTGGAGGCGGGGCCCTTCCACTGCGCGTCGGGCTGTCTGCACTGGGGACTGCTGCGTGGTGACACGTATCTGGATCCGCTGTCGCTGCTGCCGCCGTCGCTGCTGCGGCGGGGTCCGTCCCGGCTGCTTCCGGTGTTCGGCGTGCCCGAGCCCGCGGAATCGGCCGGGGGGACCGGGGACGGACTCGCCGCCCCCGGCGTTCTGCCCGCGGTCACCGCGACGCGGCGACGGCGTCAGTCCCGTACGCCCTGCACGCCTCGGAGAATCATGGTGACGGCGGTGTCCGCGATCACGGACGGCTCCTCGGCCACGGCCAGTTCGATACGTCGCACCGCGGCGTCCACCGAACCCTGGAGCAGCATCGCCGCCAGCCTCGGCTGTGCGTGGCCGAGGTCGCCGAGCGCCTCGACGATCATGGCGATCAGCCCGCCGTGCGCGGCCCTGATCTTCTCGCGCGCCCCGGCGTCCAGTTCGCTCGCCGAGATGGCGACGACCGCGCGGTGGCGGCGGTCCCCGACGAGGTCGAGCTGTCGGCGCACATAGGCCTCGATCTTGCCCTCGGGCGTCGTGGCCTGCTCCATGGCGTTCTCGACCTCGGCCGCCCAGACGGGGAAGTCGACGGCGCAGAGCTCTTCGACCACGGCCGCGCGGGAGCGGAAGTACTCATACACGGAGGACCGGGCGAGGCCCGTGCGTTCGGCGAGGGCGGGGAAGGTCAATGCCTCCGTACCCCCCTCGGACAGCAGGGAGCGTGCGGCGTCCAGGAGGGCGCCGCGCTGCATGGTCCGGTGCTCGGCCACCGAGGCCGCTCGAATCCTGGGCACGCGTCCACTGTACGGCGACCGGTGTTCGAGAGGGCGCGTACGCCCCTGATCCATGGCCGAAGCGGCCATGCCACTACCGGCCTCGCGTGGGACTCAGCGTCCGGCGTCGGCCAGTTTCGCGCGCAGCTGGAGCACCGATTTGGTGTGGATCTGACTCACCCGGCTCTCGGTGACCCCGAGCACGTTGCCGATCTCGGCGAGGGTGAGGCCCTCGTAGTAGTAGAGCGTCACGACCGTCTTCTCGCGCTCCGGAAGCGTGTTGATGGCACGGGCGAGCAGTCGCCTGAGCTCGCGGTCCTCGGCGACCTCCACCGGATTGTCGGCGGCGGTGTCCTCCAGGGTGTCCATCAGACTGAGCCGGTCGCCGCCCTCGCCGCCGACATGCAGCAACTCCTCCAGCGCGACCACGTTCGCCAGCGACAACTGGCTGAAAACCGCGTGCAGTTCCTCCAGCGCGATCCCCATCTCCGCGGCGACCTCCGCCTCGGAAGGGGTGCGCCTCAGCTGCGCCTCCAGCGTGGCATAGGCGCGTTCCACCGCGCGCGCCTTCTGGCGCACCGAGCGCGGGATCCAGTCCAGCGCACGCAGTTCGTCGATCATCGCGCCACGGATGCGGGTGATCGCGTACGTCTCGAACTTGATCGCGCGCTCGATGTCGAACTTCTCGATCGCGTCGATCAGGCCGAAGACCCCCGAGGAGACGAAGTCCGCCTGCTCGACATTGGAAGGCAGGCCCACGCTCACCCGGCCCGCGACGTACTTCACCAGCGGCGAGTAGTGCAGGATCAACTGCTCCCGCAGCCGCTCGTCGCCCGTGGACTTGTACGAACGCCACAACTCGTCGAGCGAGGAGGGGGCAGAGGGGCGCACAGTGCCACGCGCAGCCGGTGGTACTGCCGCGCGGTCAGACCCGGAGGTGTGCTGGGGCATGTGGTGCCTTGAGCCGTTCTGCTGTGAAGTGCTGGGACGTATGTCTGAGTCGGAATCCTTGTGAGCGTAGCGTGACTGTGATGTCGCGGTCCGCGCAGGATAAAGGATCGGTACTGTGCGAATCCGGCCGATCCGACATGACTGAGGCCCGGGACCGTCGCCGCGTGCGTCGGCCCCGGAGGCGTCACTGAAGGATCCGCCGAGGTCGTCTGCATCACCTTTTCACCCGAATGCTCCAGGTCAAGTACCGCCTCGCCGCGCGTCGCCATTGCAAGTCGGTCGCGGCGTCAACTGCCATCCATCGCCATCCCGTTCGACGAACCCCAGTGAGTGCAGTTCGTACAGCCTGCCGAGCGCCTCGTCGGTACTGGTGCCGGCGGCACGGGCCACATCGCGCCCGCTGACGGCACCCCGGTACGGCAGTGCGTCGAGGACCCTGGCGGAGACCGCGTCCAGCAGGTCCCTGGGATGCACGGGGCCTCGTCTGGCCGGAGCGAGTTCACCGATGTCCCCCACCAGTTCGGCGACTTCCGAGGCATCGGTCACCAGGACGCCCTCTCCGCGCAGGAGTTCATGGACCCCTGCCGACAGCCCACTGGTGGCGGGGCCCGGCACGCCCATGGTGAAGCGGCCGAGCCGCTGTGCGCAGTGCGCGGTGACCAGGGAACCACTGCGGTATTCGGCCTCGACCACGACCGTCCCGCGCGTCAACGCGGCGATGACCCGGTTCCGGAGGATGAATCTGCTGCGGGTGGGATGATCGGACGGTGGTAATTCGCCGATGACGAGCCCTTGTTCCGCCATCCGTCCGATCAGCTCGGCGTGTCCCCGGGGGTAGGGGACGTCCACCCCGCAGGCCAGTACCGCCATCGTCGCCCCGCCGACGGCGAGCGCGCCGCGGTGCGCCGCTCCGTCGACCCCGAACGCGGCTCCCGACACGACCACCCACCCCAGCTCCGCGAGTCCCGCGCCGAGGCCGGCCGCCATGTGCGATCCGTAGGGCGTGCAGGCACGGGCGCCCACCACGGCGACCGAGCGCAGCGCCCAGAGCCGCAGATCGCGGGGCCCGCGCACCCACAGGCCGGTCGGCCTGGCGTCCGCGAGGTCGTCGAGCTGGCTGGGCCATTCCCGGTCCCCGGGACAGATGAACCGCCCGCCGAGCGCGGCAACCACCGAGAGGTCGCGCCCGGGGTCGGCGCCCTCGGCCCGCAGCCGGTACCCGGCGAGCCGTTTCGGTGTCATTCCGCGCAGCTGCTCCGCGGTGCCGTCCCTGGTGGTGATCCGCCGTATCAGTTCGACGGCACCGCACTCGCGCAGCCAGCGGCCGCCGCGCTCGTCCCCCGGCTCGATGATGCGGGTCAGGGCGGCCCGTGCCAGCCGCTCCCGGCTGCTCACCGCCATCCCCGGCCCCGTCCCGGGCGCCTCCCCCGGGTCCTGTTCCGGGACCCGGTGCCGTGCGTCTCCCGACGGGTCCCGCCCTTTTCCCTGCCCGCCGTCCACCCCCGGCCTCATGACGCTCCGGCCTTCGTCAGGGCGCCCCGCGGAATACCGGTCCGCAGTTCCAGCGCCACCGCGATGTCCGACGCGTCCGGACGGTCGGCGCCGCGCAGATCGGCGACCGTCCACGCCACCCTGAGCACCCGGTCCAGGCCCCGCGCGGTGAGCATGCCCCGTTCCATGTCCCGTTCGGCTTCCATGAGCGCGCCCGGTGCCGCGACCAGCCGGGTCCGCAGCTCATGGCCGGGCACCTCGCTGTTGGTGGACCACGCGGTGCCCGCCAGCCGGTCCGCGGCCCGCGCCCTTGCCTCCTGGACCCGGGCCGCGACGGAGGCTGTCGACTCGCCGCGGCCACCCTGCCCCATCAGGTCCTCGCGCCTGACCGGGTCGACGAGCACCCGCAGATCCACCCGGTCGAGCAGTGGCCCGGAGAGCCGTGCCTGGTAGCGCCTGACCGCCGACGGCGGGCATTCGCAGCCGGCACCGTTGAGGCTGTGCCGGCCGCACGGGCAGGGGTTTGCGGCCAGCACCATCAGGAATCGGGCGGGCAGCCGGACCACCCCGGCGCTGCGTGCCACCACCACATGCCCCGATTCCAGCGGCTGGCGCAGCGCGTCCAGTGCCCGCACGGAGAATTCGGGCGCTTCGTCCAGAAAGAGAATCCCTCGGTGGGCCAGCGAGACCGCACCGGGACGCGGCAGCCCGTTGCCCCCGCCGACCAGCGACTGCATCGTCGCCGAGTGGTGGGGCGCGCAGTAGGGAGGCCGGGTGACCAGTGGCTCTCCCGGCGGCAGAATGCCTGCCACCGAGTGCACCGCGGTCACCTCCAGGGATTCCTTTCTGGTCAGCGTCGGCAGGATCGCCGGCAACCGCTCGGCCAGCATGGTCTTGCCGGCGCCCGGCGGTCCCGAGAGCAGCAGGTGGTGACCGCCGGCCGCGGCGACCTCCAGAGCCTTGCGGGGCCGCTCCTGCCCCGCCACATCCGCCAGATCCGGTGAATTCCCCTCGCCCTGACCGGCCCCGCGGGCGATCCCGGTACCGATGCCCGCGCCGGGCACCATCAGCCCTGCCAGCATGGTGTCGGGACGCCCCTCGTCGTGCGCCTCCCGCTCGTCGGGCACCGGCTCCTCGCAGAGCACGGCGATCAGCTGCCGCAGGCTCCGTACCCCGAGGACGGAGACCCCGGGGACCAGCGCCGCCTCCCCCGCCGTCTGTTCGGGCACGACGACCTGGCGGTACCCGGCCTCCGCCGCGGCGAGCACGGCCGGCAGCACGCCGCGCACCGGCCGCACCCGGCCGTCGAGTCCGAGCTCACCGATCATCACCACATCGGCGATGGACGCCGGATCGATCCGCTCGGCCGCCCCCAGCACCGCGCAGGCGACAGCGAGATCGAACCCGGAGCCGCCCTTCGGGACGGAGGCCGGTGACAGGCCCACCGTGAGTTTCTTCTGCGGCCACTCGGCCCCCGAGTTCACCACCGCGGCCCTGACCCGGTCCCGGCTCTCCACCAGACTCTTGTCCGGCAGCCCCACCAGGGTGAACGCGGCCACCCCCGCCTCCAGGTCCGCCTGGACCTCCACCACCACACCCTCGACGCCGACGAGCGCCACCGAGCACGCCCGCGCGAACCCCATCAGGCCACCCCCCGCGCATGCTCGGCGACGGGCGCTCCGCGCCTGGGCAGCACCACTCCGACCAGATCGATCCGGACCCCGCCGGACGGCGGGCCGCCGTGCCGGTCCATCCAGATACCGGCCAGCCGCCGCAGCCGCTCCGCCTTGACCGGCGTGACGGCCGCCATCGGATGCTCGAACGCGCCCGCCCTGCGGGTCTTCACCTCGCAGACCACGAGTGCGTCGCCGTCCATCGCGACGATGTCGATCTCACCGGCGCGACAGCGCCAGTTCCGCTCCAGTACGGACATGCCGGCTTCGGCCAGCAGCCGTGCCGCCAGATCCTCGCCGTACCGCCCGAGTGCCCCCCGTGCGTTCATTTCGGCACCACCTCCGGGACCGACTCTGACGCGTCGGGTCCCGGCTTGTGGATCTTGGTGGACAACTCCGGAATTGTGGATAACCCGGCCACCCGGAAGTGGGAATCTAATCCCCCCTTGGAGTGGGCTCAGCCACCCGGGAGTTCGAGATCGCTCTTGTTGAGCTCCTCGATGTTGACGTCCTTGAACGTCAGCACCCGTACCTGCTTGACGAACCGCGCGGGCCGGTACATGTCCCAGACCCAGGCGTCCGCCATCGATACTTCGAAGAACACCTCGCCCTGGACCGAGTGCACCTGCATCTCGTAGTCGTTGGTGAGGTAGAAGCGCCGTTCGGTCTCGATCACATATTTGAACAGACCGACGACATCTCGGTACTCCCGGTAGAGCTTCAGCTCCATCTCGGTCTCGTACTTTTCGAGGTCCTCGGCGCTCATTGGCATGTTCCCCTTCAGCCGTGCGTCCCCCCATTGTGCGCCAGGCCCCGGGCCCCCTGGGCGCTTAGGCGATTTCGGGGTCCAGAACCAGTGGCGTACGCGGGGGACCCTCGTCGAGCAGCGTGCGCAGCAACTCGGCGAGCCTGGTCGGGTACACCGTCTCACGCGCCGCCGACAGTTCGGCGGAGGTCCACCACCTCAGACCCGCGACACTGCGCTGCTCCAGCCCGGTCAGCCCACTGGTGTCGGTGACGGTCTGTGTCGTACGTGCCAGGAAATACCACTCGTCCTGGTCCCAGCGGCAGCCGTCGAACGGGAATGAGCACATCCGCCGCCAGAGCAGCGGGCCGAGTTCGACATCGGTGATGCCGGTCTCCTCCGTGAGCTCGCGCAGCGCGGCCTCCTCCCGGGTCTCGTCGTCCTCCAGGCCGCCGCCGGGGGTGAACCACCAGGTGCTCTCCGGATCCTCCGGTTCGAAGCCGTGGATCAGAAGGATCCGGTCGTCGGGGTCCAGGAGCACCACCCGGGCGACCTTCCGCTTCTCAATGCGCACCGGCGGGAACCCTTCCGCGCTTGTTCCGTGCCGATCGTGCGGACCGGGCCGCGATCGGGCCGTATGCCGCACCGCCCAGGATGAGCACCATGCCCACGACCACGGCCCCTAGCTGCAATCGCAGTGGTCCGGGCGACGACACCCCGCCGGGGAGGGCGGCGAAGGCCCGCGGACGCTCGACCATGCCGTTCATCGGCCAGGCGATGGCATCCACCCGGGCCCGTACCGCGTCGCGGGGGACGGAGCCCTGCCCCGCGTCGTCCAGGTGGACCCGGGAGTCCAGTGAGGCGGTGCGTTCGTCGCCCAGCAGGAAGAGCTGCCCCTCGGGCACCTCCGCCGTGAAGTCCTCGGCCGAGGCGAGGCCCTTCGTGTGCAGATACGGTTCGTCAATGGGCTTGCCGTTGACCGTGAGCCGGCCGCCCTTCGCGCAGCAGGCGATCTTGTCGCCACCGATCCCGACGACCCGCTTCACCATCGGCATGTCGCCCCACGCCGGATCGGTGAAGACCACCACGTCACCGCGGTGCACCTCGCTGCCGTCGATCCGTTGCGCGAGCACCCGGTCGCCCGAATGCACCGTCGGCGTCATCGACTCGGTCGGCACCGTGTACGGCTTGTACACCACCGCCCCCCAGGCGAACCCGCCGAGGAAGAGCACACAGCCGACGGCCACGGCCAGCCCCGACAGCATGCTGCCGAGCCGGCCGTGACCGTCACCCGTACGTCCATTTCCGCTCATCCCGGCGTCCCCCCACCTCGGAGATCGACAATCGCTGACCCGAGTCGGCACCCTACCCGGCGGTACGCCCGCTGGTCAGCCTCCTGCGGCGCCACAGTACGAGAGGCAGCGCGCCCGCCACGCCGAGCGCGCCCGGGGCCAGACCCGCCGCCACGCCGATCCCCGGCTGGTCAAAGGTGTCCGGGACCGGCAGCGTCGCCCAGCGGTTGATCGGCCAGGCCACGACCACGGCCCGCCCGACGACGTCCTCGACGGGCACGAAGCCCTTGGTCGCGTCCTCGGTGTGATAGCGCGAGTCCCAGGAGTTCTGCCGGTGGTCGCCCATCACCCAGATCTTGCCTTCGGGCACCTTGAACGGCCCGAAGGGCTTGTCGTCGCACGCCGAGTCACCCGGGAAGATGTACGGCTCGACGAGCGCCTTCCCGTTGACCTCGACCGGACCGCCCTTCGTGCATTCCACGGTGTCGCCGCCGACCGCGATCGTCCGCTTGATCAGGTCCTTCTCCTTGGACGACGGCATCAGACCGATGAAACTCAGGAAGTCCTGCACCACGTTCGACTCGGGAGTCGGCTCCCCGGCCAGCCAGTTGTCCGGATCATGGAAAACGACCACCTCACCGCGCTCGGGCTCCCCGCCGAACCAGGGCGTCAGCTTGTCGACCAGCACCCGGTCGCCCCGCTGGAGCGTGTTCTGCATCGAGTCCGAGGGGATCGAGAACGCCTGCACCAGGAACGTCTTGATCAGCAGCGCGAGAACCAGCGCGACGACGATCAGCAGCGGCAGCTCCTTCCAGAAAGGGCGCTGCTTCCTGACCTTCCTGCCGTCCCCGTCCGCAGCCTGCGCATCCGCGGGCGCGTCCGGATCGGGTGTCTCCCCCGGCGGGCCGGCGACAGGCTCAGCGGGCTGGCCGGGCCTCTCCGCGGGCTCTCCATGTCCAGGTCGTGCACCGGCAGCCACGTCACTCACATCCAGTCCTCACTCTGCGCCCACGCCTGCTCCGGGCCCCGTTCGTTCGAAGCCCACTGCCCCGAACAACGAACGGGAGTTCCACAGGGCCACTGCGTACCCGACCATCTTGTCGTCCGCCGGGCAATTCCCCGGCCACCCACCACCGACAACCGCCCTCCGGTGGCTCAGCGTGCTCGCCGAGCCGCCGGAGGGCGGTTCATCCGTGCCGTCCGGCGCCCGCGTCACGGGCACCGGCATCCTTCAGCGCGTACCGGACGGCCTGGGCCGCCGGTCCATCTCCGGCCGGTGGAGACGGGGCCCCGGGCTCAGGTCGTCGCACACACCCAGCTGGAGCCGAACCCGCCGATCTCACCGGTGGACGGGTGGCCGAGACCCGCCTTGATGCAGATCTTCACACCCTCGGGGAAATTGTGGCTGTCTTCCTTCTTCGTGGTGCCGTTGCCACCGCTGTTCCACACCATGAAGTCGTAGCCCTCGCCCGTCTTGATGGGAGCCACATCGACCTTGAGAGCGGCGGAGAAGCCGTCCGCGCACGTGTCCTTGAGGTACAGCGTGTCCCCGTTGCTGATGAACCAGCCGTCGGACGTGTGGGTGCAGGAGCCGTAGCCGTAGGAGTGCCCCGTGTCGGCGGTGGCCGGAGTGCTCGCAACGGCCACGCCCACGACGGCCGCGGCAAGAGCGCCCATGACCTTCACCCGAGAAATACGTGCCATGTCTTCCCCCTGTGCAGCTGTACTGATCGGTCGTCAAGATCCTATGAAGAACGCCCGGCGAGCGCCTCGCATTTACTCGATCCTGCCGATGCCTTGATCGCAACGACATCGCGACACCCTGCCGAATCGGCACGATTCAACGAATCATGACGGACCATCAGTCACTTCTGGCGGCCGGATTCCAGGCCGGCCCGCCTGCGTCGCCAGAGCACGATCGGCACGGCTCCGGCGATGCCGATCGCACCGGGCGCCACGGCCATCGCGGCGTTCAGGCCCGGCTGGTCGAAGGTCTTCGGGACCGGCAGGGTCGCCCAGCGGTTGATCGGCCACGCCACGACGACGGCCCGGCCGACGACCTCGTCGTTGGAGACCGTGCCGTTGCCCGGGAGTTCCTGGTGGTAGCGGGAGTCGCGGGAGTCCTGACGGTGGTCGCCCATCACCCAGATGCGGCCCTTGGGGACCTCGATCGGGCCGAACGGCTCGTCGTTGCAGGGCGTGTTGCCCGGGAAGATGAACGACTTCTCGTCCAAGGCCTTGCCATTGACCACGACAGGGCCGTTCTCCTTGCACTCCACCGTGTCGCCGCCGACCGCGATCACCCGTTTGATCAGGTCCTTCTCCTCGGCGGACGGCATCAGACCGATGAAGCTGAGGAACTTCTGGACCACATTCGGGTGGACCTCGGGGGTGTCGTCGAGCCAGCCGCCCGGGTCGTGGAAGACCACGACCTCGCCGCGCTCGGGCTCCGCGCCGAACCAGGGGGTCAGCTTGTCGACCAGCACCCGGTCGCCCCGCTGGAGCGTGTTCTGCATCGAGTCCGAGGGGATCGAGAACGCCTGCACCAGGAACGTCTTGATCAGCAGCGCGAGAACCAGTGCGATGACGATGAGCAGTGGCAGCTCCTTCCAGAAGGAGCGGGGCTTCTTCGCTGCCCTGCCACCGCCGCCCGGAGTATCGCCGTCACTCCCCGCGTGGCCCGTCGTCCCGGCGGACTCGGCATTGCCCGAACGGTCCGGCCGGTCCTCGGGTTCCTCGTGTCCGGATCGTGCGCCGACGGCCAAATCCCCCACATCCACTCCTTACTCCGTGCCACCGCCTGCGCCCTAGCCGGTGCAGGCCCACCACTCCCATAACGAGCGGGAGTTCCGCAGGGGTCGGGAGAGGGATCATTCCGTTGAGATCCTGGGACGACACACTATTCGACGGGCCCGGCGCGGCAGCCGACCCGGCGCGCGCGTCAGGGACCGAGCCGAAAGTCGCCGGCTCCTCCAGTCTTCGCCAATGGCCCAACGGCCAGGCGATCACGACAGCACGTCCCACGACCTCGTCCTCGGACACCGTGCCGTGTTCCGGCTCGTCCAGGTGATAGCGGGAATCGGCGGAATCGGACCGGTGGTCGCCCATCACGAAGATCCGGCCCGGCGGAACCTTTACCTCGAATTTGATGAGGGAGGGAGGGTTCCCGGGATACAGATAGGGCTCGTCGAGCGGCACCCCGTCGACGGTGATCCGGCCGTCCTTGCCGCAGCACTTCACCGTGTCGCCGCCGACCGCGATCACCCGCTTGATCAGGTCCTGTTCGTCGTCGGAGGGCAGCAGCCCGATGAAGGTCAGCACCTCCTTCGCCTGCTTGACGACGACGGGCGAGTCCTTCTTGCCGACGTTCTCCTGCCTCAGCCAGCGCCCCGGGTCCTTGAAGACGACGACATCGCCGCGCTCGGGCCTGGATCCGAACCAGGGCGTCAGTTTGTCCACGAGCACCCGGTCACCGATCCGGATGGTCTGCTCCATCGATCCCGAAGGGATCACGAAGGCCTGCACGAGGAATGTCTTGAGCACGAGCGCTATCAGCAGTGCCACGCCGACGAGCAGGGGTATCTCCCCTACGGCGGACCCGCGCCGCCGCCGCCTGACCTTGCGGGCCAGCTTCCGCCGCTCGGCCCTGGTGGGCAGCGAACGTTCGGCCGCCGGTCCGCTGCCGGTCGGCGGTGTCCCGGGTTCGGACCCGCCGCGTCCGCGGCCGCGGTTACCCATGGCCCCCGCCCGGCGCCCCTACGGTGGCGAAGGCGGCGCCGTCCGGCAGTGAGCGCAGTCGGCTGGGCGGCCAGCCGATCCAGTCCACCCTGCCGATCACCATGTCGACCGGGACCATGCCGCCGCCCGGCTCTCCCAGGTGGTCGCGCGAATCGCGGGAATTGCTGCGGTGGTCACCCATCATCCACAGCGTGCCGTCGGGGACGACGATGTCGAAGCGGGCCCGGGAGGGCGCGTCCCCCGGATACAGATAGCCCTCGACGACCGGCCGGCCGTTCACCTCGATCCGACCCCGCTTGTCGCAGCAGACCACCCGGTCACCGCCCACGCCCACCACCCGCTTCACGTAGTCGGTCTCGGCGGGCTCCGCCAGGCCCAGGGACGCGGCCACCGAGTGCATCAGACCGGTGACGGGATTCACCCGCGGGTGCTCCTGCACAAACGATCCTGTGCCGTCGAAGACCACCACGTCGCCGCGCTGCGGCACGGAGCCGGAGCGGTAGGCCAGTTTGTTCACCAGCACCCGGTCCCCCACTCGCAGTGTGGGCTCCATCGAGCCGCTGGGGATCAGGAAGGGCTGCACCACGTAGTTGCTCAGGAGCAGTACGAAGACCGCGCAGGCTGCCCCGAGCGCGGCGGTCCGCCGCCAGGACATCGACGCGGTGGGCCGGTCCGGGATACGCGAGGAGCGCGACCCCTCCTCCGGCGCCGTTGCGGGTGCGGAGGAGCGGTCGCGCTCCGAGGGCTTTGCTTCCGTGTCCATCGGGGCCAGAGCCTATCCGGCCGTCCAGTGGACCTGGGAATCAGCTCAGTTGTCGCGCTTCTCCTTGATCTTCGCGGCCTTGCCGCGCAGCTCACGGAGGTAGTACAGCTTGGCGCGACGGACGTCACCGCGGGTGACGAGCTCGATCTTCTCGAAGATCGGGCTGTTCACCGGGAAGGTGCGCTCGACGCCGACGCTGAAGGAGACCTTGCGGACCGTGAAGGTCTCGCTGACGCCCGCACCCTGGCGACGGATGACAACGCCCTTGAACTGCTGGATACGGGAGCGGTTGCCCTCGATCACTCGGACGTGGACGTTGACGGTGTCACCGGGGCGGAACGCCGGGACGTCGGTACGCAGCGATGCGGCGTTGACGCCATCGAGCAGGGAAGCCATGTTGTCTGCTTTCTTCGCCGATGCCACAGGTCATCGACGGGAGATAGTGAGAAATGGGGGTGCTGATCGCGTCGGGCGGGCGTCGTTCCCCCTGTGGCAGGGGCGCACGCCGGACGTACAGCAGCGACCTATTGTTCCACGGCCTCGGGCCTGCGCCAAAATCGGCCGCCGGGCTCCGGTGACCAGCCGAGGATGGACAGCATCTCGCGGTCCTTCTTGTCGAACCCCGCGGCGTCGCAGCGCTCGATCAGATCGGGCCGGTTGAGGGCGGTACGACGGAACGCCTCGTCCCGGCGCCAGCGGGCGATCCGCCCGTGGTGGCCGCTGAGCAGCACCTCCGGGATCTCCCTGCCGCGCCACTCGGGCGGCTTGGTGTAGACGGGCCCCTCCAGCAGATTGGCCATCGCACCGGGGGCGAAGGAATCGTCCCGGTGCGATTCCGCGTTGCCGAGCACCCCGGGCAGCAGCCGGGCGACCGCCTCCGTGATCACCAGCACCGCGGCTTCCCCGCCGGCCAGCACATAGTCCCCGATGGACACCTCGACGACCGGCATCCGGGTCGCGTACTCGTCCATGACCCGCCGGTCGATGCCCTCGTAGCGGGCCGGCGTGAAGATCAGCCACGGCCGCTCGGAGAGCTCGACGGCGAGTTCCTGGGTGAACGGGCGGCCGCTGGGCGTGGGCACCACGAGCACCGGGGAGTGCGCCCCGGCCTCGTATCCGCCCGCCAGGGCGTCGTCCAGGGCCTCGCCCCACGGCTCGGTCTTCATGACCATGCCGGGGCCGCCGCCGTACGGGGTGTCGTCGACCGTGTTGTGCCGGTCGTACGTCCAGTCGCGCAGGTCGTGCACATGGACGTCGAGGCGGCCGCGCGCGCGGGCCTTGCCGACGAGGGAGACGTTCAGCGGTTCCAGGTACTCCGGGAAGATCGTGACGACATCGAGGCGCATCAGGCGTCCTTCCCGGCCTCGGGAGCCTCGTCGTCGCCCTCTTCGTCCCGCGCGGAGGCGATCACGGCCTGGCTCGTGTCGATCAGGCCGGGCGGCGGGGTGATCACCGCGCGCTGCTCCGCCAGATCGATCTCGGCGACGATCTCCTCGACGAACGGGATCATCACCTCGCTGCCGTCCGGCCGCTCGACGATGAAGAGGTCCTGGGACGGCAGGTGCGTGATCTCGGTGATCCGGCCGATCTCGGTGCCGTCGGCGAGGACCACGTCGAGGTCCATGAGCTGATGGTCGTAGAACTCCTCGGGGTCCTCCGGGAGTTCCGCCGGTTCGACCTCCGCGATCAGGAGCGTGTTGCGCAGGGCTTCGGCGGCCGTACGGTCACGGACGCCCTCGAAGCGCAGCAGCAGCCGTCCGCTGTGCACCCGGCCGGTCTCGATCGTCAGCGGTCCGGCGCCCGCCGGTTCGGTGGCGAGCACGGCCCCGGGCCCGAGCCGCAGCTCCGGCTCGTCCGTACGGACCTCGACGGTGACCTCGCCCTTGATGCCATGGGCACGGCCGATCCGCGCGACTACCAACTGCACCTTGTGTCTCTCCTGTCGGACGACGACGGGCCGGGGCGGGCGCATGGCCCTCCCCGGCCCGTGCCGGTGTTCAACTCTGTCAGCGAACCTGATCCACATCGACGAGGTCGACGCGGATGCCACGGCCGCCGATGGCGCCCACGACGGTACGCAGCGCGCGTGCGGTGCGGCCGTTGCGACCGATCACCTTGCCGAGGTCGTCGGGGTGGACCCGGACCTCCAGCACGCGACCACGGCGCAGGTTGCGCGAGGCGACCTGCACATCGTCAGGGTTGTCGACGATGCCCTTCACGAGGTGCTCGAGAGCCTCCTCGAGCATGCTCAGGCCTCGGTCGACTCGGCGGGCGCAGCCGCGTCAGCAGCCTCGTCCGCCTTCTTGTCGGCCTTCTTCGCCTTCTGCGTGATGGCCTCGCCCTTGGTCTCCTCGCCGCCGTCCTTGGCCAGGGCCTCGAACAGGGCGCGCTTGTCAGCCTTGGGCTCCGGCTGCAGCAGCGGCGCGGGGGCCGGGAGACCCTTGTGGGCCTGCCAGTCACCGGTGAGCTTCAGGATCGCGAGGACCGGCTCGGTCGGCTGGGCGCCGACGGACAGCCAGTACTGCGCACGCTCCGAGTTGACCTCGATGCGCGAGGGGTTCTGCACCGGGTGGTACAGGCCGATCTCCTCGATGGCCCGGCCGTCACGGCGGGTACGGGAGTCGGCGACGACGATGCGGTAGTGAGGCGAACGGATCTTGCCCAGACGCTTCAGCTTGATCTTGACTGCCACGGAAGTGGTGTCTCCTGGTCTATGACGTGGTTGGGCACAACGAAGATGCCACGTGGGGTTGCGGTACTCGGGTGCCCGATGGACGCGTCAGCCGGAGGAGAGAGGGGTCCTATGCGACTGTCGAGTACAGCTAGCCATTGTGCCACACCCCGCCGGGTCACCCCACCGCGACCGCGGCTTCCGGGATACGGAAGGGCTTTCCGCAGCCTCCGCAGACGATCGGCGCCTGCGCCAGGACCGACGGGACGACCCGCACATTGCGGCCGCAGTCGCAGACGGCCTTGACGCGGACGCCTCCGCCGGAGGAGCCGTGCCGGGCGGCCGGCCCGCGGAAGGAGCGCTTGGTGTCGGCGGCGGTGGCGACCGTGTGCGCCTTGAGGGCGCGCTGCAGCCGCTCGATCGTCGGGCGGTACCGGCGCTTGGCCTCGGGGTTGAGGGTGACCAGCGAGAAGCCGCTGCTGGGGTGGGGCTCCTCGGCGTGGTCGAGGCCCAGCTCCTCGGCGATCGCGAGGAATCTGCGGTTGTGGTAGCGGCCGGCGCGCGAAGTGTCGCGGACGCCTCGCGCGGCGGCAATGCCGTGGACTGCCTCGTGCAGCAGTCGCTCGAAGGAGAGCTCGGCGCCACAGGCGGACGAGGACTCTCCGATCAGGGACTCGGGCGCGGCTAGATCGGGCAGCTCGGGGTGGTACCGCTGAATGTCGGCCCACGCCTGTGCCAGCTCTGCGGCAAGTACAGGTGGTGTCGTGCTCACGTCGTGACAACGAGCACGAGTGCCCCGGTGTTCCGATTCCGGGCCATCCCAAATAATTTGCACGTACCAGTCAGTTGCCATTGATGCGTCCCGACGAGGGCGGGTGCGCAGAACTGCGGAGAAGCCTCACAGCTCGCACCAAGGTGGTACGTAGCGACGCGTACGCCGGACGCGTGGGCGGCCACCGTACGCCGGGGCGCCGAGCGCCCGGGGCGGCGGGTGGGGCGTCAGTAGGCGCGTGCCACCAGGGCGACATTACCGGGCGCGTCGTCCGCGTCGGGCACCGACCCGTCCCCGGCGACCAGGCACCGTACGGACACCCCGTGCTCCGCGAGCCGGGCCTCCCCCGCCGGGCCGAGGGACGACCAGGCGATACGGGCCCAGCCGCCCGCGAGGGCCGCCTCCACGGCCTCCGCCACGGTCGCGACCTCGCTGGTGGCCGACTCGCGCCGGCTCCGGGACTCCCGCAGCAGCGCCGCCTGGTCCTCCTCCAGGACCGCCGGGAGCAACGCGGGCAGGGTCTCGACGGCGACCGGCTCCTTCCCGCCGGGCACGCGCCGGGCCAGCATCGCGGTGCCGGCCGCCAGATCGCGCGGACCGATCTCGATCCGCACCGGCACGCCCTTCAGCTCCCAGTCGACCGCGCGGCGGCCGAACGGGGTGTCCGTGCGGTCGTCGACCTCGGTCCTGATCCCCGCCGCGCGCAGCCGCTCCGCGACGGACCGGACCGCGGCCAGCACGGCCTCGTCCTCCTTGACCGCGAGGACGACCGCCTGGACGGGCGCGAGCCGGGGCGGCACCCGGAGCCCGTGGTCGTCGCCGTGCGCCATGATCAGACCGCCGACCATCCGCGTCGAGGAGCCCCACGAGGTCTGCCGGACGAGCTCCTGCCTGCCCTCCCTGGACAGGTAGCTGGTGTGGAAGGCCTTGGCGAAATTGGTGCCGAGCTCGTGGCTCGTACCCATCTGCAGGGCCTTGCCGTCCCGCATCATCGCTTCGAGCGTGAGCGTGTTGACGGCCCCCGCGAACCGCTCCGCCGGGGTCTTGCGGCCGAGGACCACGTCGATGCCCAGCACATTGACCATGAAGTCGGCGTACACGTCACGGTGGATGTACGCGGCGAAGTCCCGGGCCTCCTCATCGGTGGCATGGGCGGTGTGGCCCTCCTGCCAGAGGAATTCCGTCGTACGGAGAAAGACCCGCGGGCGCATCTCCCAGCGCACGACGTTCGCCCACTGGTTGATCAGGAGCGGCAGATCCCGGTAGCTCTGCACCCACTTCGAGAAGTACTCGTTGATGATCGTTTCGGAGGTCGGCCGCACCACCACGGGCTCTTCGAGCTCCTTCCCGCCGCCGTGGGTGACCGTCGCGAGCTCCGGCGCGAAGCCCTCGACGTGCTCGGCCTCGCGTGTCAGGTAAGACTGGGGGATGAAGAGCGGGAAGTAGGCGTTCCGGGCGCCCGCCTTTTTGATCCGGGCATCCATCTCCTGCTGCATCCGCTCCCACAGGCTGTATCCGTACGGCCGGATGACCATGGTGCCGCGCACCGGGCCGTTGTCCGCGAGTTCGGCCTTGTTGATCAGATCCTGGTACCAGCGGGGAAAGTCCTCGGCCTGGGGCGTGAGAACGGGTGCCTTTGCCATGGCGCGCATCGTACGGCGACACCGCCCACCGCACGGGGCGACGGGCCCCGGTCCGGCGGGCCTTCCCCACGGACGCACCACCGCGGCACACAACCATTGCCATCGGACCCCTGGACGCGACCGCGGATGCGCAGTTCTCTGACATACGGGGGAAGCGGGCGCACACGTACACGGGGGGAGCATTCACTCGGGCACTACCGATCGGACACGGCCGACCTCTCGGCGGATTGGGGCGCTTTCCATGACACCAACGCTCGTCCGGCACCACAGCCACGCGGAAACGTCCACCCGGGTGGAACCCGGCAACCGTGCCCGGGACTGGGCCGAGATCCAGGAGCGGATGCTGGCACCGCTCTACGAAGCGGTGTACGAGCGGCTCGAAGTGGGATCCGGTACCCGGCTGCTCTCCCTCGGCTGCGGCTCCGGTCTCGCGCTGCTGATCGCTGCCGCCCGTGGGGCGGGCGTCACCGGCGTGGACACCGACCTCGAACGGCTGGCGCTCGCCCGGACCCGGCTGCTGCCCGGTCCCGGAAGCGACTCCGGGCCCGTGGCCGGGCACCCGCGGCTCCTGGAGGGTGATCCGTCCGCCGCCCCGCCGTCCGACGGAGCGCCGTACAACCTGATCACCGCGTTCACCCCGATCGGCTGCTCGTCCGACGACGGCGAGGGGCTGGTGGCCGCACTGCGGTCCGCGGTGCCGCTGGCCGCCCGGGGCAGCACCGTGGTGCTCACCGGCTGGGGTCCGCCGGAGCGCTGCGCCACGGCGCCCGTGCTGCGGGTGGCGGGGCGGCTGTCCGACCGGGACCGGGCCCCGCGCACCGGCGGCTGGCGGCCGTCGGGCCGGGACGACCTGGAGGAGCTGGCGTTCCGGGCCGGCCTGAATCCCGACGGCTCGGGCCGGGTGGCCTGCCCGTTCGGGTACGCGGACATGGACAGCGCGGTGCGGGGGCTGCTCTCCACCCGGCTCTTCGACGCGGCGGTACGGGCGACGGACCGGGACCAGGTGGAGAAGGAGGTCGCGGAGGCCCTTCATCCGCACCGGCGCCGGGACGGCACGATCTGGATGCCTAACGTCTTCCGCTATCTCGTCTGCACCACCTGAGCGACCAGCTCGTCCGCACCGCGTGCGCGACCCGAGCGGCGGCCGCGCGTGCGGCCCGCGCGACGGCCGCTACTTGGCCAGGCGGGTGATGCCGGCCGCCCGGTAGGCCTCGGCCTCGTCCAGCGTCTCGTTCGCCAGGAGAGCGGCGGACAGCGAGTCCAGCCGCTCCCGGTTCTCGCGCAGGAGCCGGCAGGCCACCTCGTAGCACTCGTCGACGATCCGCCGCATCTCGCCGTCCACAGCGTCGAGCGTGGCGGGGGCCGCCGACAGGCCGTACGCCTGCTGGGCGTCGCTCGGGATCGCCGTCAGCCGGCCCACCTTGTGGCTCATGCCCCAGCGGCCGACCATGCCGCGGGCCAGGTTCGTGACCTGTTCCAGATCGCTCTCCGCGCCGGTGGTGATCATGCCGAAGACCACCTGCTCGGCCGCCATGCCGCCGAGCGCCCCGACGATGCGGCCGCGCAGATACTCCTCGGTGTACGCGTACTTGTCGGCGTCCGGCGTCGAGAGCGTGACGCCCAGGGCCCGGCCGCGCGGCACGATGGTGACCTTGCGGACCGGGTCGGCGCCCGGCTGGACCATGCCGAGCAGGGCGTGGCCGCTCTCGTGGTACGCGGTCCTGCGGCGTTCCTCGTCGGACATGACCAGGGAGCGTTCCGCACCCAGCTGGACCTTCTCCAGGGCGTCCGAGAAGTCGGGCTGGGTGACCTCGGACTGCTGGCGCTTGACGGCCAGGAGCGCGGCCTCATTGGCCAGGTTGGCCAGATCCGCCCCGGTCATTCCGGGGGTCGTACCGGCCACCTGGGCCAGGTTCACATCGTCGGCGAGCGGGATCTGCCGGGTGTGGATCTCCAGGATCGCCTCCCGGCCGGTCCTGTCCGGCGGGCTGACCTGGACGATCCGGTCGAAGCGGCCGGGCCGGGTGAGGGCGGGGTCGAGCACGTCGGCGCGGTTGGTGGCGGCGAGCACGACGACGCCCTCCGAGCCGGAGAATCCGTCCATCTCGGTGAGGATCTGGTTGAGCGTCTGCTCGCGCTCGTCGTGGCCGCCCATGCCGGAGCCGCCGCCCCGGGCCCGGCCGATGGTGTCGATCTCGTCGATGAAGACGATGGCGGGGGCGACCTTGCGCGCCTCCGCGAAGAGTTCCCGCACCCGGCTCGCGCCGACGCCGACGATCATCTCGATGAACTCGGAGGCCGATGCCGAGAAGAACGGCACTCCGGCCTCACCGGCGACGGCCCGTGCCAGCAGGGTCTTGCCGGTGCCGGGCGGTCCCGCGAGCAGCACTCCGCCGGGCATCCGGGCGCCCATCCTCCGGTATGCCTGCGGGTTCTTCAGGAAGTCCACGACGTCGTTGAGTTCGCCCTCGACCTCGTCGATCCCGGCCACGTCCTTGAAGGTGGTGCGCTTGGCGCCCTCCAGCTCGACGGGCTTGGGCGGGGCCTTGCGCCCGAAGCCGCCCATCCCGCCGCCCCTGCCCCTGGACATCCGCCGGGCGATGAACACCCAGAGCACGACGAGCAGCAGCATGGGCGCGAGCGAGATCAGCAGGTTGGCGAGGAAGCTGCGCTGCTGGACGACCGGTTCGGCGGTGACCGTGACGTCGTCCTTGACCAGTTCGGCCCAGAGGTTGTCGTCCGCGAAGGCCGGCCGCTGGGTGACGAACTTGGTGTACTTCTCGTCGGTCCCCGGGACCTTCGCCTCCTTCTTGAGCTGCCCCTCGATGGCATCGCCCTTGGAGTAGATCTTGGAGACATTGCCCGCGGTGACCTGCTTGCTGAACTCCGTGTACGCGATCGTCCGCTCCTCCTCCCCGTTGAAGAAGGACAGCACCAGATTGGCGATCAGATAGACGGCGAGCGCGGTCAGCAGCAGCCCGCCCCAGCCGCCCGGCATCTTCCGGCCCGGTGTCGGAGGTGGCGGGGCGCCCTCGGAGCGCCACGGCAGATCGGTCCGATCGCGGGGAGGTACGGGGTTGGTCACGCGCGCTCCTCTGCCGACAGCCGTTGAAGCGACAGTAAGGGAGGAATGCGGGCAAAGCCCTCCCAGGGCCTGCCCGATGGGCCCTTGGAGGGACGGCGTACGACAGCCGTGGCAGTGGCTCCGCACACGCCGGAGGGGGCGCCCGCCGGAAAGCGGGCGCCCCCTCGGGGACATCACCGGGCCGCCACGGCCCGTCGAACCACGGGACCGGTTCAGCCCATGAACTTCTTGAACTCGTCCGGCAGCTCGAAGTTCTGGTCGTCCTGCGCGGGCAGACCGAAGGCGCCGCCCTGCGCCGCCTGCTCGCGACGGGCCGCCGCGGCCTGCTCCTCGGCCTTGCGCTTCATCGGGTTGCCGCTCTTGCGCTTGCCCTTGGCCTGCTTGACCTGCTTCTTCTGCCGGCCGGGGCCACCGCCCATGCCCGGCATCCCGGGCATCCCCGGCATGCCGCCGCCCTGGGCCATCTTCGACATCATCTTGCGGGCGTCGAAGAACCGCTCCACCAGGTTCTTCACCGCGCTGACCTCGACACCGGAACCCTTGGCGATACGGGCCCGGCGCGAGCCGTTGATGATCGTCGGCTCGGCGCGCTCCTTCGGGGTCATCGACTTGATGATCGCGGCGGTGCGGTCCACGTCGCGCTCGTCGATGTTGTTGATCTGGTCCTTGATCTGCCCCATGCCGGGCAGCATGCCGAGCAGCTTGGAGATGGAGCCCATCTTCCTGACCTGCTCCATCTGGGCCAGGAAGTCGTCGAGCGTGAAGTCCTTGCCCTTGCTGGACGCCAGCTTGGAGGCCATTTTGGCGGCCTCTTCCTGGCTGAAGGTCTTCTCCGCCTGCTCGATCAGGGTGAGCAGGTCACCCATGTCGAGGATGCGGGACGCCATGCGGTCGGGGTGGAAGGCGTCGAAGTCCTCGAGCTTCTCACCGTTCGACGCGAACATGATCTGCTTGCCCGTGACATGGGCGATCGACAGGGCCGCACCACCGCGGGCGTCACCGTCGAGCTTGGAGAGCACCACGCCGTCGAAGCCGACGCCGTCGCGGAAGGCCTCGGCGGTGTTGACCGCGTCCTGGCCGATCATCGCGTCGACGACGAAGAGGATCTCGTCGGGGCTGACGGCGTCGCGGATATCCGCGGCCTGCTGCATCAGCTCCTGGTCGATACCGAGGCGGCCGGCGGTGTCGACGATCACGACGTCGAACTGCTTGGTGCGGGCGTACTCGATCGAGTCCTTGGCGACCTGGACCGGGTCACCGACCCCATTGCCCGGCTCGGGCGCGTACACCGCGACACCGGCGCGGTCGGCGACGACGCTCAGCTGGTTGACGGCGTTGGGGCGCTGGAGGTCACAGGCGACGAGCAGCGGGGAGTGGCCCTGGCCCTCGAGCCAGAGGCCGAGCTTTCCGGCGAGGGTCGTCTTACCGGCACCCTGGAGACCGGCGAGCATGATCACGGTGGGCGCGGTCTTGGCGAACCGCAGCCGCCGGGTCTCGCCGCCGAGGATGCCCACGAGCTCCTCGTTGACGATCTTGACGACCTGCTGGGCGGGGTTCAGCGCCTGGGAGACCTCGACGCCGCGCGCCCGCTCCTTGACGTTGGCGATGAAGGCGCGGACGACGGGCAGCGCGACATCCGCTTCGAGCAGGGCGATACGGATCTCGCGAGCCGTGGCGTCGATGTCCGCCTCGGACAAGCGGCCCTTGCCCCTGAGGTTCTTGAAAGTCGCGGCAAGGCGGTCGGAGAGAGTATCGAACACGGCGCTCGTCGGTCCTCAGGGTCGGGGGCAAAGTGGATTCGGTACCCCAGGGTATCCGGCTCGGAAGAAACGATGACCCCTGCCCGGGAAATCCCGGGCACGGTCCACGTCGCGTGCTTTCCGCGTCACGCCCGCAGCGCGGCCTCCACCGCGTTCGCCACCGCGAGCGCCCGCTCCTCGGGCAGCGGCTTCCCGTCGGTGTCCGTGACGTAGAAGGCGTCCACCGCGTTCGCCCCCAGGGTCGACACATGCGCGCTGCGCACCCGCACCCCGCTCTGTTCCAGCGCCCGGCCGATCCGGTGCAGCAGTCCCGGGGCGTCCTGGGCCCGCACCTCGATCACCGTGGCCAGCCGGGAGCCGGCCGCCGCGACGGTCACCCTCGGCGGCGGCGCCTTCACCCCGCGGCGGCGCGGGTAGGCGGCCTCGCGTTCGGCGAGCCGGGCCCGGATGTCCAGGGAGCCGTCCAGGGCGCGTACGAGGTCGGCGCGGAGCCGGGTGGCCTGTGGCAGCGAGCCGTACTCGGCCGCGACCCGCCAGCTGAGCAGCAGCAGGTCCGCGGGCTCGCCCAGCTCGGTGGGGAGCTCCACGGCGCGCAGGTCGGCGGCGCGCACGGTGAGACGGTGCAGGGCGAGGACGCCCGCCGCGGCGGGCAGCACGCCGGGCCGGTCCGGCAGGGCGATGTGGAGCTCGACGCCGACGGGTTCCGGTCCGCCGTCCTCGTTCGGGGCCTCGGCCTGGGCGCGCAGGGCGAGAACGGGTCCGCCGGTGCGCAGGGCCTCGACGGCGAGGCGCTCCTGTTCGGCACCGGGCGCGGCGGGTTCCGGCTCCTGCGGGGCCTGACCGGCGAGCACGGCGGCGACGCGCCCCACGAGGTCGGCGACGAGGGAGGCGCGCCAGGCGGACCAGGCGGCGGGCCCGGTGGCGAGGGCGTCGGCCTCGGTGAGCGCGTGCAGGAGCTCCAGGGTGGTGGCGCTCCTGACGGCGGCGGCGACGGAGCGGACGGTCGCCGGGTCGTCGAGGTCGCGCCGGGTGGCGGTCTCGACGAGCAGCAGGTGGTGGCGCACGAGGCTGGCGACGACGCCCACGTCGTGCTGGTCGAAGCCGATCCGGGCGGCCATGTCCCGGGCGATGACCTCACCGGCCGCGGAGTGGTCGCCGGGCCAGCCCTTGCCGATGTCGTGCAGGAGGGCTGCGACGAGGAGGAGGTCGGGGCGGTGGACGCGGCGGGTGAGGGAAGCGGCGCGGGCGGCCGTCTCGACGAGGTGGCGGTCGACGGTCCAGGTGTGGACGGGATTGCGCTGGGGGCGGCAGCGAACTCGTTCCCAGTCCGGGAGCAGCCGGGTGATGAGCCCTTCGGCTTCGAGCGCCTCCCAGACCGGGACGGTGGCCTCACCCGCGCCGAGCAGGGTGACGAGTTCCTCGCGGGCCTCGGCGGGCCAGGGCACCGGCAGCGGGTGCGCGACGGCGGCGAGCCGGCGTACGACGTGGCGGGAGAGCGGGAGCTCGGACTGGGCGGCCGCGGCGGCGGCGCGCAGCACGAGCACCGGGTCGCGCTCGGGGCGGGCGGTGCGGGCGAGCACCACCTCGCCGTCGGCCTCGACGACGCCCTCGGCGAGCGGGGTGCGCTCCGGGGCGGCCGCCCTTCCGCCGCCCAGCATGGCGCGCAGCCGGGGGCGCACGGACCGGGCGCGCAGGACGCGGTTGACCTCGCGCCAGGTGACGTCGGTGGCGTACGAGATGGTGCGGGCGGCCTCGTAGACCTGGCGGAGCAGGGCGTCCGCGTCGAGCAGGCCGAGCTCGCCGGCGACCTGGTCCTGTTCCTGGAGGGCGAGGCGGTCGGTGGCGCGGCCGGTGGTGAGGTGGAGGGCGTCACGGGCGTCGAGGAGGACGCGGCGGGCTTCGGCGAGCCCTTCGCGGGGCGCGTCGGCGACCCAGGACGCGGCGACGGCGCGCAGGGCGGTGGCGTCCCGCAGTCCGCCGCGGGCCTCCTTGAGGTCGGGTTCGAGGAGAAATTGGAGCTCGCCCTGGCGTTCGGCCCGTTCGTGGCCGAGCTCGTCGAGTGCGGGGAGGCGCTTGGGGGCCTGGTTGCGCCAGTCGGCGAGGATCGCGGTGCGCATCGCGGCGACGAGTCCGAGGTCCCCCGCGACGGGCCGGGCGTCGAGCAGTCCGAGCTGGACCTTGAGCTCCTCGCCGGCCGTCCTGCGGGCCTCGGCGGGGGTGCGTACGGAGTGGTCGAGGGCGAGGCCGAGGTCCCAGACGGGGTACCAGACGCGGTCGGCGAGGGCGGCGACGGCCGCGGGGTCGGCGTTCCCGTCGTGCAGGAGCAGCAGGTCGAGGTCGCTGCGCGGGGAGAGTTCGCCGCGTCCGTAGCCGCCGACGGCGACGAGGGCGGCGCCGTGGACGCCCGTCTGTCCGGCGGCGGCGGTGAACAGCGCGGTGAGCCAGTCGTCGGTGAGCGCCGCGAGGGCCGCACGGCGCGGCGGCCCGGACCGCGCCTCCTCCTGGAGGAGGCGCAGCCGGGCCGCCGCGTAGCCGCCGGGCTCCGGGTCTGCGGATTCGGTGGTCGTTCCGGTGCGCGTCACCCGGCTGCCTTTCGTTCGGGGGCGTCGGTCAGAGTGCGTCCGGGCCGCGTTCGCCCGTCCGTACCCGGACCGCGGTGTCGACCGGCACGCTCCAGACCTTGCCGTCACCGATCTTGCCGGTGCGGGCGGCCTTCACGACGATGTCGATGAGCTCTTCGGAGTCCTCGTCCTCGACCAGGACCTCGATACGGATCTTGGGTACGAGGTCGACGGTGTACTCGGCGCCCCGGTAGACCTCGGTGTGGCCGCGCTGGCGTCCGTATCCGCTGGCTTCCGTGACCGTGAGGCCCTGGACGCCGAAGGCCTGGAGGGCCTCCTTGATCTCGTCCAGCCGGTGTGGCTTCACGACTGCGGTGATGAGCTTCATGCGTCCACCTTCTTCGTCTTCGCTGCTGCCGTGCTGCCCGGGGCGGAGCTCGTGGTGCGCGGGGCCGCACCGCCGCCCGCACCGCTGAAGTCGTACGCGGTCTCGGCGTGTTCGACCTGGTCGATGCCGGAGATCTCGTCGTCCTCGGTGACCCGCATCCCGATCGTCCGGTCCAGGAGGAAGGCCAGGACCGCGGAGACGACGAGAGAGTACGCGAGGACGGCGAAGACGCCGACGGCCTGCTTGCCGAGCTGTTCGAGGCCGCCGCCGTAGAAGAGGCCCTTGGCCTCGGACTGGACGCCGCCGGTGGCGAAGAGGCCGACGAGGAGTGAACCGGCGACACCGCCGACGAGGTGGACGCCGACCACGTCCAGGGAGTCGTCGTAGCCGAACCGGTACTTCAGACCGACGGCCATGGCGCAGAGCACACCGGCGATCGCACCGACCGCGATGGCGCCGAGCGGGCTGACCGCGCCGCCGGACGGGGTGATGGCGACGAGTCCGGCGACCGCGCCGGAGGCCGCGCCGAGGGTGGTGAAGGAGCCGTGGCGGAGCTTCTCGTAGCCGAGCCAGGCGAGCATCGCGGCGGCGGTGGCGACCTGGGTGTTGACGAACATCACCGCGCCGACGCCGTCGTCGTTGCCGAGCCACGAGCCGGCGTTGAAGCCGAACCAGCCGAACCAGAGCAGACCGGCGCCGAGCATGACGAGCGGCAGGCTGTGCGGCCGCATCGGGTCCTTCTTGAAGCCGACGCGCTTGCCGATGACGAGGATCACGCCGAGCGCCGCGGCACCGGCGTTGATGTGGACGGCAGTACCGCCCGCGAAGTCGATGACCCCCATCTCGTACAGCCAGCCGCCCGCGCCCCAGACCCAGTGGGCGACGGGGAAGTAGACGACGGTGACCCAGAGCGTGATGAACAGGGCCCAGGAGGTGAACTTGACCCGGTCGGCGAGGGCACCGCTGATCAGTGCCGGGGTGATGACGGCGAACATCAGCTGGAAGACGGCGAAGACGTAGACGGGGATCGTGTAGCCGTCCCAGAGCTGGGTGATGCCGATCCCGCTGAGGCCGAGGTAGTCCGAGCTCCAGCCGACGACGGAGCCGACGTCGGTGCCGAAGGCGACGCTGAATCCGTAGAGCACCCACAGGATCGTGACGATCCCGAGGCTGATGAAGCTCATCATCAGCATGTTGAGGGTGCTCTTGACGCGGACCATGCCTCCGTAGAAGAAGGCCAGGGCCGGCGTCATGAGCATCACCAGGGCGGAGCAGATGAGCATGAACCCGGTGTTGGCGGCAGACAGTGTCGGGGTGTCTGCGGCAAGCGTCGTGATGCCTGGGGGCATCGGCGTCTCCTCGTCGTCGGTGCGGCCGCGTGCGGGCGATCGGTAGCGGCACCACGTGCGGGACCACTGGGAAAAGGTGCGGGCCGGTTATGGCCATGAGATTCACCCAGCGCGGTTTCCGCCGATGCCGCACGGTGTTTCACGGCAGTGACGAAGAGGTCCGGTGTGTTACGTCGCCATGAACCGGCGGTGGCGCGACCGGCGCCGGTCCTGCCCTGCGGCCGTGGCCGCATACGGTGCGGTTACGACTCTTCCGTACGGGCACGGCAATGCGAACCGGCCACGCCGACCACCCGCTGACCTGGCAATTGGGGGAGCCGAAGTCGGTCTGTGCGGGATGGTCGCCGTGGCCGGGGCCGGGGGTGCTGCTCAGACCGCTTCCGCGGTCTCCGGCAGCTGCGCGGTGAGGAGATCGGTGAGCCTGGCGACATCGGGGATGTCCCCGAAGTCCCTGGCAGCGGTGTCGACGGTCTTGCGGAGCCGGGTGTTGACGCGCTCGGAGCGGATCTTCCTGGCGACGCGCAGGGCCTGCTCGGCCAGGACCGTGGACTGTTCGGGCTCGCGCTTGAGGAGGTGGACGGTGGCGAGGCCGATCAGGTTGAGCGCGTACGACCGCTGGTGCTCGTCGTCCTCGCCGAAGAGCTGGACGGCCTTCTCCATCAGGGGCTCGGCGAGCGTGGCGTACGTGGGGCTGCGGCCCGCCACATAGGCGAGGTCGCGGTAGGAGTGGGAGTTCTCGCCGTTGAGCTCGGCCTCCGAGAAGAAGCGGATCCAGTCGGGCTCGGGCTCGCCGTCGATCCCCACGTCGAGGAAGGTGTCCTCGGCCATCCGGACGGCTCGTTTGCACTTGCTGGGCTGGCCCATGTTGGCGTACGCGCGGGCCTCCATCGCGTACAGCATGGCCTGGGTGCGCGGGGTGGCGCAGTCCCGGCTGCCGTACTGCGCGAGGTGGATCAGTTCGAGGGCGTCGTCGGGCCGTCCGAGGTGGATCATCTGGCGGCTCATGCTGGACAGGATGTACGAGCCCAGCGGTTTGTCACCGGCCTCCTTGGAGGCGTGGAGCGCGAGGACGAAGTACTTCTGCGCGGTGGGCTGGAGGCCGACGTCGTAGCTCATCCAGCCGGCCAGCTCGGCCAGCTCGGCGGCGCACCGGAAGAGCCGCTTGGCGGTGGCCTCCGGCTGCGGCTCCTGGAGCAGGTCGGTGACCTCGTGGAGCTGTCCGACGACGGCCTTGCGGCGCAGTCCGCCGCCGCACTGCGCGTCCCACTGGCGGAACATCGCGGTGGTGGACTCCAGCAGATCGAGCTCGGGGCCGGAGAGCCTGGAGGGGCGGTGGGTCGCGGCCGGCGGTTCCGGTTGCGCGGAGCCGGCGGTGGATACGGGCACCAGCCAGCGCTGCATCGGCTCGATGAGTGCGGGTCCGGCGGCCAGGGCGAGCGAGGAGCCGAGGAATCCCCGGCGGGCGAGCATCAGGTCGCTGCGGGAGAACTCGCTGAGCAGTGCGACGGTCTGCGGGCCCGCCCACGGCAGGTCGACACCGGCCACGGACGGCGACTGGTGTGCGGAGCGCAGTCCGAGGTCCTCGATCGCGACGACGGCGCCGAAGCGCTCCGAGAAGAGCTCGGAGAGGATGCGCGGGATCGGCTCGCGCGGCTGCTCGCCGTCGAGCCAGCGCCGCACCCGGGACGTGTCGGTGCTGATGTGGTGGGCACCCATCTGGCGCGCCCGGCGGTTCACCTGGCGCGCGAGCTCGCCCTTCGACCAGCCGCTTCGCACGAACCATGAGCTCAATTGCCCGTTGGGGCGCTTGCCGGCATTCGAATCGCCTGCGCCGCTGCCACTCACTGGAACGCCCCCATCCCGCTGAATACCTGTCGCGCGAACCATTACCAGAATGCCCTGAGCCGATGCCGCCCATGCGGAGGGTACGCACCATCAAACGGGAAATCGGGTTGCCTCTGGCATACCCATGGGCGCACATACTTCCATGGTTCGTGTACCGACGGTAATCCTACGATCACCACCCGGGCGAGGGCGATTGCAGAAACGCCACCATTCGCCACCCCTTCGAATGAACGCCACCACCGTCGGGCGCGATTCACTTGACACACGGCGATCAACAGGAGGCGCAGTGATGCGCATCGGGGCGCGCGGTCAATGTTGCACAACCCCAAATGCCACCGGCGCACTCCGGATCGACGGTGACGGCGGAGTGTCACCACTCCGCCCCTCGTCGTAACCACCGGCGAGTCGGACCCGTTGGAGGGGGCATGGGCTTCACGATCGGCGGCATCCGCGAGATGCGCACCGGCTCACGGCGCCGCGGCCGGGCGGCCGGGTGCACGGCAGTGGCCGAGTACACGGGACTGTGGGGCTGGGCCGTCGCGCCGGGAGCGCGGGCCGCGGCCGGCCGCTGCTCGTGCGGGGAGGCGGACTGCCCCTCCCCCGGCGCCCATCCGCTGGACTTCGCCCCCGAGGTCCCCGCGGGCGCCACGCTCGACGCGGCGGCCGACGCGTGGGCGCGGGTGCCGGGTGCCTCGATGCTGCTGCCGGTGGGCCGCGCCTTCGACGTCCTCGATGTCGCCGAGGCGGCCGGGCGCCGGGCCCTGGTGCGGATGGAGCGGATGGGGCTGCCGCTCGGCCCGGTCGCGGTGACCCCGGCCGGACGGGCGCAGTTCTTCGTGGCCCCGGGCGCCGCCGCCGAGCTCCCGCAGCTGCTGTACCGGATGGGCTGGGACGACGCGGGGCTGGATCTGCGGGCACTGGGGCCCGGCTGCCACATCACCGCCCCGCCGTCCGACGAGGGCGGCCTCGGCCCGGTCCGGTGGCTGCGCCCGCCGGTGCTCGACACGGCGGCCGCGCCGCCGCAGGCGCGACTCCTGCTGGGCACGCTGGCGTACAGCTGCCATCGCGCGCCGCTGTGCGGCTGAGCACGCCGACGCCCGCACCCGTCCCGCAACGCCGAAGAGCCCGGCCGCAGCTGCATCATGCGGTCGGGCTCTTCGGGTGCGGCGCGAGGCGTCAGTCGCCGATCAGGGCGTCCACGAACGCCTCCGGCTCGAACGGGGCCAGGTCGTCCGGCCCCTCGCCGAGACCCACCAGCTTCACCGGTACGCCCAGCTCGCGCTGGACGGCGATGACGATGCCGCCCTTGGCGGTGCCGTCCAGCTTGGTGAGCACGATGCCGGTGATGTCCACGACCTCGGCGAACACCCGGGCCTGCACCAGACCGTTCTGTCCGGTCGTGGCGTCGAGGACGAGCAGGATCTCGTCGAGCGGTCCGTGCTTCTCGACGACCCGCTTGACCTTGCCCAGCTCGTCCATCAGCCCGGTCTTGGTGTGCAGCCGTCCGGCGGTGTCGATGAGAACCACGTCGGCGCCCTCGGCGATGCCTTCCTTCACCGCGTCGAAGGCGATCGACGCGGGGTCGCCGCCCTCGGGGCCGCGCACGGTGCGGGCGCCGACGCGCTCGCCCCAGGTCTGGAGCTGGTCGGCGGCGGCCGCCCGGAAGGTGTCGGCCGCGCCGAGCACGACGCTGCGGCCGTCGGCGACGAGCACCCGGGCCAGCTTGCCGGTGGTGGTGGTCTTGCCGGTTCCGTTGACGCCGACGACCATCACGACGCCGGGGGTGTCGAGGCCGCTCTCCGTCTTGACCGCACGGTCGAAGTCGGTGCCGAGCAGGTTCAGGAGCTCCTCGCGCAGGAGCGCGCGCAGCCCTTCGGGGGTACGGGTGCCGAGCACGCGGACGCGCTCGCGGAGCCGCTCCACCAGTTCCTGGGTGGGTGCGACGCCGACATCGGCGGTGAGGAGGGTGTCCTCGATCTCCTCCCAGGTGTCCTCGTCGAGGTTGTCCCGGGACAGGAGCGTGAGCAGCCCCTTGCCGAGGGAGTTCTGCGAGCGGGCGAGCCGGGCGCGCAGCCGTACCAGACGGCCGGCGGTGGGCTCGGGCACTTCGAGGGCGGGGGCGGCGGGCGCCTCCGGCTCGACGGCCTCGGGGGCCTCCTCGGCGGGAGCCCCGGCCTCGGGGGGGCCGGCCTCCTCGATGGTGCGGCGCGGTTCCTCGCGCGGTGTCTCGGCTTCCTCACCGACATGGGGCTCGGCGGGAGGAGTGATGGTCGGCGTGCTCGACGGTGCCGGGGGCAGCTGCTTCTTCTTGCGGCTGCTGACCACGAGCCCGCTGATCACGCCGACCGCGACCAGGGCGATGACTACAGCAAGGATGACGAATTCCATAACCCACCCAGTATCAGTCACGTCCGCCCGAGGGGACCGCCCCGAAGGATCACCCGAGTATCCCCTTGGCTGTTATGCACCTTTTGGCGGTAAAGGTACGATCCTGCCCGTGGAGACCCGTGGCCTGGAGCCCGTCCCCGACAACGAGCGCACCGGCCGGGTCCGGACCCTCTTCCCCACCTGGGTCGGCGCGAACCTGACCGTGCTCCTCCTCACCGTCGGCGCGGGGCTCGTCGTCTTCGACGGACTGAATCTCTGGCAGGTGCTGGCGGTGGCGGTCATCGCCTCGGTGATCGGCTTCGGGCTGGTCGGCCTGGTCTCGATCGCGGGCAGGCGGGGCGGGGCGCCCGGCATGGCGCTCTCCCGGGCCGTTTTCGGACAGCGCGGCAATCTGCTGCCCGGCGCGCTGACCTGGGTCGCCCGCTGGGGCTGGGAGACCGTGAACGCGGTCACCGGCACCTACGCGGTACTCGCCGTACTGAATCTGCTCTTCGGCATCACGGGCAGCCACCGCCTGACCCTGGTGACCCTGCTCGCCTTCGTGGGATGCAGCTGGCTGGTGTCGGGGCTGGGCATGGGGGCGCTGCGGGTGTGCTGCACCTGGTCGGCGTATCTCTTCGGCGGCGTCAGTGTGCTCGTACTGATCCATCTGATCGACACGACCGACTGGCGGGACGTGCTGGGCAGGCCCGCCGGACCGACGGCGATGGTGATCGCCGGGGTCGGCACCCTGGCGGCGGGCGGTATCAGCTGGGCCCCGTCGGGCCCCGACTTCGCCCGCTACCTGCCACACACGGCGTCCGGCCGGGCGATGATCGGGGCGACCGTGGGCGGCGCCGGGGTCGTGTATCTGCCGATGGTGCTGATGGGGGCCGTGATGGCGGTCGCCGAGCCGGGGCTGGCCGTCGCCCGCGACCCGGTCGCATTCGTCGGCCCCCTGCTGCCCGACTGGCTCTCGGTGCCGTATCTGCTCTTCGTCGTGGCCGGCATGGTGCTGATCAACGCGATGTCGTTGTATTCGGCCGGTTTCACCGCACAGACGCTGGGATTCCCGATCCCCCGCACCTGGGCGGTCGGCGTGAATGCCGCCATCAGTCTTTTCCTGGGCGCGTCACTGATGCTCGCGGCCACGGGTTTCCTGGATTCCTTCATCTCCTTTCTGACACTCCTCGCCGTGACGTTCTCCGCATGGATCGGGGTCTTCGGCGCGGATCTGCTGCGGGGCCGCGCATACGATCCGGTGGCGCTCCTGGACCCCTCACCGACCAGCGCCTACTGGTACACCGGAGGCTTCGCCGTGCCGGCCGTGGCCGCGTGGGCCGCGGGTCTGGCGACGGGCCTGCTCTTCACCGGCGTGCGGTGGTTCACCGGGCCGCTCGCCACCACCTGGATCGGGCGCCAGGGGCTGGGCTGGGCGGCCACGATCACCGTCTCCGCCACTCTGTACGCGGTCCTGCCGCGTTCCTCCGGGCGGGCCCGGGAGGACGGCGGCGAGAGCGGCGACAGCGCACCCCTACACTTCTGACGCTACGTCAGCTACTGTCCCGGCTCGCCGAGTCCGCCCGACGATGGGGACAAGTCTCATGGCCTTCACTGTGGTTCGGTTCAATCTCGTCGATCCCGACGCCACCCCCGAGTCGCTCTCGACCCGCTACCGCGCCGCGCTGGAGATGGCCGCGTACGCCGACGAGCACGGCGTCGACACCGTGCAGACCGAGGAGCACCACGGCGCCGCCAACTCCTGGCTGCCCTCCCCCTTCGTCTTCGCGGGCTCCGTCTTCGGCACCACCCGCCGGATCGCGGTCACCGTCTCGGCGATCATCGGCCCGCTGCACGACCCGCTGCGGCTGGCCGAGGACATCGCGGTCCTGGACCTGCTGAGCGCCGGCCGGCTGGTGACGGTGGCGGGGATCGGCTACCGGCCCGAGGAGTACGAACAGGCGGGCGTCGAATGGGGCAGGCGCGGCAGGCTCCAGGACGAGCTCCTGGAGACGCTGCTGCAGGCATGGACCGGCGAGCCGTTCCCGCACCGGGGCCGTACGGTCCGCGTCACGCCGCGCCCGTACACCCGGCCGCACCCGCTGCTGCTGGTGGGCGGCAGTTCGCGGGCGGCGGCGCGGCGGGCGGCCCGGTTCGGGCTGCCGTTCTTCCCGAGCGCGCATCTGCCGGAGCTGGAGGCGTACTACCAGGAGCGGCGGGCCGAGTTCGGGACGGACGGGTTCTGCATGATGCCCGCCGCAGAGACACCGCTGCTGCATGTGTCGCAGGACCCGGACCGGACCTGGGCGGAGTACGGCGAGTACTTCCTGCACGAGGCGCGCACGTACGCCTCCTGGCAGTCCAAGGACATCCGCTCCGCCGTACGTTCGGCGGCGACGACGGTGACGGAGCTGCGGGCCGAGGGGGTCTACCGGGTCCTCACCCCGGACGAGTGCGCCGCGGCGGTCACGGAGTTGGACAGCCTGGTGCTGCATCCGCTGTGCGGCGGGATGCCGGTCGAGGAGGGGTGGCGCAGTCTGCGGCTGTTCTGCGGGGCGGTCGCACCGGACGCGCGGCCCTAGGCATGCGTGCCGGACGCCGCACGGCAGACGGCAGTTCGACGACAGGGCCTGGGGTGGGCCGGCTCTAGCCCATCTCCTCCAGCGCCTTGCCCTTGGTCTCCTTCACGAACTTGAGCACGAAGGGGATCGAGAGCGTGGCGAAGCACGCGTAGATGATGTACGTGCCCGACAGGTTCCAGTCGGACAGGCTCGGGAAGCTCGCGGTGATCGCCCAGTTGGCGATCCACTGGGCGGAGGCGGCGACGCCGAGCGCGGCGGCGCGGATCTTGTTGGGGAACATCTCGCCGAGGAAGACCCAGACGACGACACCCCACGACAGGGCGAAGAAGAGCACGAACACATGGGCCGCGACGAGCGCCACGACGCCCTGGGTGCTGGGCAGTTTGCCGTCGACCAGGTCCGCGGAGAAGGCCCAGGCCTCGAAGGCGAGGGCGATGGCCATACCGGTGGAGCCCGCCAGCGCGAGCGGCCGACGGCCCACCCGGTCCACCAGGACCATCGCGATGACGGTACCGATGATGTTGATGATGGACGTGGTGAACGACCAGAAGAACGAGGCGGTCGGGTCGATGCCGACGGACTGCCAGAGTGTCGCCGAGTAGTAGAACGCCACGTTGATGCCGACGAGTTGCTGGAAGACCGACAGACCGATACCGACCCAGACGATCGGCAGGAAGCCGAAGCGGCTGCCGAGCAGGTCCGCGAACTTGGACTTGTGCTCGCGGTGCATGGCGGTCTCGATCTCGGCCACCCGGGCATCGAGGTCGATACCCTTGCCCTCGACCTCCTCCAGGATCTTCCTGGCCCGGTCCTTCTTGCCGATCGAGATCAGGAACCGCGGCGACTCGGGGATCGCGAAGGACAGGAGCCCGTACAGGAGGGCCGGGACGACCATCACGCCGAGCATCCACTGCCAGGCTTCGAGGCCGCCGATCTTGCCGCGCTGGTCGCCGTCGGCGAGCTGCAGGATGCCGTAGTTGACCAGCTGGGAGATGGCGATGCCGATGACGATCGCCGCCTGCTGGAAGGAGCCGAGCCGGCCGCGGTAGGCGGGCGGCGAGACCTCCGCGATGTACGCCGGGCCGATCACCGAGGCCATCCCGATGGCGAAGCCGCCGATGATGCGCCACATCGCCAGGTCCCAGAGCGCGAACGGGAGCGCGGAGCCGACGGCGCTGATGGTGAAGAGCACGGAGGCGATCTGCATGCAGCGGATACGGCCGATGCGGTCGGCGATGCGCCCCGCGGTGGCCGCGCCGATCGCACAGCCGATCAGGGCGATGGCGATGACCTGGGCGAGCGTTCCCGAGCCGATGTCGTAGCGGCTGCGGATCGCCTCGACGGCGCCGTTGATGACCGAGCTGTCGTAACCGAACAGGAAGCCGCCCATGGCGGCGGCCGCCGTGATGAAGATGACATGGCCGAGGTGCTCCGGGTGGGCCGCTCGGGCTCCGGACGGCGGTCCCTGCGATGTGCTGGTCACATGAACTCCTGATGCCTGGCCGCGTCGTCAGGTGTGGGGGCGAACTCTTCCAAGTGGCGCATAACTTCTCTACTGCCACCACTTGAAGGCAAAAAAGACATCGCAGACACTATTCGTTCATGCTTCGAAGTCGACACCCGGGACCTTGCGCACATCCACCCAGAGATACCCAAAAAGTATGTCGAAGTCTTGGAGATCGGGTAAGGCTTCAGCGCAGGCGCTGGCTGATGACCTTGGAGACACCGTCGCCCTGCATCGAGACGCCGTACAGCGCGTCGGCGACCTCCATCGTTCGCTTCTGATGCGTGATCACGATGAGCTGCGAGCTCTCCTGGAGCTCTTCCATGATCCGGATCAGCCGCTGCAGATTGGTGTCGTCGAGCGCCGCCTCGACCTCGTCCATCACATAGAACGGGCTCGGCCGGGCCTTGAAGATGGAGACCAGCAACGCCACCGCCGTGAGCGAGCGTTCGCCGCCGGACAGCAGCGAGAGCCGCTTGACCTTCTTGCCGGGCGGCCTCGCCTCGACGTCCACACCGGTCGCGAGCATGTTGTCCGGGTCGGTCAGGACGAGCCGGCCCTCGCCGCCCGGGAAGAGCCGCGAGAAGACACCCTCGAACTCACGGGCCGTGTCCCGGTACGCCTCCGTGAACACCTGCTCGACCCGCTCGTCGACCTCCTTGATGACCTGTATCAGATCGGCACGGGTCTTCTTCAGGTCTTCGAGCTGCTCGGAGAGGAACTTGTGCCGCTCCTCCAGCGCCGAGAACTCCTCCAGGGCGAGCGGATTCACCTTCCCGAGTTGCTGATACGCCCGTTCGGCCGACTTCAGCCGCTTCTCCTGCTCGGCCCTGACGAACGGCTTCGGCCGGTTGCGCGGATGCTCCGGGTCCTGCGGCAGCTCCTCGCCCTCCGCGGCCGGTGACGGCGGTACGAGCTGGTCGGGGCCGTACTCGGCGGCCAGCCCGGCCGGCTCGACGCCCAGCTCCTCCAGCGCCTTCGCCTCCAACTGCTCTATCCTCAGCCGCTTCTCGGCACCGAGCACCTCGCCGCGGTGGACCGAGTCGGTGAGCTTGTCCAACTCGCCCTTGAGCTCACGGCCCCGGCCGCGCTCGGCCGCCAGCTCCCGTTCCCGCTCCGCCTTCGCCGCCTCGGCCACGACCCGCTCCCGCTCGGCCCGTACGACGGACACCTCGACATGCGCGAGCAGCTGACGGGCACCGGAGGCGACGGCGGTGGCCACCGCCACCTCGTGCCGCAGCCGGGCCCGGCGCCGCTCGGCGCGGGCGCGGGCCTCCCGTTCGGCGCGGGCGCCCCGGTCGAGGGAGTCCGCCCGGCCCGCGAGCGCCTTGACCCGCTCCTCGTGGGTACGCACCTGGAGGCGGGCCTCCATCTCGGTCTGGCGGGCGTTGGCACCGTCGGCGGCGAGCCGGTCCCGCACGGAGGTGTCCGGCTCCTCCTCGACCGGCATCTCCTCGGCGACGAGCAGCCGCTCGGCCAGCTCCTCGGCCTCCTCGGTCGCCCGGTCGAGGGCCTCCTGGGCACGGGCGGCCGACGCGGTCGTCCGGTCGGCCTCGCCCGCCGCGCCACGGGCCTGCCCGGCCAGCCGCCCCAGCTGCTGGGACACCCCGGACTTCTCCCGCTCGGCCGCCCGGCGCCGCTCCCCGAGCTCCTCGACCAGCCCGGCAGCGGCCCGGCGCCGCTCCCCCGCGAGCCGCTGCGCCTCGGTCAACCCGGCGCACCGCACGGCCAGTTCCTCCAGTTGGGCGGCGGCCTCGTCGACCGAAGCCTGTACTTCGAGGAGGCTCGGTGCCCCGGCGGAGCCGCCGTGCGCGAAGTGGGCCGAGAGGATGTCCCCCTCGGCGGTCACGGCCGTCAGTTCCGGGTGTACGGCGACGAGGTCCTCGGCGTCCTCCAGGGTGCCGACGACCACCATGTCCCGCACCAGCCTGCGTACGGCGCCCAGCAGTTCGACGGGCCCGCGGACGAGATCGGCCACGGCGGGCGGCCCTGCTGCGGGCCCCCCGCTCACGGCAACGGCCGCGGCATGAGCGGACACGAGCGCCCCGTCCGCCTCGCCGGACCCCTGCACCTGCCCGGGTACGTGCACAGCAGGCGCGTCGGTACCACCAGCAGACGCATCCGTACCGCCGGCAGACGCATCGGTACCGCCGGCAGACGCATCGGTACCACCCACAGCGCCACCACCATCAACGGCGGCAGCACCGGCACCATGGACACCTCCCTGATCAGGGACCCCGGCGCGCCGCACCCCGCCCAGCAGCAGCGCGGCCCGCCCCGCGTCCTGCTTGCGCAGCAGCCGGATCGCCTCCGCCGCCGTGGCCGGGTCCGTCACCGCGACCGCGTCCGCCGCCGCACCCAGCGCCGCCGCCACCGCCACCTCGTGCCCCGGCGCCACCGTCAGGAGTTCCGCGGCCGGGCCGAGCAGGCCGGACAGCTGGTCCTGCGCGCCGAGCAGCGCGCCCGTGCCGTCCTTGCGGCGCAGACCGAGGGCCAGCGCTTCGCGCCGGGCCGCGACCGCCGCCCGCTTCCGTTCTGCGGCGGTGGCCGCCTCCCGGGCCGCGGAGAGCGCCGCCTCCGCCTCCGCGAGCTCCCGCTTGGCGGCATCGTGCTGCTCGCCGAGCTCCTGGTCCCCGGCGTCCAGGCCCTCGACCTCGGCCCTGAGCTGTTCGTACTCCTCCTGGGCGGCGACCGCCCGCTCCCGCGCCTCGTCCCGGGAGGCGGCCAGCCGGTCGATCTCGGCCTGCGCCGAACCGGCCCGGCCACGGGCGGCGTTGACCTGGCCGTTCAGCCGGGCGAGCCCCTCGCGGCGGTCCGCGATGGCGCGGGCGGCATCCTTGAGCCTGCGCTCCTCGGCCGCCAACTCCCGCTCCAGGTCGGCGCGGTGGGCCGCGGTGTCCTCCAGCGCGTGCTCCGCGGCCTCCAGTGCGGCCGTCAGCTCCGCCTCCTGCTCACGGATCCTGGCCGCCTCCCGCTCCATGTCCTCGGGGTCGCGACCGCGCCGCTCCTCCTCCTCAGGAGCGGCGGCGCTCTTCACCCGGGCGTCGGCCAGCGAGATCGTGCCGCGTACCCGCTCGGCCAGCTGGGACAGCTCGTACCAGGTCTGCTGGGCCCGCTGGAGCCGCGGCGCCAGCCGTCGCACCTCGTCCTCCAGCTCCGCCTCGCGCGCCAGGGCCGCCTTGAGTTCCGCCTCCGCGGCCTCCCGGCGCTGCTTGAGCGCCGCTTCGTCGGCGATCTCGCTGCGCAGCGCCGTGCGCAGCCGCACCAGGTCGTCGGCGAGCAGCCGCAGCTTGGCGTCGCGCAGATCGGCCTGGATGACGGCGGCCCGGCGCGCCACGGCCGCCTGCCGGCCGAGCGGTTTCAGCTGCCGCCGCAGTTCGTCGGTGAGGTCCTGGACACGGGCGAGGTTGGCCCCCATCGCGTCCAGTTTCCGCAGTGCCTTCTCTTTCCGCTTGCGGTGCTTGAGCACACCCGCGGCTTCCTCGATGAACGCGCGACGGCCCATTGGATCGGCGTGGAGCACGGAGTCCAGTTGCCCCTGACCGACGATGACATGCATCTCGCGGCCGATGCCGGAGTCCGAGAGGAGTTCCTGGATATCCAGGAGCCGGCAGGTGTCGCCATTGATCTGGTACTCGCTGCCGCCATTGCGGAACATGATCCGAGTGATCGTCACTTCGGCGTACTCGATGGGCAGTGCGCCGTCGGAATTGTCGATGGTCAGCGATACTTCGGCCCTGCCGAGCGGCGGCCGCCCGGTGGTACCGGCGAAGATCACGTCTTCCATCTTGCCGCCGCGCAGGGATTTGGCGCCCTGTTCCCCCATGACCCAGGAGAGCGCGTCCACCACATTGGACTTGCCGGACCCATTGGGGCCGACGACGCAAGTGATGCCGGGTTCGAACCGCAGCGTCGTGGCGGAGGCGAACGATTTGAAACCACGCAGGGTCAGGGCCTTGAGGTGCACGCCGCCGGACTCTACCTTTCGCTCTCGGTTTCGCTGATGAAGGTGCAGGGCACATCAGACGTTAAGGGAAGAGGTGTACGCCGGGGGCGGGTCCCGCACAGGTCCGAGCGGTAGAGAATCCGGACGGGAAAAGAAAGAAGGGACGCCGAGGCGCCCCTTGTAAATCTTGTGCCGTGTTACGTGCGGTGTTGCTGGTGCAGCTGCGCATGACGGATCAAGGACATGTCACGAAGGTGACAGATCAAGAGCAGTGATCTTCAATGATCCGGCGACGATCCGGGTGATGATCTCGGACGGCTGACGCGTACAGCCCGACCGGCCCCTGGGGCCATCGGTCAGGTCAGCGCCGGCTCCGCCTGAGGTACGTCGATGTCGATGCTGTCGAGCAGCGACTCTTGGTGCTGGGCGGCGGCGTTCAACGCGTCGTTCTCGTCCTGAATCCGTACAAGCTCGGATTCGAGATCCTGGACGCGCTGCTGGAGCCGTCGCATCTCGGCGAGGAGTCGCGGGTCGGAACCGCCGACGTAACCGAGAAGCGCCTTTGCCATGATGGATGGTCCTCCACACTGAGTGACCGACCGATGCGGTGTGGGTCGTGAGGGAATCGCACCCGCGGTGCTCGGCAGTGCTCTGTCGTCACTGCTGTTCTGCTGCCAAACAGCTCTGCCAAACAGCTAAGGTGCGCGGGGATTTCAGCGTCTCACCAAAAAGTTTGACGGTCAACACGATCACACCCTGTAGAGACAGGCGGCCCGGGGGCGCGCGGCTCGACGATCATGCGGCGCGACTCTCCTGCGGGGGCCCTGCGGGGCGTGGAGATCATCCTTACTGCCGCAGCCTGGCACGGTAACCGAATCTTGGCAACCACCCGGTCATTCCGCAGGTCATTTCATGTGTACACAGATGAGCACCCCGCCCGGCAACGCCTCGCCACACTTCGAACACGGCCTGTTTCGTGCCCCCGGGCGGGACCGCGATCAGCGGATCGCGAAGCCCTCGTAACCACCGCGCGGGGTGTCCCATATCTCAGTGACTCCGTCGACGCGTCCGGGTGTGTCGTCCGAGCGCAGCCAGTCCAACAGGCGGTGGCAATTCTCCCGCCGCCCCTCGGCGACGACCTGCACCCTGCCGTCGTCGAGATTGAGGGCGAAGCCGGTGAGGCCACCGATCTCCAGAGCGTTTGCCCTGGTGAACCAGCGGAACCCCACCTGCTGCACTCGGCCGCGTACCCATGCGGTGAGTCGTACTTCTTCGTTCATGCCCGAACGCTAACCGGCCGATTGCCCTCGGAGCACTTCCTGCCGTGGGGCCATGGCGTACAGTCCCGACGCAATGGCCTCACTCGAACGGGTGAGGCATGTTGACGCCCGAAGCGGCGTCCAGACAGTCAGAAGGGCTCAGCAGATGGGACGCCACCGACTCTCCGCCGCAGCTCCGGCCGCTGAGGACCACGCGACGGGGGGCGCGGGCCGGAACCAGGGCGGGCACCGCCGGAAGCGGTCCGGAGCACCGGTCCGTACGGGACTGGTCGGCGTCTCCGCGGCCCTTGCGGTGGGAGCCGTGGCGGTGGCCTCCGGCCTGCTGCCCGGCGGCGACACCCTCACGGGCGGCGGTGGCGCCGCCGACCGGGTACGCGCCGAGGGCGCCCCGGATCTGCTGACCCAGGACGGCTCCACCGCCGCCCCGGCCGATCGCGGCACCCCGTCCGCCCCGGCCGGCCGCGGCATCGGACGGGCCGAGGGCCCGGCGAGGGCGGAGTCCCCCACCGGTTCCCCCGCGTCCCCTTCGAGGACGTCCGGGCCGGCCGAGCGGACGAAGCCGTCCCCCTCGGCGCCTTCGGGGCAGGCTTCGGCCGGGACCGGGAAGCGCACCGCCCCCGCCGCCGAGACCTCGTCGGCCGCACCGAAGGCCCCTTCCTCTGCTCCGGCCACCCGCGGCGCCGCCGCCCCGACCACCCAGTCCGCGGTGCTCGCCCTGGTCAACCAGGAACGCGCGAAGGTCGGCTGCAGCCCGCTGACCGCCAGTGCCTCGCTCGCCTCACTCGCCCAGGACTTCAGTGAGGACATGGCCGCCCGCGGCTTCTTCGACCACACCGACCCCGACGGCCGGACCCCCTGGGACCGCGCCTCTGAGTCCGGTGTGCCGGGCCTCGCCGCCGAGAACATAGCCCGCGGCCAGACCGACGCGCAGGCCGTGATGGACTCCTGGATGAACAGCGCCGGCCACCGGGCGAACATTCTCAACTGCGACTACAAGACGCTCGGTGTCGGAGTGCACTACGGCTCCGGCGGCCCCTGGTGGACCCAGGACTTCGGCTTCTGACCCGCACCCCGGACAGCGCTCTCTTGGAGAAAGCGCACTCCTGCGGTGAGCGCTGTGCGGGCGTACGCTGCTCGGTATGGACGAGAAGACCCGTCTGGACGCGCTCGCCTTCGATGTGTTCTCCAGACAGTGCCCCTCACGCGGCACGCTGGAGCATGTCACCGGACGCTGGGGCAGTCTGACGCTGGGAGCGCTGTACGAAGGCGGCTTCCGCTTCAACGAGCTCCGTCGCCGGGTCGACGGGGTGAGCGAGAAGATGCTCTCCCAGACGCTCCACGCCCTGGAACGGGACGGTCTGGTCCACCGCGAGGCCCAGCCGACCAATCCGCCGCGCGTCGACTACGAGCTGACGCCGCTGGGCCGGCAGGTGGCCGAGCGGCTGCTCGCGCTGATCGGGCTCGTCGAGGGCCGGATGCCCGAGGTGCTCCGGGCCCGTGAGCACTACGACGAGACGCACCCCACGCCTTAGGCCGTGGCGCGCGGCGGTCGCTGGCAGCGCGGGCAGAAGTAGCTGGAGCGGTTCATCCAGGGGCGGCGGCGAATCTGCGTGCCGCAGCGGTGGCAGGGCTCGTCCTCGCGTCCGTAGGCGTCGAGCGAGCGGTCGAAGTAGCCGGACTCGCCGTTCACGTTGACGTAGAGGCTGTCGAAGCTGGTGCCGCCCTGGTCGAGCGCCGCGGTCATCACCTCGCGGACATGGCCGAGCAGTTCGGCCGACTTGGGGCGGGTGAGGGTCGCGGTCGGCCGGTCGTAGTGCAGCCTGCTGCGCCAGAGCGCCTCGTCCGCGTAGATGTTGCCGACCCCGCTGATCAGCGACTGGTCGAGCAGGGCCCGCTTGACGGTCGTACGGCGCAGTCGCAGGGCCGCGTGGAAGGCGGCGTCGTCGAACGCCGGGTCCAGGGGGTCGCGGGCGATGTGCGCGATGGTGTCGGGCAGCCCGTCGGGGGTGTTCTCGTGGAGCGACAGCCCGCCGAAGGTCCGCTGGTCGACGAAGCGGAGCTCGGTGCCGAGGGAGTCGTCGAACCGGATCCGGATGCGCAGATGCTTCTCGTCCGGTGCGTCCTGCGGCTGCACGAGCAGCTGGCCGCTCATGCCGAGGTGGCCGAGGAGCGAGCTGGACGCGTCGTCCAGCGGCACCCAGAGGTATTTGCCGCGGCGCATCGCCGTTCCGAAGCGGGCGCCGCCGAGCCGGGCCGCGAAGTCCACACCCCCGGCGAGATGGCGGCGGACCGCACGCGGGTGCAGCACCTCGACGTCGCCGACGGTCCGGTCGGTGACCCAGCGTTCGAGACCACGTCGTACGACTTCGACCTCGGGCAGCTCGGGCACGGTGTCGCTCCTGAAGAGAAGGTCTGGGAAAAGAGTACGTTTCCGGGCAGGACGAACCCCCCGGTGCGCGGGGGCACCGGGGGGTTCCGGGGGTCAGGCCGGAGCGGCGTCCGTGGACGGCGACGGGCCTGCAGGGGTGTCGGCGGCCCCTCCTTCGGCAGCCGCCTTCGCCGCTGCCGCCCGTTCCTCCGCGGCGGCGCTGATCTCGCGCCAGGCGGACTCCGCCGCCTGCTGCTCCGCTTCCTTCTTGCTACGGCCGGTGCCGGTGCCGTACGAGACACCACCGACGCGAGCAGCAGCAGTAAAGGTCTTCTCGTGGTCCGGGCCGGTCTCCGTGACGAGGTACTCGGGGACTCCGAGGCTCTCGCCGGCGGTGAGCTCCTGGAGGCTGGTCTTCCAGTCCAGGCCGGCACCGAGGTTGGAGGACCTGTCGATCAGCGGGTCGAAGAGCCGGTGGACCAGCTCCGAGGCCGCGCTGAGGCCCTGGTCGAGATAGACCGCGCCGATCACCGCTTCAAGGGTGTCGGCGAGGATGGACGCCTTGTCCCGGCCTCCCGTGCCCTCTTCACCCCGGCCGAGCCGGATGAAGGAGCCGAGTTCGAGGCCGCGGCCCACTTCCGCAAGCGCACGCGAGTTGACCACCGCGGCCCGCAACTTGGCCAGCTGGCCTTCGGGCAGGTCGGGGTGGGTGCGGTACAGCGTGTCCGTGACCACCAGGCCGAGCACCGAATCCCCGAGGAATTCGAGCCGCTCGTTGGTGGGCAGACCGCCGTTCTCGTATGCGTACGAACGGTGGGTCAGCGCACGCACCAGAAGGGCGGTCTCGAGTTGATACCCGAGCCGCCCTTCCAGAAGCGTGTGGGACGAGGCTGTGTTGACGTTGTCTGCCTTCTTCTTGGCGCTGGACAACTCAGACATCGGGCCTCTCACCAGCCGCTCAGACCTCGAGGACCTGGCGCTTGTTGTACGTGCCGCAGCTGGGGCACGCGATGTGCTGCAGCTTCGGCTCCTGGCAACGCTCGCACGAAACCAGGGTGGGGACCGCAGCCTTCCACTGCGACCGGCGGTGGCGCGTGTTGCTGCGCGACATCTTCCGCTTCGGAACAGCCACGGCTACTTCTCCTGCTTCTCGTCGACGCCCGCTTCGGCGCCGCCCATGTTGTCCTTCTCGCCGTCCTGAACGGTGTCGGCGAGTCCCTGCAATGCCGCCCAACGGATGTCGACGGCATCATGGTGGTGACCGGGGTTCTCGTCCAGCCTGATCCCACATTCGGAACACAGGCCGGCACAGGACTCCCGGCACACCGGCTGCATCGGCAGTGCGAGCACCACCGCATCGCGCAGCACTGGTTCGAGGTCGAACAGGCCGTCCTCGATGAAGAGCCTGTCCTCGTCGTCCTCGGCGTCGTCGGCCGGCTCCGCCTTGCTGCTGCGGCCCCGGTCATCGGCGTCAGGGTACGAGAACATCTCCTGGAAGTCCGCCGCAACCTCAAGGCGCAGCGGCTCCAGACACCTTACGCACTCCCCCTCGGCCGACGCACGGGCGGTGCCTGTGACAAGCACCCCTTCCATGACCGATTCGAGGCGGAGGTCCAGCTCCACGGGTGCGCCTTCCGGCACACCGATGACCCCTTCGATACCGAGGACCGACGGCGGACCGGGTGCGTCCACCGTGCGGGAGAGCCGCTGGAGGGCACCGGGACGCCGACCCAGCTCGTGCGTATCGAACACGAGGGGGTTTCGGTGGTCGAGGTGGCCGTTCAGGGCTTTTCCTGCTTTCGAAATCATGTGCAACGCACATCGTGGGGAGGGCCGACCTGATTCGGAGTCGAAACGGGCAGCCGGGATCGCGGACATACGCGCGACCGAAGAGCCAGGATACTGGACGCGCCGCCCAGCTCCCAATCCGGGCCGTCGGGCCCGTCCGGACCCACTTCCCGGCCCCTCTCCCGTCCGGTCAGCGCTCCTGCTCGTACCGGCGGAGCTGATCCAGGTCGATCATGCTGGTGTCGAACAGGCTGGTCTCGTCGAGGGCGCTCTCGCCCTGCTGCTGGAGCGCCTGCTGGGGCTGCACGGGCTGCTGCTGCCAGCCGTCGTACCCATGGACCGGCACCTGGGCCTGGCCCTGGTCGTAGCCCTGTTGCTGATAGGCCGCGGCGTACGGGTCCGGCTGCTGCTGGTACCCGTACATGTCCTGCTGCGGCTGGTCCTGGTACGCGTAGGTCTCCGCGTAGCCGGGCTGCGTCTGGGCGGGGAAGTGCGGCTGGGCCTGCTGGTGCACCGGCTGCGGCTCCGGGGTGGCGATCTCGGCGAGGCCTGCCCAGTGGTCCTCGTCGCTCATGTGCGCCTGGTTGCCCGCCGCGTCCTGGGCGGCCACGTGCGCGCCGAGCTCATCGGTGGCGACCCGGCCGTGCAGCTTCTGCCGGCCGCGGCCGACCGCCTCCAGGGTCTTGGCGAGCACGGCCTCGAAGGCGCCCAGCTTGGTGTCGACGTACTCGTCCGCCCGGCGCTGGAGCGTGGCCGGGTCGGTGCTGCGCTCGGGGGCCTCGGCGAAGTCCGGGTCCTCGTAGCCCTGCTCGTCGAAGGCCTGGCCGCGGCCGAGGAGCTTCTCGCGGCCCCGGTCGACGGAGCCGATCGTCTTGGTGAGGACGACCTCGAAGTTGGCGAGCTTGCTGTCGACGTACTCGTCGGCTTCGCCGCGCACCTCGGCGGCCTCCCGGCGGGCCTCGTCGAGGATCCGGTCGGCCTCGCTGCGGGACTGCCTGGCGACCTCGGTGTCGGAGATCAGCGAGGTGCGTTCGGCGCGGGCGGCCCCGATGATCCGCTCGGCCTCCTGGCGGGCCTGCTCGGCCAGCTGTTCCTGGCCGCCGATGAGCTCCTGGGCGTGGGCGAGCGAGCCGGGCAGGGCCTCGCGCACCTCTTCGAGCATCGCGAGCAGCTCGGCGCGGTTGACCACGCACGAAGCCGACATGGGCATCGACCGGGCGTTCCCGACCGCTTCGACGATCTCGTCGAGCTTCTTCTGCACGTCCACCGTGTGCTCGCCACTCTCTACAGCCGATTGGAGACGGACGGGACGACTGTAAGGCCAGTCGGCGCCCGTCCGACACCTGGTGACGGGCCGTCAGCTCCTCAGTCCCGGGCGAGGCGCTCGGTGAGGGCCTGGTGGACCAGCGGCGGGAGCAGGTGGGAGACGTCGCCGCCCCAGGTGGCGACCTCCTTGACCAGGGAGGACGACAGGAAGCTGTAGGTGGGATTGGTCGGCACGAAGAGCGTCTCGACGCCCGAGAGGCCGTTGTTCATCTGGGCCATCTGGAGCTCGTAGTCGAAGTCGCTGACGGCCCGCAGGCCCTTCACGATCGCCGGGATGTCGCGCTGCTTGCAGAAGTCGACCAGGAGGCCGTGGAAGGACTCGACCTGGACGTTGCCGAAGTCCGCGGTGACCTGGCGGATCAGGTCGATCCGCTCGTCGACCGTGAACAGGCCCTTCTTGGACTGGTTGATCATCACCGCGACATGTACGACGTCGTACAGCTTCGAGGCACGGCCAATGATGTCGAGGTGTCCATTGGTGATGGGGTCGAATGACCCCGGACAGACGGCGCGGCGCAACTTGGTTCCCTCGCTCTCCGGTCCGGTCATCGTGCGTCTTCGCACGTAGAGGCGGCGCGACCGTACCAAAGCGTTCCTTCGCCGTATCGGCGGGCCCGCAATGGTTCGAATCCCTCGGGCCAGCCGAATTCTCCGCCTCTTGTGCTGCGTTCCACGGTGACGAGGGCATCGGCCGTGAGCCACCCCTGGGCACGGAGTGTGAGCAGTATCTCGGCAAGATCGTCGTCGGTGACGGCGTACGGCGGGTCCAGGAACACCACGTCGTACGGCTCCGCCGGTGCCGGTCCCGTCACGATCTGTTCGGCTTTGCCGGTGCGGACCTCGGCACCGGGCAGACCGAGCGTGCGGACGTTGTCCCGGACGATACGGACGGCCTTGGGGTCGGCCTCGACGAGCAGGGCGTGCACCGCGCCCCGGGAGAGCGCCTCCAGGCCGACGGCCCCGGAACCCGCGTACAGATCGGCGATACGGGTGCCCTCCAGGCTGCCGAGGAGGGCTTCCCAGGTGGAGAAGAGGCCCTCGCGCGCACGGTCGGAGGTGGGGCGGGTGCCGGTGCCGGGCGGGACGGCCAGGCGGCGTCCGCCGGCCGAGCCGGCGATCACGCGGGTCATGGGTGTCTGGTCCTCGGTTCGTGGGCGGCCCGCGGGATGCCGCGACGCCGTGCCACCCACGATATGGCGTGGTGACGGATCGGGCCCGCGCACCCGGTGTACCGCGGCGTCTCCCGTCAGCCCTTGTCGAGGTACTGCTCGCGCTCCTTGTCGAGCAGCGCGTCCAGCGCGATCCGCAGCTCCGGCAGGTGTTCGAGCTCCGGGTCGGCGGCGACGATCGCGACGGCCTCCTCCCGTGCGGCGGCGATGACCTCCTCGTCGTCGATGACGGTGAGCATCCGCAGCGAGGAGCGGACCCCGGACTGGGCCTGGCCGAGGACATCGCCCTCGCGGCGCTGTTCGAGGTCGATCCGGGAGAGCTCGAAGCCGTCGAGGGTGGCGGCGACGGCGGACAGCCGGGCGCGGGCGGGACTCGCCTCGTGGGCCTCGCTGACCAGCAGGCAGAGTCCGGGGGCGGAGCCCCGGCCGACCCGGCCGCGCAGCTGGTGCAGCTGGGAGACCCCGAAGCGGTCGGCGTCCATGATCACCATGGCGGTGGCGTTGGGGACGTTGACACCGACCTCGATGACGGTGGTGGCGACCAGCACATCGACGTCGCCCGCGGCGAAGCGGCGCATCACGTCGTCCTTGTCGTCCGGATTCATCCTGCCGTGCAGCACCTCGACGCGCAGACCGGCCAGGGGGCCCTTGGCGAGCTGCTCGGCGATCTCCAGCACGGCGAGCGGCGGGCGCTTCTCGCCGTCGTCCTCGGGCGCCTTCTTCTTCGCCTTCTTCCCCGCCGCCTCGTCGTCGGCGTCGTCGCCGATGCGGGGGCAGACCACGTACGCCTGGTGTCCGTTCTCCACTTCTTCCCGCACCCGTTCCCAGGCGCGGCTGAGGAAGTGCGGCTTGTCCTTGGCGGGGACGACGTGGCTGGCGATCGGCGAGCGGCCGGCCGGGAGCTGGTCCAGTACGGAGGTCTCCAGGTCGCCGAAGACGGTCATCGCGACCGTACGGGGAATGGGGGTGGCCGTCATGACCAGCAGATGCGGCGGCTGCTTCCCCTTGGAGCGCAGGGCGTCGCGCTGTTCCACGCCGAAGCGGTGCTGTTCGTCGACGACGACCAGGCCCAGGTCGTGGAACTGCACCTTGTCCTCGATCAGGGCATGGGTGCCGATCACGATCCCGGCCTCGCCGGTGACGAGATCGAGGAGCGCCTGGCGGCGGGCCGCGACGCCCATCGAGCCGGTGAGCAGCACCACCTTCGTCCCGTGCTCGGAGCCGCCGAGCGCCCGCCCGTCGCCCGGCCGCCGCCCCTCCTGAGGAGGCGCTTCGCGCCACAGTCCCCAGTTCTCGGCCAGCTCGCCCATCATCTCGGTGATGGAGCGGTGGTGCTGCTGGGCGAGCACCTCGGTGGGCGCGAGCATGGCGGCCTGCCCGCCCGCGTCGACGACGCCGAGCATCGCCCGCAGCGCGACCATCGTCTTGCCCGAACCGACCTCTCCCTGGAGGAGCCGGTGCATCGGGTGCTCGGTCGCGAGGTCGTCGAAGATCTCCCGGGAGACCTTCTGCTGTCCTTCGGTGAGAGTGAAGGGCAGCTTGGCGTCGAAGGCGTCGAGGAGTCCGCCGGGCGTGGGTCTGCGGGCCACGGCCGGAAGCTGGGTGTCGGCGTACCTTCGGCGGGCCAGCGCGACCTGGAGGACGAAGGCCTCGTCCCACTTCAGCCGGTCCCTGGCCTCGGCGATGTCCGCCTTGGTCTGCGGGCGGTGGATCTTCAGCAGGGCCTCGGGGAGCGCGGTGAACCCGCGGCCCTCGCGCAGCCCCGGCGGCAGCGGGTCGACGGCCTCCTGCGCGCTGGGCAGCACCGTGTCGACGGCCTTGGCGATCCGCCACGAGTCCAGCTGCTTGCAGGCCGGGTAGATCGGCAGCAGCCGCCCGGCGAAGGCGTCCACCGCCTCCGTGGCCTCGGCCCCGTCGATGGACTCGGCGTCCAGCAGCTGGTACGTGGGGTGGGCCAACTGCATCTTCCGGTTGAAGACGGAGACCTTGCCCGCGAACATCGCCCGTCGGCCGGGCAGCAGCTCCTTGTGCGGCTTGTGAACGCCGTGGCCGAAGAAGACCAGCTGGAGGCGGCCGTTGCCGTCGGTGAGGGTCACTTCGAGGCGCTTGCCGCGGCCGTTGTTGAACATCAGGACGCGGGCGTCGGCGACCTGGGCGACCACTGTCACGTGCTCGTCCAGCGGGAGCTCGGCCAGCGCCGTGAGCCGGCCGCGCTCCTCGTACCGCCGGGGGTAGTGGTGGAGCAGATCACCGACCGTGTGCAGGTCGAGGTGTTCGGCCATCACCTTCGCGGTGGCTCCGCCGAGCAGCTTCTTGAGGGGTTCATCGAACGCAGACACGCGATCCATTGCACACCACACCACTGACAGATGTCCGGCGGGCACCACCGGGAAATCGACACGGACAGTCTGCGGCCCACCGCCTCGCGGGAGGCGCTGTACGCGGACGAGACCCTGGCAGCCGTACGGGAGGCGCTCGGCGACCGGATCAGACGGCGGCCCACCGGGCTCGCCGCGGGTGATCGATCCGAAGCGGCTCGCGGAGTTCCTCTTCCGTGCACCACCCGGGGGTGAGGTCGCCCACCCGGCACGACGGCGCCATGCTGCGCACGATGCTGCCGTGGCTGCCGTTCGAGACGACGGACGGGCGGCTGTCGCCGGAGGAGTTCGCCCGGCGCCATCCGGTGGTGCACTTCACGCGGACCGTGGAGGAGTACCGGCAGGTCGCGCCGATCGCCTCCGCGCAGGGCATCGGCGTGGTCAACGGCGGCTACACGTACGACACCGGCTGGTCGAGCGGCTGCCGTCGGTCCCGCCCGGGACAGCGGTCGCGGACCTGGCCGCCTATAACGTCACCGCGCATCTGGACTCCGCGGAGCCGGCCGGGACCGCGACGGAGGCGCGGTACGGGCAGGCGCTGCTGATAGCGCGGCGCCCGCTGCGGCCGGCCGACTCGGCGCTGCTGAACCGGTCGTTTGAGAACGACGGGGAGCCGGAGGGCCCCGCGCCAACGCCCGCGCGCAACGGCTGCTGACGGAGGCCGAGCGGACCGGGGACGCCGCCTTGGTCATCGAGGCGCTCACGCACCAGCTGCGGGTCTACAACTACAGCTCCGGGAAGGACAAGATGTTCGTACCCCTCACGCGACTGTTGCGCATGTGGGACGAACGGCCGGACGATTTCGGCCACTTCATGACCCACCATCTGTTCTGGATGTTCGTCCGGCGCCCCGGGCCCGGCGGCGAGCGGCGCTACTCCACTCCGATGAGCAGCGGGGCTCGCTGGTGGCCACCCCGGTACACCACCGTGTCCACCGCCAGGTAGCCCTCGCGCACGTGCTCCTCCAGCGCGTCCGCGAGGCTGTCGGGGACGTCCTCGCCCAGGACCAGGGTGACCAGTTCGCCGCCCGCCGCCAGCATCCGGTCCAGCACGTCGCGGGCCGTCCGTGACACGTCCTCGCCGATGACCGCGACGTCGCCGTCGATCAGGCCCAGGATGTCGCCGGCCTGGCAGATGCCCGCCATGGTCCAGGACTGCCGTTCGGCGACGGCGAGTTCCGCGTAGCGGGTCGCGCCGGCGGCGGCGGTCATCGCCACCACGTCCTCGTCGAAGCTGCGGTCGGGTTCGTGGACGGCGAGGGCGGCGATGCCCTGGACGGCGGCCCTGGTCGGGATCAGGGCCACCCGGACGCCCTCCGCGCGGGCCTGTTCGGCGGCAGCGGCGGCGGTGTGGCGCAGCTCCGCGTCGTTGGGCAGCAGGACCACCTCGCGGGCGTGCGCCCGGCGGATCGCGTCGACCAGTTCGCCGCTGGCGGGCGGCTCCCCGGGGCGGGCCAGGACCGTCGTGGCCCCGGCCTCCTTGCACAGGCCGCGGAGCCCGTCGCCGGGGACCACCACGACGACCGCGCGCTGCACGGGCTCGGTGTGGGGGTGCACCCGGTCCGCGCCGAAGTGGGTGATCCGGATCCGGTACGGCCGCCCCGCCTCGACCCCGGCCTCCACGGCGGCGCCCGCGTCGTCGACGTGCACATGGACGTTCCACAGCCCGTCGCCGCCCACCACCACGAGCGAGTCGCCGAGCCCGTCCAGCCGGGTCCGCAGCCGGTCCACCGCGTCGTCCGTGGCCTCCAGCAGGTAGATGACCTCGAAGGCCGGTCCGCCTTCCGTCTCGGCCGCCGCGCAGTCGTCCGGTACGGGAAGGGCGGGCACGGCCAGGTGGGTGCGTTCGGGCGCCCGTCCGCAGACCGCTTCGACGAGCGCCCCGAGCACCGTCACCAGACCGCGTCCGCCGGCGTCCACGACGCCCGCCCGGCCGAGGACGGCGAGCTGTCCGGGGGTGGCTTCCAGGGCCGTCCGCGCTCCTTCGTACGCCGCCCGTACGACCTCCGCGGTTCCGGCGTCGTCCTCGGTGCGTGCGGCGGCCTCGGCGGCCGCGGTGGCCACCGTCAGCACGGTGCCCTCGACGGGGTGGGCGACGGCCTGCCGGGCCGCCGCGGCGGCGACGGCGAGCGCCCGGCGCAGATGGTCCGCGTCGTGGCCGACGGCCAGCACTCCGGCCATCCCGCGCAGCAGCTGGGCCAGAATCGTGCCGGAGTTCCCCCGGGCACCGATCAGGGCGCCGTGCGCCATGGCCCGTACCGCGTCGGCCGCGACGGGTGCGGTCGCACCGGTCTCGTGGGCGGCGAAGACCGCTTCGACGGCCTGGGTCGCCGATTCCACGGTCAGATAGAGGTTCGTACCGGTGTCCCCGTCGGCGACCGGGTACACATTGATCGCGTCGATCGCCTCGCGCTCCCGGCCCAGCGCCTCCAGGGCCAGTGAGCACCAGGTACGCACCGCGACGGCGTCCATGTCGTCGGCGGTCTGCGGCACCTGTCGGTCCTCCTCGGATTCGGCCGTGGGCGGCCGGCTGCATCGCAGAGTAGTCCCCGCGCACCGGGTCCGGCGGGGACCGGGGGCAGCGGGACAAGGTCGGTGAAACCCATGGTAGTTTCGTTCTACCGACGCAGCCGTTGTATGCTGCTTCGGTTGCCCGATGAGAGTCGGGCCATCCCTCCGGCACCGCCACTTCAGTCAAATGATTCCGGCGCGCCGGATTTCACTGTAAGTGCATCTGAAGTCTTTGGAGTGACCCGTGGCTGCCAACTGCGACGTCTGCGGCAAGGGGCCGGGCTTCGGCAACAACATTTCGCACTCGCACCGCCGTACGTCCCGTCGCTGGAATCCCAACATCCAGCGCGTGCGTGCCGTGGTCGGTCGGACGCCGAAGCGGCTCAACGTCTGCACCTCGTGCATCAAGGCCGGCAAGGTCGCGCGCTGACGTTCCCGTCGTAGCGCAGCCTTCCGGTTGCCCAAAAAGCCGGTCCACCTCGGTGGACCGGCTTTTTGCTGTGCGCCGGGGCGCCCTCATCCGGTGCGCGTCCGCCAGCCGTGGTCGACCGGGCCGATCCCGGCGCCCAGCGGGAAGCCCGCCTCGATCGCTCCGGTGACGTACGCCTTCGCGTCCCATACCGCCGTGGGTACGTCCTGTCCCAGGGCCAGTCGGCAGGCGATGGCCGAGGCGAGTGTGCAGCCGGTGCCGTGGGTGTGGCGGTTGTCGTGCCGGGGGGCGCGCAGCCAGTGCTCCTCGGTGCCGTCCGTCAGCAGATCGACGGGTGCGCCCGGCAGATGACCGCCCTTGACGACGACCCAGCGCGGCCCGAAGTCCAGCACCGCGGCGGCGGCCCGCCGCATCCCCGGCTCGTCCTCGACGTGGATGCCGGTGAGCTGCGCCACCTCGTCCAGGTTCGGGGTGGCGACCGTGGCGGCCGGCAGCAGTTTCGTCCGTACGGAATCGAGCGCCTCGGCGGCGAGCAGCGGGTCGCCGTGCTTGGAGACGCCGACCGGGTCGACGACGGACGGGGCGTCGGTGCCGACGAGGAGCTCGGCCACGGCCTCCACCAGGACGGCCGACGACAGCATTCCGGTCTTGACCGCCTGCACCCCGATGTCGTCCACCACACTGCGGTACTGGGCGCGCACGGCCTCGACGGGCAGTTCCCAGGCGCCCTGCACCCCCAGCGAGTTCTGCGCGGTGACGGCGGTCAGCACGCTCATCCCGTGCACGCCGTGCGCCAGCATCGTTTTCAGATCGGCCTGGATGCCCGCACCGCCGCCGGAGTCGGATCCGGCGACGGTGAGCACACGGGCGGGTGCAGCAGCAGATATGGGCATACGCCGAAATCTACTGGGTGTCCTCGATGTCCCCGAAGTGGTCCCAGCCGCCCTTGCTGGTCCACGGCGCCCCGTCGACCGTCACCTGCGGCAGCGCGGAGGGGTTGAGGACTTCGCCGATCACCTTCCAGCGGGCGGGCAGCTTCACGTCCGGCGGGAAGGTGGCGACGATCGCGTGGTCCTCGCCCCCGGTCAGCACCCACTGGAGCGGGTCGACGCCGACGGCCTGCCCGATGTCGGACATCTGCGAGGGGATGTCGATGAGTCCGGCGCGCAGATCGATCCGGACCTTGCTCGCCTCGGCGATGTGCCCGAGGTCGGCGACGAGCCCGTCGCTCACGTCCGTCATCGCGGTGGCACCGAGCCCGGCGGCCGCGGGGCCCGCGTGGTACGGCGGTTCGGGGCGCCGGTGGGCCTCGACGAAGGCGCGGGGCGAACGGAAGCCGCGGGAGAGCACCGCGTACCCGGCGGCGGACCAGCCGAGCCAGCCGGTGACGGCGACGACGTCGCCGGGCTGGGCCCCGGAGCGGGTGACCGGCTCGTGGTTGCGCAGATCGCCCAGCGCGGTGATCGAGACGGTGATCGTCTCGCCGCGCACCACGTCTCCGCCGACCACGGCCGCGCCCGCGACCTGGCACTCGTCACGGATGCCGTCCATCAGCTCACCGGCCCAGGTGACCGGGAGTTCGCCGGGGACGACCAGGCCGAGCAGCAGCGCGGTGGGCACCGCGCCCATGGCGGCGATGTCGGCGAGGTTCTGGGCGGCGGCCTTGCGGCCGACGTCGTACGCCGTCGACCAGTCGCGGCGGAAGTGCCGTCCCTCCAACAGGATGTCCGTACTGGCCACGACCCTGCGGTCGGGAGCGGTCACGACCGCGGCGTCGTCGCCGGGGCCGAGCCGTACCGCCGGAGTGGTGGTGAGCCGGGAAGTGAGCTCCCTGATGAGCCCGAACTCCCCCAACTCGCCCACGGTTCCCTTCACCGAGTCTCACCTCTCATCTATCGCGCCGGACGGTCGTCCGGGCTGCTTCGGCGGCCGGGGGTCCGGACCCTGGACCGGCCGCCGCCGCAGGGAGCAGTCTGCACCGCTCGTCACCGCCATGCCCGTCCCCCTTCCGGACCGCTGCGCTTGCGGTCGCGGGCCGTCACTGCTGTCGGTACTGTCAAGAGATACGTCAACTTGCGTCTTGCGTACGCCACGCTGTGGGCGTCAACGGCCCACAGGTCTCCCCGCGGCACGCGGCAACGCGATACCGTGGCGACTCTTTCTCCCCCACATGATCCTCGTGGCCGCCCTGGAGGTTCCGTGGTACAGGCGTACATCCTTATTCAGACCGAGGTGGGCAAGGCGTCGACCGTCGCCGAGACCATCGCCAGAGTTCCGGGAGTGATCCAGGCAGAGGACGTCACCGGCCCCTACGACGTGATCGTGCGCGCGCAGGCCGACACGGTCGATGAACTCGGCCGCATGGTGGTCGCCAAGGTCCAGCAAGTGGAAGGCATCACCCGAACCCTGACCTGCCCGGTCGTTCATCTGTAGTCCCCGTCTACGCTGGGCCGGTGACCTCATCGCGCCGGCTCCGCCACCCCGTGTTCCTAGGCCCGTCCGTCGCCGCGCTGCTGCTGGCCGCGGCGGGCTGTTCCTCAACGCACGCCGCGGTGTCGATCACGGTTCCCACACCGTCCCCGGAAGCCGCGGCCTACTGCCGCGCGCTGCACGAGGAGCTGCCGAGGACCGTTGCCGGTCTCGACCGCGGCGACGCCGAACCGAAGTCCGAACTGACCGCCGAGTGGGGGGACGGAGAGATCGTACTGCGCTGCGGTGTCCCCCGGCCCGCGAAGATGGACGACCCCATGGCGAAGGGGACCGAGGCGAACGGCGTCAACTGGCTGCTGGAACAGCCCGAAGACGCCGGTCCGCGTTTCACGACGACCTACCGCAAGGCGTACGTCGAGGTGACCCTCTCGACGGCGTACGCCCATGACGCGACCCCCTTGGCCGCGTTCGGCCCGCCCGTCCGGAAGACGGTGCCCGGCCTGTAGGGCGTGCGCCCCCGATCGGGAGCGCACGCCGTGCGGTGCGGGACCCGGCTCAGCGCAGGCCGGTCGGACGCCTCAACGCGGCCTGGATCAGCCGGTCCACCAGCTCCTGGTAGCTCACACCGCTCTCCTGCCACATCCGCGGGTACATGGAGATCGGGGTGAAGCCCGGCAGCGTGTTGATCTCGTTGATCACGAAGGTGCCGTCCTCGGTGAGGAAGAAGTCGGCACGGACCAGCCCCTCGCAGGACGTGGCCTCGAAGGCCTCGACCGCGAGCCGCTGGACCTCGGCCGTCTGCTCCTCGGTGAGCGGGGCGGGCAGGATCCCGGCGGCCGAGTCGATGTACTTGGCCTCGAAGTCGTAGAAGTCGTGCGAGGTCACCGGCGGGATCTCGGCGGGCACGCTGGCGCGCGGCCCGTCCTCGAACTCCAGCACCCCGCACTCGATCTCGCGGCCCCGCAGCAGCGCCTCGACCAGGAACTTGGGGTCGTGGCGGCGGGCCTCCTCGATCGCCTCGTCGAGCCCGGACAGGTCGTCGACCTTGGTGATACCGAAGGACGAGCCGGCGCGGGCGGGCTTGATGAAGAGCGGCCAGCCGTGCTCACCGGCGAAGTCCACGATGCGCTTGCGGGCACCGGAGGGGTCCTTGTCCCATTCGCGGGGACGCACCACGAGGTACGGGCCGACCGGCAGCCCGAAGGAGATGAAGACCCGCTTCATGTACTCCTTGTCCTGGCCGACCGCCGAGGCGAGCACCCCGGCGCCGACGTAGGGCACACCGGAGAGCTCCAGGAGCCCCTGGAGGGTGCCGTCCTCGCCGTACGGGCCGTGCAGCACGGGGAAGACGACATCGACCTCGCCGAGCGCCTTGGGGACCGAGCCGGGCTCGCTGTACACCACTTCGCGGGTGCCGGGGTCGACGGAGAGCACCACGGCGCCCTCGGTGGACTCGGCCAGCTGGGCCACTTCCGGCATCTTCCGGTCCGTGATGGCCATGCGTTCGGGTTCGTCGGCGGTGAGCGCCCAGCGGCCGTCCGTCGTGATGCCGATCGGCAGGACGTCGTACTTCGTCCGGTCGATGGCGTTCAGGACGGCGCCGGCCGTGACGACCGAGATGCCGTGTTCGGAGCTGCGGCCGCCGAACACGACGGCCACGCGCGGCTTGCGGAGCTGCTGCTCCGGGCTCTGGGGGAGGTTCTCGCTGCTCATATCGCGTTGAGCGTACCTGCTGGTACCACTCGCGTCAGCGCGGCCGGGGCCGCCGGAGCGGTGACCGGGAACGTTCACCGGTCCGGCCGCCCCCGGCCGCCGTCAGCGCCGCTCGGGCTTCGCGCTGCGCGACATCAGCTCGCCCAGCGCGACCATCGGCGGCTTGCCCTCGTGGACGATGCCGACGACCGTCTCGGTGATGGGCATGTCGACGCCGTGCCTGCGTGCCAGATCGAGCACCGACTCACAGGACTTGACGCCTTCGGCGGTCTGCTTGGTGACGGCGATGGTCTCCTGGAGCGTCATGCCGCGGCCGAGGTTGGTGCCGAAGGTGTGGTTGCGGGAGAGCGGGGAGGAGCAGGTCGCCACCAGGTCGCCCAGGCCCGCGAGTCCGGAGAAGGTGAGCGGGTCGGCGCCCATGGCCAGGCCGAGGCGGGTCGTCTCGGCGAGGCCCCGGGTGATGAGCGAACCCTTGGCGTTGTCGCCGAGGCCCATGCCGTCGGCGATGCCGACCGCCAGACCGATGACGTTCTTGACCGCGCCGCCGAGCTCGCAGCCGACCACGTCGGTGTTGGTGTACGGGCGGAAGTACGAGGTGTGGCAGGCGGCCTGGAGGCGCCGGGCCACGGACTCGTCCTGGCAGGCGACGACGGCCGCCGCGGGGCGGCGTTCGGCGATCTCCTTGGCCAGGTTGGGTCCGGTGATGACGGCGATCCGGTCCGCGGAGACCTTGGTGACGTCCTCGATGACCTCGCTCATCCGCTTCGCGGTGCCGAGTTCGACGCCCTTCATCATCGAGACGAGAACGGTGTCGGAACCGAGGTGCGGGGCCCATTCGGCGAGGTTGGCGCGCAGCGTCTGCGAAGGCACCACGAGTACGGCGAAGTCGGCGCCGCGCAGCGCCTCGGCGGCGTCGGTGGTGGCCCGGACCGATGCGGGGAGCTCAATTCCCGGCAGGTAGTCCGGGTTGGTACGGGTCGTATTGACGGCCTCGGCGACCTCGGCGCGACGGCCCCAGAGGGTGACCTCGCAGCCGGCGTCGGCGAGGACCACGCCGAAGGCCGTACCCCATGAGCCGGTTCCGAAGACGGCCGCCTTTGCGGGGTGCGTCACTTGGGTCCCTTTCCTTCGGCCTTGCGTCGCTGTTCCGCACGGGCCTTGCGGTGGTCGTAGGGCTGTGCGGGGGCCTGTTCGCCCCGCACGATCTCCAGCTGCGCGGTCACCGCGGCCATGATGGCCTCGGTCACCTCGCGCAGGACGTCGGGCGTCGGGTCCTTGTCGTAGAACCTGGTGAGGTCCACGGGTGGTCCGGCCTGCACCTGCAGGGTCTTGCGGGGGAACAGCCGGAGCTTGTTCTCCCTGGCGTACGGCGGCATCGCGAGGTTGGCGCCCCACTGGGCGACGGGGATGACCGGGGCCTTCGTCATCAACGCCACACGGGCGGCACCGGTCTTGCCGGCCATCGGCCACATGTCGGGGTCACGGGTGAGCGTGCCCTCCGGGTAGAAGGCCACGCATTCGCCGCGCTCGATGGCGTCGACGGCCGCCCGGAAGGCGTCCAGCGCATTGGTCGTCTCGCGGTACACCGGGATCTGTCCGGTGCCGCGCAGCATCATTCCGACAAAGGGGGTCTTGAACAGGCCCGCCTTGGCGAGAAGCCGCGGCACCCGTCCGGTGTTGTACTGGAAGTGACCGTAGGAAAGCGGGTCCAGATAGGAGTTGTGATTGACCGCGGTGATAAATCCACCGTCGGCCGGAATGTGTTCCATCCCCCGCCAGTCACGCTTGAACAGAACCACCAACGGCGGTTTTGCGATGACCGCCGCCAGGCGGTACCAGAAGCCGATTCTGCGGCGGGACACTCGGACACCTTCCTCTAAGGACCTGAACTCTGCCTGGCTACCGACGGTCAAGTCTCGCCCCAGGCCCCTGCTCTGTCGAGAACACCGTACGCCCCGCTTTCGGGACCGACCCTCCGGGTTCTCGCACCGGCAGGCGAGAATAGGCGGCGACGCGCATCGAGGGGGAGATCGCCACGAACACCGACCCGACCGGTCTTTGGTCCCTGGTCGTCCCGTTGAAGCCCCTGGCGCGGGCCAAGAGCAGGCTGACGCCCACGACGGGGGCCGAGCTGCGCCCCCGGCTCGCCCTCGCCTTCGCCCGGGACACCGTGGCCGCCGCCCTGTCCTGCCCCTCGGTGCTGGATGTGGTGGTAGTCACGGACGACCCGGAGGCCGGGGCGGCCCTCACGGCCATCGGGGCCCGCGTCGTCCCCGACGAGCCCGACCGCGGACTCAACGCCGCGCTGGCACATGGCGAGCGGGCCGTACGGGCCGGGCGGCCCCGGGCCGCGGTCGCCGCCCTCAATGCGGATCTGCCCGCGCTGCGCCCCGGAGAATTGGCCCGGGTGCTCGATTATTCCGCCGAATTCCCTCGCGCATTTGTGACCGATGCGGCAGGAATAGGGACAACATTTCTGTCGGCTGCGCCGGGAGTGAAATTGCGTCCGGCTTTCGGCGGCCCTTCCCGGGCCCGGCATCTGGACTCCGGCGCGGTGGAAATCGACCTGGCAGGCATCGATTCGGTCCGCCAGGACGTGGACACCGGCGACGATCTGCGGGCGGCGCTGGCGCTGGGGGTCGGCGTGCACACCGCGGGACACTGGACCGCGGGAGCCTCCCGGGCCGCCGGAGCCCCCGGCCGGGCCCGCGGCGACGAGCCCTCAACGGCCCCGGCACCGGACCGATAGGCTGCTGTCCATGCAGGCGACCTCGTACACCTACGACCCCGAGACCCGCACCGGCAGCGTGCTGCTCGACGACGGCACCCCGGTGGATTTCGACGCGCGGGCCTTCGACGCGGGCGGTCTGCGGCTGCTGCGTCCGGGGCAGCGGGTGCGGATCGAGGGCAGCGGCGAGGGTGCGGACCTGCGGATCACCCTGGTGACCCTGCAGACGTTCTGAACGGGCGCGGCGGACGTTTCCGGACGGCCGCGCGCAGAGCGCCCCACAACAGCCCGCGGGCCGGGCTCCCCGAGGGGAGCCCGGCCCGGCGCGTGTGAGTAGCCCTGCGCGGCTCGGTCTCACTTCTTCCGTGCAGTGGCCTTCTTCGCCGTGGTCTTGCGCGCCGTGGTCTTCTTCGCGGGCGCCTTCTTCGCCGTGGCCTTCTTGGCGGGCGCGGTCTTGCTGGCGGCGGCCTTCTTGGTGGCCGTCGTCTTCTTGGCCGCCGCGGTGGTCTTCTTCGCCGCCGCCGTGGTCTTCTTGGCCGCCGCGGTGGTCTTCTTCGCGGTGGTCTTCTTGGCCGCCGTGGTCTTCGCCGCGGTCGCGGTCTTCTTCGCCGTGGCCTTCTTCGCCGTGGCCTTCTTGGCGGTGGCCTTCTTGGCCGCGGCCTTGGTCGTCGTACGGGTGGAAGGACCGCCCGACAGGCTGCCCTTGGGCGCCTTCTTCACGGCCACTTCGCCGCCCTTGGGGAGCTTCTTCGAGCCGCTCACCAGGTCCTTGAAGCCCTGTCCCGCACGGAAACGGGGCACCGAGGTCTTCTTGACCCGCACGCGCTCACCCGTCTGCGGGTTGCGGGCGTATCGGGCGGGGCGGTCGACCTTCTCGAACGAGCCGAAGCCGGTGACCGAGACACGGTCCCCCGCGACAACCGCACGGACGATCGCGTCGAGTACCGCGTCGACGGCCTCGGCTGCCTGCTGGCGGCCTCCGACCTTGTCGGCAATCGCTTCTACGAGCTGCGCCTTGTTCACGTCTTCCCCTTCGGAGACATTGCCAGAACGAAAGTGTTCAAGCGTTTTCGCACGTTAGGCAGATATATACCGCAAATCAAACACGAAACGGGCTAATCACCCTAGTGCCGCAACGAAGTCGACCGCTGCGCAGTTCCGCAGAGTCAGTCACCTTCGGGGAATCGGCCCTCATCGAGGTCCTTCATCAACCGGTCCAGACGCCTTGCCGCATCCGGGAGATCGTGCTTAGCCGCGGCCGTGATGACCAACAGCTTCCGGGACAGCGCCATCCTTACGCCCTCCGGGACTTGCAGTGTGCGCACTCTTGTGTGCGCTTCCTTCAATCGGTCGGCGACTTGGCCGTAAAGCTTGAGTTGGCTGTCGCGTTCCATGCACCGATTGTGCCATCTGGGGCGAGTTGTCGCCCGACGGGGTCTCAACAAGCGACTGCGCCCCCTACCAGATGGCAGGGGGCGCAGTCCTGGAAACGCGCTGCTCAGGCGTGAATTGTACGCGGCTTGAAGGTCGGCCTTGCCACCTCATAAGTCGCGATGTCCGCTTCGTTCTGAAGGGTGAGACTGATGTCGTCCAGCCCGTTGAGCAGTCGCCAACGGGCGTTCTCGTCGAGCTCGAAGTCGGCAGTGATGCCCTCGGCGCGGACCTGGCGCGCCTCCAGGTCGACGGTGATCTCGGCCGTGGGGTCGGCCTCGGTCAGCTCCCAGAGCGCGTCGACGACCTTCTGGTCGAGCACGACGGTCAGCAGACCGTTCTTCAGCGAGTTGCCGCGGAAGATGTCGGCGAACCGGGAGGAGACGACGGCCTTGAAGCCGTAGTTCTGCAGCGCCCACACGGCGTGTTCGCGGGACGATCCGGTGCCGAAGTCGGGACCGGCCACCAGGACCGTGGCGCCCTTGCGCTCGGGGCGGTTGAGGACGAAGTTCTCGTCCTTGCGCCAGGCCTCGAAGAGTCCGTCCTCGAAGCCGTCCCGGGTGACCTTCTTCAGCCAGTGGGCGGGGATGATCTGGTCGGTGTCGACGTTGCTGCGGCGCAGCGGGACGGCCCGGCCGGTGTGTGTGGTGAAAGCTTCCATGATTCTCAGACTCCGGCGGGCGTACGGGCGTCGGACAGGTCGGCGGGCGAGGCCAGGTGGCCCAGCACGGCGGTGGCGGCGGCGACCTGCGGGGAGACCAGGTGCGTACGTCCGCCCTTGCCCTGCCGGCCCTCGAAGTTGCGGTTCGAGGTGGAGGCGGAGCGCTCGCCGGGGGCCAGCTGGTCGGGGTTCATGCCGAGGCACATCGAGCAGCCGGCGTGCCGCCATTCGGCGCCCGCGGCGGTGAAGACCTTGTCCAGGCCCTCCTCGACGGCCTGGAGGGCGACCCGGACGGAGCCCGGGACGACCAGCATCCGTACCCCGTCGGCGACTTTGCGGCCGTCCAGGATCTCGGCCGCGTTGCGCAGGTCCTCGATCCGGCCGTTGGTGCAGGAGCCTACGAAGACGGTGTCCACGTTGATCTCGCGCAGCGGCTGGCCGGCGGTCAACCCCATGTACTCCAGGGCCTTTTCGGCGGCGTTGCGCTCCGAGACGTCCTCGTACGAAGCAGGGTCGGGGACGTTGGCCGACAAGGGGGCGCCCTGGCCGGGGTTGGTGCCCCAGGTGACGAACGGGGCCAGTTCGGCCGCGTCGATGACGACCTCGGCGTCGAAGACCGCGTCGTCGTCGCTGCGCAGCGTCTTCCAGTACGCGACGGCGGCGTCCCAGTCCTCGCCCTGCGGGGCGTGGTCGCGGCCCTTCAGGTAGTCGAAGGTGGTCTCGTCCGGGGCGATCATGCCTGCCCGCGCGCCGGCCTCGATCGACATGTTGCAGATGGTCATCCGGGCTTCCATCGAGAGCTTCTCGATGGCCGGGCCGCGGTATTCCAGGATGTAGCCCTGGCCGCCGCCGGTGCCGATCCGGGCGATGATCGCGAGGATCAGGTCCTTGGCCGTGACGCCGTCGGGCAGTTCGCCGTCGATGGTGATCGCCATGGTCTTCGGGCGGGCCAGCGGCAGCGTCTGGGTGGCCAGCACGTGCTCGACCTGGCTGGTGCCGATGCCGAACGCCAGCGCGCCGAAAGCGCCGTGCGTGGATGTGTGGGAGTCGCCGCAGACCACGGTGGTGCCGGGCTGGGTCAGGCCCAGCTGCGGGCCGACCACGTGCACGACGCCCTGCTCGACGTCGCCCAGGGGGTGCAGCCGTACGCCGAACTCCGCGCAGTTCTTGCGCAGGGTCTCCAACTGGGCGCGGGAGACCGGGTCGGCGATCGGCTTGTCGATGTCGAGGGTCGGGGTGTTGTGATCCTCGGTGGCGATGGTGAGATCGAGGCGCCGCACCCGGCGTCCGGCCTGCCGGAGGCCGTCGAAGGCCTGGGGGCTGGTCACCTCGTGCAGCAGGTGCAGATCGATGAAGAGGAGGTCGGGCTCACCTTCGGCGCGCCGGACGACATGGTCGTCCCAGACCTTCTCCGCGAGTGTCCTACCCATCGCTTTCCCTCCGGCCGGCGTCTTCGCCGGCCCAACTAGAGATTCGGTGCGCCGCCGTCCGGACCCCCGTGCGGGGCGGTGGCTACGGGCCGTTGTGTGGCCGCCCCTACAGGTTCGCAACTTCCGCCGAATATTGAACTTGCGTTTCACAGAGTGAGACGGGAGTATCGTCGTATGGACAACTCTAGCGGCGTCGGCGTACTCGACAAGGCAGCTCTGGTATTGAGCGCCCTGGAGTCCGGTCCGGCCACCCTCGCCGGGCTGGTCGCGGCGACCGGGCTCGCACGGCCCACGGCCCATCGACTGGCCGTGGCACTGGAACACCACCGCATGGTGGCGAGGGACATGCAGGGCCGTTTCATTCTCGGCCCCCGGCTGTCGGAACTCGCGGCGGCGGCGGGCGAGGACCGCCTGCTGGCCACGGCGGGCCCGGTCCTCACCCACCTCCGCGACATCACCGGCGAGAGCGCGCAGCTCTATCGCCGGCAGGGCGACATGCGGATCTGCGTGGCGGCGGCGGAGCGGCTGTCCGGCCTGCGGGACACCGTGCCGGTCGGCTCCACGCTCACCATGAAGGCCGGCTCGTCGGCCCAGATCCTGATGGCCTGGGAGGAGCCGGAGCGCCTGCACCGCGGCCTCCAGGGCGCCCGCTTCACGGCGACGGCACTCTCGGGCGTACGGCGCAGGGGCTGGGCCCAGTCGATCGGCGAACGCGAGCCGGGTGTGGCCTCCGTCTCGGCGCCGGTGCGCGGCCCCTCGAACCGGGTGGTCGCCGCCGTCTCGGTCTCCGGACCGATCGAGCGGCTGACCAGGCACCCGGGCCGGATGCACGCCCAGGCGGTCATCGACTCGGCGGCAAGGCTCAGCGAGGCCCTGCGCCGCACCGGCTGACGCACCCGGCACACCCCCGGCCGCCCCAGCGCCGTGGCGGCCCCTCTCAGAACCTCACTTCGCGGACGAGCGGTGCGCGAGACGGTCCGCCGCCCGACGGCCCCGCCCTTCGATCGGCAGTACGCCGGTCGCCGCGGCCAGTCCGTGGACCGGCATATCGGCGTAGATCGATTCGTAACCACCCTCGGGCACTATGTATGTCTCGTGCCACAGCCCCACGTGCCGCCGGGACTTCTTCTCCTTGCGGTTCATGATCGCCCAGGCCTCGCGGTGGAACATGTCGGGAGCGCTCGCGTACGCGTACAGCTTCTCCCTCGACTCCCAGTACTGGACGACGTAGTACGTCCGCGGCGAGCCGGACAACAGCGTGCAGCCCAGCAGGCCGCGCCCCTTGTCCTTGCCCAACTCCCGCAGCATGCGCAGCATCGCGGTGAGGACCGGCAGCCAGTGGTGCACACCCCGGAAGTGGTTGATGCGCATCCCGATGAGCAGCACGACCACCTCCCCCTCGGCCGCGGCGGTGGTCCGTCCCGGAATCAGTTTCGCGAACATGCCTGCCCCTTCCCGGTTGGAGAGTGTCGCTATCCAATGATTGGATAGTGGCACTGCCCAAGAGGTGGCGCAAGGGAAGGCACGGAACATGCGACTCTCGGAACTGAGCGAGTCGAGCGGGGTCAAGACCGCGACGATCAAGTACTACCTGCGCGAGGGGCTGCTGCATCCCGGCCGGCGGATCACCGCGACACAGGCCGAGTACGACGAGAGCCATGTACGCCGGCTCCGCCTGGTACGGGCCCTGATCCAGGTGGGCCGCCTCCCCGTGGCCACGGCGCGCGAGGTCCTCTCCCACATCGACGACGAGTCCCTGGGCCGGACGATCCGGCTCGGCGCGGCACTGTGGTCGCTCCCGCACGGCCCGGAGCCGGACGAGGAGGCTCCGGAGACCGCGACCGCCCGCGAGGCCGTCGAACGGCTCCTGGACCGGATCGGCTGGGCGACGTCGCAGGAGATCGGTTCCCTCTCCCCCGCGCATCGCTCGCTGGTGTCGTCGGTGGCCACCCTGATCCGCCTCGGCTACCCCTGTGACGCCGACTACCTGGCCGAGCAGGCCCACCTGATGCATCAAGTCGCCGTCCAGGACCTGGACATGATGGAGACGTACCCCACGGAGTCGGAGCAGGTGGAGATGGCGGTCGCGTCGGCGGTGCTCTACGAGCCGTTGCTGATGGCCCTGCGCCGGATGGCCCAGGAGGAGGAGTCGGCCCGGCGCTATGGTCTCTGAACGGGCCCGCGAGCCAACGCGCCAACGGGCCAACAGACAAAGGCCCTTCACCGAGGTGAAGGGCCTTTGTCTGTCCTGCTGTTGTACCCCCGACCGGATTCGAACCGGCGCTACTGCCGTGAGAGGGCAGCGTGCTAGGCCGCTACACAACGGGGGCTTGTTACTACTTGCATTTCTGCGCTGGGCTACCAGGACTCGAACCTAGAATGACGGTACCAGAAACCGTAGTGTTGCCAATTACACCATAGCCCATGGTGTTACAAGTACCCCCGACCGGATTCGAACCGGCGCTACTGCCGTGAGAGGGCAGCGTGCTAGGCCGCTACACAACGGGGGCCCTAGCGATCCTGCATCGAGAGCGTGGGTGCGACCCAGATGATCTCGCGGGAAGGATCTGTACCCCCGACCGGATTCGAACCGGCGCTACTGCCGTGAGAGGGCAGCGTGCTAGGCCGCTACACAACGGGGGCTTGTTACTACTTGCATTTCTGC
>NZ_JBHWIY010000023.1:0-18541 GCF_042731715.1 Streptomyces sp. NPDC059832 | reverse complement strand
TGCGCTGGGCTACCAGGACTCGAACCTAGAATGACGGTACCAGAAACCGTAGTGTTGCCAATTACACCATAGCCCACCAAAACTCAACCCCTGTGAGGGGTTTTGTTCGGCTTGCGCTTCCCGTTCGGATCTTTCGTTCCGCTCGGGCGGCGCAGGAAGAACATTACCCGAAGGTGTCCGGCGCTCCAAAACGGGTATTGCCAGCCGGGCCTGTCCGGCGGATCAGGGTCGAGCGGGCCCCAGCAGTCCGGGCAGCTGATCGAGCCCGCCGATGCGGACGAGCTCGGGCCGTCCACCACGCCCGCCCCGGTCCAGCCAGATCCCCATCAGCCCGGCGGCGACCGCCCCACCGGCGTCGATGTCCGGCTCGTCCCCCACGTACGCGACCTCCCCCGGTTCCAGCGCCAGCGCCTCGCAGGCGGCGTGGAAGGCGCCGGCCTCGGGCTTGGAGACACCCAGCTCCACGGCGCACACCACGGCCTCGAAACGGTCCCGCACACCGAGCGTGCGCAGCTTGCGGTCCTGGTTGTGGATGCTGGAGTTCGACAGCACCGCGTGCCGGAACCGGTCGGCCAGCAGATCGAGGACCGGCAACACGTCCGGGAAGAGCGACCAGGCGGCCTCGTAGTGCGCCGCGTGCCGAGCAAACCAGAGGTCGGCCTCCTCGTCCTCCAGCGCCCGCGAGACGAACTCCCTGACCCGGTCCCGGCGCTGCCCCAGAAAGTCCGTCTCCCCGGCGGCGAACCGCGCCCAGTGCGCATCGGTGATCGTCCGCCATGCGGCGAGGGCCTGCTCGACGGAGTCGTATCCGTCGGGCAGGCCCTCCTGTTCGAGATGCTTGCGCATGCCGACGCGGTCGGCGCCGGTGTAGTCGAAGATCGTGTCGTCGATGTCCCAGAGGACCGCGCGGATCGTCATGGGGTCCAGCGTATGAGGCTACGCGGCGAGCGTGGTGGGCTTTGCGGTGGTCAGCAGACCAATGAAGACGATCTTCAGGCCGTCGATCTCCTCCGGGGAGAACAGATCATCCGGACCGCCGGGCGCCGGTCATGGAACGGGCTGCCGACTTCGTACAGGTCTCCGACGTCGAGCACACCGCGCTTGGCGACCACGTCGATGATCAGCGTGATGAAGTCCAACTGCGCGGCACTCAGCTGTTTTCCCACGATGAAGCCCTCGAAGGCCTGCTGAGCCGCCTGCCGGTCCAGTCCGCACAGGGCACGGACGAACAGCCCCAGACCACCCATGGCCCGCACCTGGTCCAGATCCTCGGGCGAGGCCACTGCTTCGGCGAGGAAGATCTCTTCCAGGCCGGCCAGGTCGTCTTCGGCGATCTGCCAGCATGTTCATGGAGCCGATGCGGAGCATCGTGGAGTCGAAATCGAAGCCGTGGAACATCGACTCGTTGAAGTGCTTGCGCTGTTCCGCGCCAAGCAGAGCTTCCTTGTGGGTGCGCTTCACGTACGACGACGTCTGCACCAGGAAGCCCGCCGTGCCACAGGCCGGGTCGCAGACCTCGTCCCCCGGGCCGGGCTGGGTCATCTCGACCATCAAGTCAATGATGTGCCGGGGCGTGCGGAACTGGCCGTTCTGGCCGGCCGAGGCGATCTTCGCGAGCAGGTACTCGTGGATGTCGCCCTTGGTGTCGCTCTTGTCCATGCCGAGGTCGTCGAGGAGGACGACGACCTTCGCGAGGAGGTTCGCGTTCGGGATGGTGAAGCGGGCATCTTTCATGTGATGCGAGTACGTCGAGTCGTCGCCGCCCATGCGACGCAGGTACGGGAAGACACCTTCGGCAACCAGCCCGTACATGATCTCGGGGTCGCGGACCTTGAAGTTCTGCCAGCGCAGATCCTGCTGGTCCGCGTCGAAGAACGGGTCGGGGTCAGGCGTGCCCGTGGCGTTCGCCCTGCGGTCCTTGACCGTCTGAAGCTCGTCCAGGCGCTTGATGAAGAGCAGGTACGTGATCTGCTCCATCACCTCCAGCGGATTGGAGATGCCACCCGACCAGAACGCGTCCCACCTCGCTCTTCAGTTCACCCAGCGGCGGAGTCGCAGCCTCACTCAGGGTTGCGTCCCAAGGCTCTCGTGCTCCTTGATCGATGCGACCAGAGCGGACAGGCCGGCCCGGGTTGCGACGAGTATCACGTCCGGGTCGTCGCTCTCACGCAACCGGAGCGTGCCGTCTGGCGCAGCGGCCACATTTACGCAGTTCGCAGCCTCGCCGCTGAACGATGACTTCTGCCAGACCAGGGGAGCCACGGGATTCCACTTTCTCTCAGAGTGAGCGCATGACGTGCAGGATGAGATCCCGCGACTTCGACGGCCCGAGCGCGCACGCCTCCATGCGGTCCAGCACCGTCCGATACTTGGCGACCTGCGCCTCACCGTCGACGAACACGGAGCCATGGTCCGTATCCAGTTGAACGGTGTCCAGCTGCGGAAGCGGGCCACCGAACTGGACGATGCCGTGGCCGGCGCCGGGAAAGGTTCCGATCCCGAAGGGGATCACCGAGAGTGTCAGGTGTGCCTCTTCGCTGCAATCGATCATGTACTGCAGCTGATCTCTTGCAACGCTCGCACCGCCGAACCCCATCCTCAGCGCGGCCTCGTGGACGATCGCAGTCACCGGAGTCGGCTCACTCCCGTGCAGGACCGCCTGGCGCTTGAGCCTGTGGGAGACCCGGTGTTCCACCTCGTAGGGAGCCAAGGCGGGCACGACGTCTCCGATGACCACGCGCGCGTGGTCCCTTGTCTGCAGGAGGCCGGGGATGTGGATGACTGATGCGATGCGCATCGTCTGCGCATGGTGCTCCAGCTCCGCGAGATCCAAGGCGTCGGCCGGAAGGATCTCGCGGTACTCCTCCCACCACCCGCGCGTCCGGCCGCCTGTCATCTCCGTGAGAGCTTCGATCAACTCCCCGTCGGCGCACTCATACAGCCTGGCCAGCGCCCTGACCCGCTCAGCGCTCACCGCATAGCTACCGGCCTCGATGTTGCTGATACGAGACTGCGTCGCGCCAAAGAGCTCGCCTGCCCGAGTCGCGGACAAGTCTGCGTGCTCCCTCATCCTGCGCAGCTCCGCCCCCAGGCGGCGTTGCCTCATGGACGGCGGAAGTTTGGCACGAGCCACAGCCCTCGCTCCTTTGTGTGCAGGGCCGCCCACGTCACCCACACGAGGGGCTTTGGGCTGCAAATCAACGGATGGATGGAATGCATACCAACACGCGCTCTACGGTTGCCCTGTCGGCCTCCCAACTCCTCACCAGTGACAGGAGATCCCGCATGGCCACCGTATCCCCGCGCCCTTCCCTCCCCGCCCCTCCCGACGGCTTCGCCGACGAGATCCGCGCCCTCGTGGAAGCCACCGCGCCCCGCCTCTTCGCCGTGGTCGAGCAGTTCCGTACCTCCGACGGCGAGCACGACGCCCGAGTCGCCGCGTGGGGACTCGCGCACGACGACGGGAGCGCCCAGGTCACCGCCGTGGACGGCGGGTTCCGGATGTCGCTGCGCACTCCTGACCGTGCTGCCCGCATGATCTCCATGCGCCCCGGAAGCGTCGGCTGCCTGGTGTGGCCCGGCTCGGCGACTGGCCCTCTCACTCCAGAGGGTTGAACCCGGTCAACTCAGAGCGACGTCGCGCTTGACCCTGGGCTCCGGCGCCTGGCAGCATCGGATTCAGCAAACAAAACATCGCGCATATGGCTGCGCAGACCCTGTGGCCGTCCCTTCGGGGGCGGCCACAGACGTGTTTCAGGGGAGGTTCGGTGCATCTCTGCTACATCGACGAGGCCGGTAACGGGCAGACGCTCGATCCGGCCAAGCCGGATGCGCCGCCCGTACTCGTCATCGGCGGATTCACCGTTCCCCGCTCCCAAGTCAATGAGCTGACCTGGGACTTCCTCAACGTCAAGAAGCACTACCGGCCCCAGTTGCAGCACGTCATGCATCTGTCCGAGCTGATCCAGCACGAGATCAAGGGGGCCGACGTCCGCAAGAACCTGCGGGCCGGCAACCACAACTGGCGCCGGGCCGCGATGGAACTCGTGTCGTCCCTGCTCGACATACTGGAACGCCACGACGCACGGCTCCTCGCCCGCGTCTGGATCAAGGAGGAAGGGCTCGCATTCAACGAATCCGGTGTCTACCCGACCTCCGTGGGTTCGTTGACCGAGACGTTCCAGGCGCAGCTGGCACACGAACATTCACGCGGGATGATGGTCCTCGACAGCCGCACCAAGGTGAAGAACGCGCCCAACGTGCACTGCGTGACCACCCGCAAATACCGCACGGGCGGGGACGGTCTCCGGGGGATCATCGAGTCCCCCGTCTTCGGTCACAGCGACACGCACACCCTGTTGCAGGTCGCGGACCTGGTGGTGTCGTCCTTGCTGTTCCCGATCGCCTGCCACGCCTATCTCAACGACCTCACGTGGAACGTGCACTGCGACGACGCCTACGCGCCGCTCCGGGAGGAGTTCGGAGAGCGTCTGAAGAAGCTCCAGTTCCGCTACCAGGATCCGAACGGGAAGTGGCGCGGCGGCATCATCGTCTCGGACCGGCGCACCGCACAGTCCTCCAGCCTGATGTTCGGCGACGGGAAGCGTGTGGGAGCCAGGGCTGTCATCCCCGGGCAGCAGGTCGGCCCGCGCGGGGCGCCGCAGGCGCCGTGAACGGCCGGAGGCCGGGGCTCCCCCGAGGGAACTCCGGCCTCCGGTGTACATACCGGCGTTACGCGGCCAGCTTCGCCAGGGCCGCGTCCACGCGGGCCAGGGTCTTCTCGCGGCCCAGGATCTCCAGGGACTCGAAGAGCGGCAGGCCGATCGTGCGGCCGGTGACCGCTACGCGGACCGGGGCCTGGGCCTTGCCGAGCTTCAGGCCGTGCTCCTCGCCCGCGGTGAGGATGGCGTTCTTCAGGGCGTCCGCGTTCCACTCGGCGTCGGCCAGCTTGGCGCGGGCCGTGACGAGCAGGGCGTCGGAGCCCTCCTTCATCGCCTTGGTCCAGGACGCCTCGTCCGTCGCCGGCTCGTCGAGGAAGAGGAAGTCGACGTTGACCGTGATGTCCGAGAGGACCGTGACGCGGGTCTGGGCGTGCGGGGCGATCTCCGCGAACTGCTCCGCGTCGAAGGCCTCCGGGGCCCACGGGGCGAACGGGGCCTTCAGCCAGGGGCCGCAGGCCTCGGTGAACGCCTTCACGTCCATCCTGCGGATGTGCTCGGCGTTGATGTGCTCGCACTTCTTCAGGTCGAAGCGCGCCGGGTTGGCGTTGACGTCCTCGATGTCGAACGCGGCCACCATCTCCTCGACGGAGAAGATGTCGCGGTCCTCGGCGATCGACCAGCCCAGCAGGGAGAGGTAGTTGAGCAGCCCCTCGGGCAGGAAGCCGCGCTCGCGGTAGAGGTTCAGGGACGCCTGCGGGTCGCGCTTGGAGAGCTTCTTGTTGCCCTCGCCCATGACGTACGGCAGGTGACCGAAGGCGGGGGTGTCCTTGGCGATGCCCAGCTCGATGAGCGCCTTGTAGAGGGCGAGCTGGCGCGGGGTGGAGGAGAGCAGGTCCTCGCCGCGCAGGACGTGGGTGATCTCCATCAGCGCGTCGTCGACCGGGTTGACCAGTGTGTAGAGCGGGGCTCCGTTGGCGCGGACGATGCCGTAGTCCGGCACGTTCTCCGGCTGGAAGGTCAGTTCGCCGCGGACCAGGTCGTTGAAGGTGAGCGCCTCGTCGGGCATCCGGAAGCGGACGATGGACGTCCGGCCCTCGGCCTCGTACGCGGCGATCTGCTCGGCGCTCAGCTCGCGGCAGTGGCCGTCGTAGCCGGACGGCTTGCCGGCGGCGCGGGCGGCGTCGCGGCGGGCGTCGAGCTCCTCGGTGGTGCAGTAGCAGTGGTACGCGTAACCGCCTGCGAGGAGCCGGTCGGCGACGTCCTTGTAGATGTCCATGCGCTGCGACTGGCGGTACGGGGCGTGCGGGCCGCCGACCTCGGGGCCCTCGTCCCAGTCGAAGCCGAGCCAGCGCATCGAGTCCAGGAGCTGGTTGTAGGAGTCCTCGGAGTCGCGGGCGGCGTCGGTGTCCTCGATGCGGAAGACCAGCGTGCCGCCGTGGTGCCGGGCGAAGGCCCAGTTGAACAGGGCGGTGCGGACCAGGCCCACGTGGGGGTTGCCGGTCGGGGAGGGACAGAAACGTACACGGACTGGTGCGTTAACCACGCTTGATCACCTTGTTGGTGAGAGTGCCGATGCCTTCGATGGTGACGGCGACCTCGTCGCCGACATGGAGGGGTCCGACCCCTGCGGGAGTGCCGGTGAGGATCACATCGCCCGGGAGCAGCGTCATGGCTTCCGTGATGTGGACGACCAGATCCTCGATCGAGCGGATCATGTCGCTCGTACGGCCCAGTTGGCGTTGCTCGCCGTTGACCGTGGCCTGGATGGTCAGGTCGTGGGGGTCGAGGTCGGTCTCCACCCAGGGGCCGAGCGGGCAGGAGGTGTCGAAGCCCTTGGCCCGCGCCCACTGCTTCTCGCGCTTCTGGGCGTCGCGGGCGGTGACGTCATTGGCGCAGGTGTAGCCGAAGATGACGTCCTTCACGCGCTCGCGCGGCACTTCCCGGCACATGCGGCCGATGACCACGGCCAGTTCGGCCTCGTGGTGGAGTTCGTTCGAGAAGGAGGGGTACTCGATCGCGTCGCCGGAGCCGATCACCGAGGTGGTGGGCTTGAAGAAGGCGACGGGGACGTCCGGTACCTCGTTGCCGAGTTCCGCGGCGTGCTCCGCGTAGTTGCGGCCGATGGCCACGACCTTGTTGGGGAGCACGGGCGGCAGGAGGCGGACCTTGCTCAGCGGGACCTTGGTGCCGGAGAGCTCGAACTCGGCGTACGGAATGCCCTTGATGATGTCGAGGACGAGACCATCGGGCCCCTCGCCCTCGACGGCGCCGAAGGCGACATTGCCGTCGATGGAGAACCTGGCGATGCGCACGGGATGCTGTCGCCCCTCACTTGCTGGCTGAAGACTGACGCTCCAGGCTAACGCGTTGCCCGGCGGGGATTGCCCCAATTGCCGGGCGGCGTGACGGGGCGGCCCCGCCGGACGGGGCATCGGCGCGGGTGAGGGGACGGCGCCCGCGTCACTCCGCGACGGCGGCGGTGACCGGGGCCACCATGAGGATGGTGCGCCGGGGGTTGGCCGTCTGGGTGGGCAGGTCCACGGCGTGCTCCGGCTGCTCCGGCGTCCGCAGATCTTCGGCGTCCTTGAGGTGCGCCAGCGTGGTGCGCCGGGGGTTGGCAATGTTGCGGAACATCATCGTCGTCTTCATCTGCCGTTCGGACCCTGTCGGTACGGGCGCCGCCCGGAGGGGCGCCGGTTGTCGGATTTGCCATCCCTGTAAAGCGTCAGGCTAAACATCCAATTCCCTGCGGGAGCCCGGAAGAGACGGCGATCATCATGTGAGTTTGCTCACGACCGCGCCGACAATTCCCTCATTTCAGGCGCTCGATCACATCGACAGAAACGGACATTACGGCACTGAATCAGCCATTCCACTCCTGACCATGGCGACTGGGACACCCTTTACCCTTCGCCGATTCAACCGTAATCGTCCGCTTTATCCATGATCACGCTCCACTGCTTGTTACTCAATCATCACAACGCGTCACCCAGGTCACAGCCCGGCACGGGGCCCTTGTTGGAGATCCGGCACTGTGCTGGAATTCCACGCACCGCCGCGGGTTTCAAGCCGGCGCGCAGGGGGCGCAACGGAGCGCCGAGTGGCGGCGGAAAGGGGAAGGACGCCGGTCACTCACGACCACCATGGGGCGGGTACAACGCCCCACGACGCCGACACCGTTCCACCGCTTCGCGCGGAGGAACGCCTGGTCCAGAGGTTGCGACGCTAGTGCAGGGACGTTTCAAGAGGGATGGCAGCGCTGCGGCGGAGCAGGAGCCGCACGGCGGGACCGACCGCGGTCCCTCGACCCAGCACGCCCAGAACCCCGGGCCTGCCGCGGCCGGTGACAACGGCGACCGTGCTCAGCGACCCGGTGCCACGGCGAACGGTGACACCGATCCGATCTCGTCGCTCAAGTCCCGGAGCCCCGTCAGCACCGGCTCGCGAGTCGCTCTTCGCAACTGGCGCATCAGCACGCGTCTGGTCTCCCTGCTCGCCCTTCCCGTGGTCGCCGCGACCACGCTGGGCGGACTGCGGATCAACGACTCCATGAACGACATCCAGCAGCTGGACCACATGCAGCTGCTGACCAGGATGACCAAGCAGGCGACGTCGCTCGCCCAGGCGCTCCAGGAGGAGCGCGACCGTTCGGCCGGTCCCCTGGCCAACGGGGTGAAGCCCGACGACTTCAAGGTCACCGAGCCCCGCAAGAAGACCGACCGGGCGAAGACGGCCTTCCTCGACGCGACGACCTCGATCGGCGACCCCTCCGGCGACGAGGCCCTCGAAGGCATCTACTCGAGCGTCACCCAGATCGCGAGCCAGCTGGCCGAGATCCGGGACATCCGCAAGACGGCGTACAGCAAGAACACCCCGAGTCTCCAGACCGTCGACCAGTACAGCCAGCTCATCACCTCGCTGCTGAGTCTCTCGCAGGACATGGCGCAGGCGACCAGCAACTCGGAGATGGTCAAGCGGACCCGGGCGCTGGCGGCCTTCTCCTCCGCCAAGGAGTACGCCTCGGTCCAGCGCGCGATCATCGCCGCGGCCCTGCCCGGCGGCAACGACAAGCAGCCGCACCTCGACGAGAACGACAAGCAGTTCGGCCGCGCCGCGCTGCGCAAGGAGGGCTCGGCGCTCCGCTCCTTCAAGGCCGTGTACCAGGCGACCGGCAACAACGCCGACGAGCTGACCGCCACGCTGGACGAGGGCAACCCGGAGATCAAGGCCGCCAACACCTACGCGAAGAAGGTGCTGGACAGTCCCTCGGGCATGACCGGCACCGCGCGGCGTTCCTACCTGGACTGGTACGACCAGAGCTCCACCAAGATCCAGGCGATGAAGACCATCGAGGAGACCCTCCTCAGCGACATGGAGGGCAAGGCCCGCGAGCTCCGCGACGAGTCGAAGCGCGAAGCCATCATCAGTGGTGCGCTCATCCTGCTGGTGCTCGGCGTCTCGCTGGTCGGTGCCTTCGTCGTCGCCCGGTCCATGATCCGTTCGCTGCGACGGCTGCAGGACACGGCCACCCGCGTGGCCCAGGACCGGCTGCCCGAGCTCGTCAAGCAGCTCTCCGAGGCCGACCCGCAGGACGTGGACACCTCGGTCGAGTCGGTCGGTGTGCACTCCCGGGACGAGATCGGCAAGGTGGCCGCGGCCTTCGACGACGTGCACCGCGAGGCCGTCCGCCTCGCCGCCGAGCAGGCCCTCCTCCGGGGCAACGTCAACGCGATGTTCACCAACCTCTCGCGCCGCAGCCAGGGCCTCATCCAGCGTCAGCTCTCGCTCATCTCCGAACTGGAGTCGCGCGAGGCCGACCCGGACCAGCTCTCCTCGCTCTTCAAGCTCGACCACCTCGCGACCCGCATGCGCCGTAACGGCGAGAACCTCCTCGTCCTCGCGGGCGAGGAGCCGGGCCGCCGGTGGACCCGGCCCGTCCCGCTGGTCGACGTGCTCCGTGCCGCCGCCTCCGAGGTGGAGCAGTACGAGCGCATCGAACTGGCCGCGGTGCCCGCCACCGAGGTCGCGGGCCGCGTGGTCAACGACCTCGTGCACCTGCTCGCCGAGCTGCTGGAGAACGCCACGTCGTTCTCCTCGCCGCAGACGAAGGTCCGGGTCACCGGTCACGCGCTGCCCGACGGGCGGGTGCTGGTCGAGATCCACGACACCGGCATCGGCCTCTCCCCCGAGGACCTCGCCGCGATCAACGAGCGGCTCGCCTCGCCGCCCACCGTGGACGTCTCGGTCTCCCGCCGCATGGGTCTGTTCGTGGTCGGCCGGCTGTCCCTGCGCCACGGCATCCGGATCCAGCTGCGGCCCTCCGACTCCGGTGGCACGACCGCGCTGGTCATGCTGCCCGTCGATGTCGCGCACGGCGGCAAGCAGCCGGTTCCCAAGCAGGCACCCGGGCAGCAGTCCGGCGCCCCCGGCGGCCTGCTCGCCGGTGGCGGCGCGACGGGCGCGGGCAACGGCCCCCGTCCCGGCCTCGGCGGCGCCCCGTCGGGCCCGGCCGGCCGTCTCGCCTCGGGTCCGGGCGCCTCGCGCGGCCAGGTCGGTGCCGGCTCCGCGCCGCGTGCCGCACTGCCCTCGCGCGACGGCGGCCCCCGCCACCAGCAGAACCCGCAGGGCCAGCAGGGCCAGCAGGGCCAGCAGAACGCCGGATTCCAGTCCGCCGGGCTGTCCAACACCGGACCGCAGGACGTCTCCCGCCCGGAGCCGCAGCGTCAGGGCGGCGGCCTCGCCGGCGCCTTCGGCAACGGCGCCCGCCTCGGTGCCCGCGGCCAGGGCGACGGAGCGGGTCGTACGGACTCGGGCCGGCCCGACCTGTTCGGCCAGAACCGCCAGGACCAGCACCGCCAGGACCAGAACCGCCAGGGCCAGGACCAGAACGGCCCGCAGGGCGGCCGGCCGAACGGCCCCGCCCCGTGGCAGCCTTCGCAGCCGCAGCAGGCCCGGCAGAACCCGGCCGGCCAGGGCGGCTTCCAGCAGCCCGGCGGCCAGGGTGGCCCCGACCGTCAGCTGCCCCCGGTGGGCGGCCCGCGTGCGGAGCTGCCCGGTGGCAACCCCCAGCCGCAGCGTCCGCAGACCACCAGCTGGGGCACCGAGGAGCCGTCCGCGCCGCGGCGTACTCCGCTGGACGCCCCGCGCGGTCACGAGGAGCCCGAGTCCACCGGTCAGTTCCAGCGGCCGATGAACCCGCCGCTCACCCCTCGGGCGCCCATGGACGACCGGCAGGGTGCCGGCTCCACCGCCGAGTTCGCCCGCCCGGACTTCTCCGCCCCGGCCCCGCAGGCCCACGCCCCGCAGGACTTCTCCGCCCAGGACCCGGCGGGCACCGCGCAGTTCGCCCGTCCCGACTTCGGGCAGCCGCAGCCCGTCCGGGCACAGGACCAGGGTCTGCCGGCCCCGCGTCAGCGCGGCCGGGACGAGGAGGACTTCGGTGCTCCGCGTACGCCCGCCGCGCCCACCGGTGACGGGCAGTACCGTCCGGTCCTGCCGCCGCAGCCGCAGCCCGAGGCGCTGCCTCCGGCGGCCGGTCCCGGGGACGGTCGTACGCCGCTGTACGACACCCTGGAGACGAACTGGTTCCACGGCCCGCAGCAGGGCGCCCAGCAGCCGCCCGCCGAGCCGCAGGCGCCCGCCGAGCCCCTCCCCCAGCAGTCGGCCCCGGAGCCTCCCGCTCCCGCGGCGCCGCGCCGCGGCGGAGGCGACCCGGGCGGCCCCACAAGTTCCTGGCGCCCCTCGCCGAACGACGAACTCGTACGGCAGGCGGAGCGGGTCAAGAAGCCCGCGGCGGGCGGAGTCACCACCTCCGGACTGCCGCGCCGTGTGCCTCGTGCCAACCTGGTGCCGGGCACCGCTCAGCAGCAGAACCATCAGTCCGGTCCGCAGGTGTCACGTGCCCCCGATGATGTACGCGGGCGGTTGACCAATCTCCGCCGGGGCATCCAGCAAGGGCGGCAGGCCAACAACGGCCAGTCGACCGGCAGTTTCCCACTCGGCCCCACTCACCAGCAGGAGCGTTAGTTGAGCCCGATGAGTCAGGCCGCGCAGAATCTGAACTGGTTGATCACCAACTTCGTGGACAACACCCCCGGGGTGTCGCACACGGTGGTGGTCTCCGCCGACGGACTCCTGCTGGCCATGTCCGAAGGATTCCCCCGCGACCGTGCCGACCAGCTGGCGGCCGTCGCCTCCGGGCTGACCTCGCTGACCGCGGGCGCCTCCCGGATCTTCGAGGGCGGCGCCGTCAGCCAGACCGTGGTGGAGATGGAACGCGGGTTCCTCTTCCTGATGTCCATCTCGGACGGCTCCTCGCTGGCCGTCCTCGCCCACCCGGACGCCGACATCGGTCTGGTGGGGTACGAGATGGCTCTGCTGGTCGACCGTGCCGGCACCGTCCTCACCCCCGACCTCCGTGCCGAGCTCCAGGGCAGCCTGCTCCATTAGGCGGCCATGGATCGATGACAGACTCGATTGCCCCAGGTAACGCCCTCAACCCTCGCCCGTCCGGCCGCTTAGAGCCCCCCACCGGCCCCTTCAGACGGCAAGCCGACGCACTGCTGTCACGCCCGGAGGATTCATGACCCCGCCACCCGCCTCACCCGATCCGTACGGCGCACTGCACCACGCGTCGTACGACGGTGAAGGCGACCAGCCACTGGTCCGCCCGTACGCCATGACCGGTGGCCGGACCCGGCCGCGCTATCAGCTCGCCATAGAGGCACTGGTTTCCACCACGGCCGACCCCGCGCATCTGGGGACGCTGCTGCCCGAGCACCAGCGGATCTGCCACCTCTGCCGTGAGGTCAAGTCGGTGGCCGAGGTCTCGGCGCTGCTGTCGATGCCGCTCGGTGTGGCCCGGATTCTCGTCGCGGACCTGGCGGAAGCCGGCATGGTGGCCATCCACCAGCCGGGCAATGGAGAGGCCGGCGGCGCGCCGGATGTGACACTGCTCGAAAGGGTGCTCAGTGGACTTCGCAAGCTCTAGTGGCGGTGCTGCCCGCGCCACCACCTCGGCGAAGATCGTGGTGGCCGGGGGCTTCGGCGTGGGCAAGACCACGTTCGTCGGTGCCGTCTCGGAGATCAACCCGTTGCGTACGGAAGCCGTGATGACGTCCGCGTCCGCGGGCATCGACGACCTGACGCACACCGGGGGCAAGACGACGACGACCGTCGCCATGGACTTCGGTCGCATCACCCTGGACCAGGACCTGATCCTGTACCTCTTCGGTACGCCCGGTCAGGACCGTTTCTGGTTCATGTGGGACGACCTGGTCCGCGGCGCCATCGGCGCCGTCGTCCTCGTCGACACCCGCCGCCTCGCCGACTGCTTCCCCGCCGTCGACTACTTCGAGAACAGCGGGCTCCCCTTCGTCATCGCCCTCAACGGCTTCGACGGACACCAGCCCTACACCCCCGACGAAGTACGCGAAGCCCTCCAGATCGGCCCCGACACCCCGATCATCACGACGGACGCGCGACACCGCGCCGACGCCAAGAGCGGTCTGATCACGCTCGTGGAGCACGCGCTCATGGCACGGCTCAAGTAAGCACAAGTCGGTATTGCCATACGGTAGTTACCGTAGTCGGGCGGGGGTGGACTGTGTCCTTTGACACGATCCACCCCCGTATTCATAACGTTTCGACAGAGAATTGCCCAGCGTTCGACACCCGACGCATCCGCTTGGTGCCACTGCGCTCACCTGAGCCCCGCCTTTTGACGGGGCTCGTTCTTTATGCCCGTTTTATCTGAGGCCTGGGCCACTCGGAATGACAGGTTCCGACTGTTTGGATCGCGGCCGGTCCCCGTGCTGGAATTCGACGAACTCCCGAGTAGTACGGCCCTGAACAAAACACGGCACAGCGTAGGTGCCGACGCCGAGAGGTTGTTGGTCGAGTGAGGCGAAACAACGCAGGCTCCACGGCGCAGCAGGAGCGGGGCAACTTCACCCCGCCGCCGCGCGCCGCGGCGTCGTCCGCCGATGCGCCCGATGCGACGGTGTCCGGCGGCAGCGGCCGGTTGTCCCCGCGCAACTGGCGGGTGCCCACCCGGCTGAACGCGATTCTCCTGATCCCCGTCCTGGTCGGCCTGGTCATGGGCGGATTCCAGGTGAAGGGGTCGATCGACACCTGGCGCGAGGCGCAGGACGCCGAGAAGACCGCGCTGATCGTGCGCGCGGCCGCCGAGTACGGCCAGGCGCTCCTCGACGAGCGAGACCTCTCCGCCCAGCCCCTCCTCTCGAACAAGCGTGACGCCGCCGTCATCGGTCAGGTCCAGGCCGCCACCGACAACGCCGCGGGCAAGTTCAACGAGGCCGTGAAGGGCATGCCCCGGAAGCAGGGCCTGGAGCGGCGCCTCCAGCTCTTCCGGCTGGAGGAGCCCACCCTTCCCGAGCTGCGCAAGGCCGCTTTCGCCGAGGCCATGGACCCGGTGAAGACGGAGGAGGGCTACGTCAAGGTCCAGCACTCCCTGATGGAGTTCAGCAACGAGCTGGGGCTGGGTACCGGCAACATCACCAGCTACGGCCGTACGGTCTACGCGATCGAGCTCGCCAAGGCTGCAGAATCGCTTCAGCGCTCGATCGGCATGCATCTGCTGGTGCGTCCGAGCCAGGAGCGCGCCAAGTTCGATGCCCAGGTCAAGGCTTTCGGCTCGTACAACTACCTGGAGCAGATCGCGCTCGGCGAGTTCACCTCCGGTGGTACGGAGGCCGACGCGGCCCGGCTGGAGCAGGTCCTGGCCGCCAAGGCGGACGACGGCGCCGAGCAGCTGAAGAAGGCCAAGGAGAAGGCCGACGCGGCGGGGGCCCCGTTCGTCGCCCCGCCCAGCATCGACGGCTCGGTGTTCGACGGCATGGCCCAGCAGATCAGTCAGGGCAAGTCGCCCGAGAAGCTGGCCGCGAAGGGCATCACGCCCGAGACCTGGATGGCCGCCGCCACCGCCAAGTTCGACGGCTACACCACGGTCGAGAACGAGCTCGTCGACAAGGCCGTGAAGGAGGCCGCGGACATCTCGTCCAGCGCCCGCAACGACGCCTTCATCAACGCCGCCGTCGTGATCGTCGCCCTGCTGGCCGCGTTCGTCCTGGCCGGCCTCATGGCGCGGCAGATGAGCCGCTCGATGCGCCGGCTGCGCACGGCCGCCTTCGGAATCGCCGAGCAGCGGCTGCCGATGCTGGTCGACCAGCTCTCCCGGGCCGAACCGGAACGGGTCGACACCCGTGTCCAGCCGATCCCGATCCACAGCCGCGACGAGATCGGCGAGGTCGCCCGCGCCTTCGACCAGGTGCACCGCGAGGCGGTCCGGCTGGCGGCCGAGCAGGCCATGCTGCGGGGCAACGTCAACGCGATCTTCACCAATCTCTCCCGCCGCAACCAGTCGCTGATCGAGGGCCAGCTGACCCTCATCACCGACCTGGAGAACAACGAGGCCGACCCGGACCAGCTGGAGAACCTCTTCCGGCTCGACCACCTGGCCACCCGTATGCGCCGCAACGGCGAGAACCTCCTGGTCCTCGCCGGCGAGGAACCCGGCCGCCGCTGGAACCAGCCGGTCCCGCTGGTCGACGTGCTCCGCGCCGCCTCCTCCGAGGTGGAGTCGTACGAGCGCATCGAGCTCTCCGGGGTGCCCGAGACCGAGATCCACGGCCAGTCGGTCACCGACCTCGTGCATCTGCTGGCCGAGCTGCTGGAGAACGCCACCACGTTCTCCTCGCCGCAGACCAAGGTGCGGGTCACCGCGACCCGGCTGCCCGACAGTCGCGTGATGATCGAGATCCACGACAAGGGCATCGGCCTCACCGCCGAGGACTTCGCCGACATCAACCACAAGCTGGCCAACCCGCCGACCGTGGACGCCGCGGTGTCGCAGCGGATGGGCCTGTTCGTGGTCGGCCGGCTCTCCGACCGGCACGGCATCCGGGTCCAGCTGCGCCCCTCGGGCGAGCAGGCCGGAACCACGTCGCTGGTCATGCTGCCGGACGCGATCACCCACGGCGGCGGCGGCGAACCGGCCACCGCGGCGGACGACTTCACCGTCTCCTCGATCATTCCGGAGCAGCAGGGCTTCGAACAGCAGCCGCCCCAGCCGCACATGCGCACGGCGGCGGAGCTCGGCTTCGACGACTCCCGCTACGAGCAGCCCTCGGCGGAAACGGCGCAGCTGGACCCGGTGGGCCGTTCGCTGATGCGCGAGGAGCGCCGGGCGGCGCTGGGGGCGCAGACGGCGGGCGAGCACCCGCAGTTCCCGCAGGATCCGTACGCCGACGGCCAGTACGCCGGGAACGGATACGCCCAGGAGCCGCAGCAGGCGCCGTACGAGGGCGGCTACGACCCCTACCGCGCCGACCCGGACTTCGCCCAGCAGCCCGAGCAGGGTCTGCCCGGTGGCTATGCGGAAGCCGCGTACGCGACCGGTGGGACCCTGCAGCCGTCGTACGAGGAGCAGTTCGCTCCCCGGCCCCATCAGGACGACTGGCCGGATCAGAGCGCCCACCAGGCTGCGTACGAGCCGTCGGCACCGGCGGAAGCGGAATCCGTCCCGAGCGCCCCCGCCGAGCCGCAGGAGCGCGTAGGCTTCGACCGTCCGGGGCCCACGCCCAACTCCGGCCACGAGCTGACCGAAGCCGGTCTGCCGCGCCGGGGCGGTCAGCAGCACTGGCAGCCCACCGGTCGTGGGAACAACCGGCCCGTCGCGCAGCAGCAGCCGCAGCAGCAGGAGGATCTGCCGCAGCAGCCGTCGCCCGCGCAGCAGGACGGGAACGGCTCCGACGACTGGCGCTCGGCCAACGACGAGCGCTGGGAGCGGGCCGAGAAGCTCCGGGAGCCGAAGGCGGGCGGGATCACCCCGTCCGGACTCCCCCGGCGGGTGCCCAAGGCCAATCTGGTCGAGGGCACGGCGGAGCAGACTCTGCAGGGCGGCCCTCAGGTTTCCCGTGCCCCCGAGGACATCCGCGGCAGGTTGAGCAACCTGCGGCGGGGCGTACTCCGGGGACGCAGCGCGGGTTCGGACGACAGTAATACCTACAACCAGGAGCGTTAGTGTGAGCCCGATGAGCCAGGCGGCGCAGAATCTGAACTGGTTGATCACCAACTTCGTGGACAACACCCCCGGGGTGTCGCACACGGTGGTGGTCTCCGCCGACGGACTCCTGCTGGCCATGTCCGAGGGATTCCCCCGCGACCGTGCCGACCAGCTGGCGGCCGTCGCCTCCGGGCTGACCTCGCTGACCGCGGGCGCCTCGCGGATCTTCGAGGGCGGCGCGGTGAATCAGACAGTTGTGGAGATGGAGCGCGGATTCCTCTTCATCATGTCCATTTCCGACGGATCGTCCCTTGCCGTTCTCGCACATCCGGACGCCGATATCGGTCTGGTCGGGTACGAAATGGCCCTTCTCGTCGACCGTGCGGGCAGTGTCCTCACCCCGGACCTCCGTGCCGAACTGCAGGGAAGTCTTCTTAACTAGTAGACAGACAGTGCGTTTCACGCCACCGGGCCATAAGGTGCGGTGGCGCGGACCCACTGGGATCGGGACCGGTAGTCGGAGGAGGAATCGTGGACACACCCCAGGGCGGACACCCGTACAACGGTGGCCGACAGGTACCGGGTGAGCACGGGGACAACCGGTTCAACTTCCCCTCCACACCCAGCGGACAGGGCGCCCAGCAGCCTTACCGGCCCTACCAGCAGCCGCAGCAGCCTCAACAGCCGCCGCAGGGCAGCCAGCAGGGTTCCGGGTGGCCCCCGCAGCGTCCGCACCGTTACGACCCGCCCCGGACGCCCCGTATTCAGCCGGTACAGCCGCGGCAGACCCCCGAGCCTGCCGCGCCTTCCGCGCACAATCCGCTGGTTCGTCCGTACGCCATGACCGGCGGCCGGACCCGACCGCGCTACCAACTCGCCATTGAGGCGTTGGTCAGTACCACGGCCGATCCGTCCCGGTTGCAAGGGCAGTTGCCCGAGCACCAGCGGATCTGTCGGCTGTGCTTCGAGATCAAGTCGGTCGCCGAGATTTCGGCACTGCTCTCGATCCCGCTCGGCGTTGCCCGGATCCTCGTAGCCGACCTGGCAGAGGCCGGACTCGTCGCTATCCATCAGCCCGGCGGCGACGAGTCCGCCGGCGGCCAGCCAGATGTGACACTGCTCGAAAGGGTGCTCAGTGGACTTCGCAAGCTCTAGCGGCGGAGCAGCCCGCTCCACTACCTCGGCGAAGATCGTGGTGGCAGGGGGCTTCGGCGTGGGTAAGACCACGTTCGTCGGTGCCGTCTCGGAGATCAATCCGCTGCGCACCGAAGCCGTGATGACGTCCGCGTCCGCGGGCATCGACGACCTGACGCACACCGGGGACAAGACCACCACGACGGTGGCGATGGACTTCGGTCGCATCACCCTGGACCAGGACCTGATCCTGTACCTCTTCGGTACACCCGGACAGGACCGTTTCTGGTTCATGTGGGACGACCTGGTCCGCGGCGCCATCGGCGCCGTCGTCCTCGTCGACACCCGCCGCCTCGCCGACTGCTTCCCCGCCGTCGACTACTTCGAGAACAGCGGCCTTCCCTTCGTCATCGCCCTCAACGGCTTCGACGGACACCAGCCCTACACCCCCGACGAAGTACGCGAAGCCCTCCAGATCGGCCCCGACACCCCGATTCTGACCACGGACGCGCGACACCGCGCCGACGCGAAGAGTGCGCTGATCACGCTCGTCGAGCACGCGCTCATGGCGCGGCTGCGGTAGGGGACCCACGGTCCGGACGTACGAAAGGGCCCCGCACTCCCGAGGCGAATTCCAAGGGTCGTGGCAACACAGGTGATCAACTGGCTGTTGCCAGGAGCTTAGCGAGACGCTCGGCTGGGGTTTCCCAGTCGAGCGTTT
>NZ_JBHWIY010000022.1:0-141784 GCF_042731715.1 Streptomyces sp. NPDC059832 | reverse complement strand
GGCTGACCCGCGGCGGAACCGCAGGACACGTCCGACGGTCCGGGGCCGTGCGGTGCACACGCACCACACGGCCCCGCACCCTTTCCGACCACCATTGACGCAGGTCCGACGGCCTTATAACTTCACTATACGGATTGTTGATTCCGGGAAGCGGAAACAGCGTGACTGTGGAGGGTGCGGAGATGGGTCAGCAGGAGAAGGTGGCAACGAGCCTCGCCGGTGCGGTCAGCGAGGAGATCAGCGCTTCCCTCACCGCGGTCGACGCCGAGCTCGCGCGCCGCTACCCGGGCGACCCGGGTACGCGCCAGCCGGTCCACACGGTCTACGTCCCCGGCGACACGTTCACCGCGGACACCATCCGCTCCTGGGGCGACCGGGCCATCGAGGCCCTCGACGAGCATGCCCCCGACGCGGCCTCGTTCGCCGCCGTCCTCGGCATCCCGGACGAACTCGCCGTGCCCGTCCACGACCGGGTGCGCGCCAAGCTGGAGCGCGAGCCGGTCGAGGATCTCCGCATCGACTTCGAGGACGGCTACGGCCCCCGCCCCGACGCCGAGGAGGACGAGGCCGCCGTCCGCGCCGCCCGGCTGGTCTCGGAGGCGTACGGGAACGGCACGGCGGCCCCGTACATGGGCATCCGGATGAAGTGCATGGAGGCCGCCGTACGCGACCGCGGCATCCGCACCACGGACATCTTCCTCACCGGTCTGATGCAGGCCGGCGGCCTGCCCGACGGGCTGGTCCTCACGCTCCCCAAGGTGACCTACCCCGAGCAGGTCACCGCCTTCGTCCGGCTGCTCGAAGCGTTCGAGCAGGCCCACGGGCTGCCCGCCGGGCGGCTCGGCTTCGAGATCCAGATCGAGACCAGCCAGTCCATCCTCGCCGCCGACGGCACCGCCGCCGTCGCCCGGATGATCGACGCGGCGCGGGGCCGTGCCACCGGCCTGCACTACGGCACCTTCGACTACAGCGCCTGCGTCGGCGTCAGCGCCGCCTACCAGGCCAGCGACCACCCGGCCGCCGACCACGCCAAGGCCGTCATGCAGGTCGCCGCCGCGGGCACCGGCGTACGGGTCTCGGACGGCTCCACGAACGTCCTCCCGGTCGGCCCCACGCCTCAGGTGCACGAGGCCTGGCGGCTTCACTACGGCCTCACCCGCCGCGCCCTGGCCCGCGCCTACTACCAGGGCTGGGACATGCACCCGGGCCATCTCCCGACCCGGTACGCGGCCGTGTACACCTTCTACCGCGAGGGCCTGGAACAGGCCGCCGCACGGCTCGCCGCGTACGTGGCCAAGGCCGGTGGCGACGTCATGGACGAACCCGCCACCGCCAAGGCGCTCAGCGGTTACCTCCTGCGCGGCATCGACTGCGGTGCCCTGGACACCGCCGAGGTCGTCCGCCTGACCGGGCTGACGCGCGCGGAGCTGGACGGGTTCGCGTCGCCGCGACGGGCCGATCTCACGGTGACCGCGCCGTAGCCGACGACGACGCGCGAGCCGCTGCGGCTCAGGCGGGCGGCAGCTCGCCCGAGCCTCGCGGGATGAGGGTCGTGGGGAGTTCCACCCGGGCCGGGGCGTGGTCGGCGCCGTCCAGGCGGCGGAAGAGGTGCTCGGCGGCGGTGCGGCCGACGGCCGCGGCGTCCTGGGAGATGACGGTGATGCCGAGCAGGTCGGCCAGTTCGATGTCGTCGAAGCCGACCAGGGCGATGCGGCGGTCCTGCTCGGCGAGGACACGCACCACCGTCACCGTCACCCGGTTGTTGCCCGTGAAGATCGCGGTGACGGGCTCGGGGCCGGCGAGCATCCGTTCGGTGGCGGCCCGCACCCGGTCGGGTTCGGTCGAACCGAGGGACACCCAGGAGTCCGCGACCTCCGTCCCCGCGTCCGCCATCGCCGCGTGGTAACCGCGCAGCCGCTCGGTGGCGGTGTGGATGCGCGGCTGGTCGCCGATGAAGCCGATCCGGCGGTGGCCGTGCGCGATCAGGTGGGCGACGCCCTCGCGGGCGCCGCCGAAGCTGTCGGAGAGGACCATGTCGGCGTCGATGCGGCCCGCCGGCCGGTCCACGAAGACGGTGGCGACGCCCGCCTTGATCTCCGGCTCCAGATAGCGGTGGTCGTCACCGGCCGGAATCACGATGAGCCCGTCCACCCGGCGCGCGCACAGCGCGAGGACGAGCTCCTGCTCGCGCTCCGGGTCCTCGGCGCTCGACCCGTTGATGAGCAGGGCGCCGTGTGCCCGCGCAACCTCCTCCACCGCACGGCTGAGCGGCCCGTAGAACGGGTCGGCGAGGTCCTCCAGGACCAGTCCGATCGAGGCGGTGCGGCCCTTGCGCAGGACACGCGCGCTGTCGTTGCGCCGGAAGCCGAGCGCCTCGATGGCCTCCTGGACCCGGCGCTCGGTGTCGGGCGTGACCCCCGGCTCGCTGTTGACCACGCGGGAGACCGTCTTGAGGCCCACTCCGGCGCGGGCCGCCACATCCTTCATGGTCGGCCGGTTGCCGTAACGGGTCTCGGAGTGACGGGCGGTCTCGGCCACGGTGCGCTGTCCTGTCGTCGGGTGCGGGCGGTCCGGCGGGTCCGCGGGCGGTGCCGCGGAGCCGACCGGAGGCTGTGCCGTCGAGCATAGGCCCTGGACAACGTTGTCAGCTGAATGGAGACTGGGCAGACTGTTTCCTGAAGCCGCAGGTCCCCGCCCCCTACTCACGGAGCCACACCGATGCATACCGACCTCGTCGCCGCGCTGGACATCGGCGGTACCAAGATCGCCGCCGCGTTGGTGGACGGCGGCGGCGCCCTTCTCGTACGGGCGCAGCGGCCGACGCCCGCCCGCGAGAGCGCCGAGACGGTGATGGGCGCCGTGACGGAGGTCCTCGCCGAGCTGTCCGGCTCGCCGCTGTGGGCGCGGGCGGCGGCGGTCGGCATCGGCAGCGCGGGCCCGGTCGACGCCTCGGCCGGCACGGTCAGCCCGGTCAACGTCCCCGGCTGGCGCGACTTCCCGCTGGTGGAACGGGTCGGCAAGGCGGTCGGCGGACTGCCCGTCGAACTGGTCGGCGACGGGGTCGCGATGACGGCCGCCGAGCACTGGCTGGGCGCCGCCCGCGGCTACGACAACGCGCTCTGCATGGTCGTGTCGACCGGTGTCGGCGGCGGGCTGGTCCTCGGCGGCAAGCTCCACCCCGGCCCCACGGGCAACGCCGGGCACATCGGTCATGTGAGCGTGGATCTGGACGGCGACCCGTGTCCGTGCGGGTCGCGCGGCTGTGTCGAGCGCATCGCCAGCGGTCCGAACATCGCCCGCCGGGCGCTGGAGGCCGGCTGGCGGCCCGGACCGGACGGCGACGCCTCGGCGGCTGCCGTGGCCGCCGCAGCGCGCGCGGGGGACCCGATCGCCCTCGCCTCGTTCGAGCGTGCCGCTCAGGCGCTGGCCGCCGGGATCGCCGCCACCGCCGCGCTCGTCGAGATCGACATCGCGGTGATCGGCGGGGGAGTGGCCGGTGCGGGCGAGATCCTCTTCGAGCCCTTGCGCCGGGCTCTGCGCCGGTACGCCACGCTCTCCTTCATCCGGCGGATCGAGGTGGCCCCGGCGGTGATGGGCACCGACGCGGGCCTGGTGGGCGCCGCCGCCGCGGCGGCGCGGGTGGGTCCGGGCAGCGCGGCGGCCGTCCAGGGCTGACCGGGGCCGGGCGGACCGGACGATGCCGTCGAGCGCGGGACACGGAGAGCGCCGGGCGGGTTCCGGGGGCGATGCCCCGGAGTCCGCCCGGCGGCCGGCCGCGTGGCGTCGCCGCCACGCGGTCACCCGTCAGCAGGTGATCCGCAGGTCCGCCCAGTCCGCGTGGTCGGAATCGACGCCGTCCCCGCCGTCGGTGACCACCAGACGTACCACCTGCGCACCGCTCACATCCGCGGTGAGCGGCTGGGCGGGCATCGCGTTGGTCAGTACGCCGGTCGACGCCGCCTTCGTGCCGTCGGCCCAGACCTCGAAGGAGACCGTCCCCCTGGTGCCCTTCTCGTCGTCGACCCCCACCTGCGCCGTCACCGTGTTGCACGCCCCGCCGGTGTAGAACTCGACGGCGCTGTCGGCGTGCACGCCGAGGCCCTTGGCGAAGACCGTGCCGCCGATCGTCAGCGGATTCCCGTCGCCCGCGCCGCTCTCACCATTGCTGGTGTCCTTCTCGACCGGGCCCCAGCCGTTGGCCGCGGAGAGCGGCGACAGGTCGCCCAGGTAGCCGCCGCCCGCCGGTGGCGCGACCACCACATGGGCCCGGATCGGGACCGTGGACCGTACCCGTGTCCCGGTCGGCGAGCGGTACTGGGCGTCGAGCGTCAGATCGTACGCACCGGTGGGGGTGCCCGCGGGGGCCGTCACCTGCCAGCGGGTGGTCAGCGAGCGGCCGGTCGGCAGGGCCGGTGAACCGGTCGGCGACACCGCCTTCACCCGCCAGCCCGAGGGACCGGTGAGCAGCGCCGCAACCTTCTTGGCGGGGGTGCGGCCCAGACCGGTGACCGTCGTGGTCAGCGTGGCGGTGCGTCCGGCCTCGATCAACGGGCTGGATTCCAGGCCGAGTTCCACCGCGGGCGGATGCGCGGCCCACTTGCCGTCGGCGGCGACCCGCAGCAGCACCGTGCCGTGCGCCGGGACGGTCGCCGCCACGGTGCCCGCCGTGTTGTACGTGCTGTGGTCCCACAGGTCGCGCATCGTGTACCCGTCGGCCTTCGGCAGCCCCGCCTCGGCGGCCGTCGTCGCGATGCGCTGTGCGCTGCCGGTCTCGTTGAAGAGGGCGACGGCGCGGCTGCCGTCCCGCATCTCCTTGGTGACCACCCAGCGCCCGCCCGCGGAGGAGAGCACGGTGCCCTGCTTGCCGAGCGGATCCTGGTCGACGGCGATGACCTCGTGGTTGGAGAGGATCTCGAAGGTCTCCGGGCTCGCCCTGCGCAGATCGGAGCCGATGAGCAGCGGCGCCGCCATCATGGACCACATGGAGAAGTGCGTGCGGTACTCGGTGTCCGTCATGCCGCCGTTGCCGACCTCCAGCATGTCGGGGTCGTTCCAGTGTCCGGGCCCGGCAGCGGCGGCGAGGGGCAGGTTCTGCTTCATGATCGACAGCATGCTGCCCCAGCTGTCGTTGATGTCGCCGGTCGTGCGCCAGAGGTTGCCGAGCTCACCGGCCCATTCCCAGGGCTTGTTCTCGCCCCATTCGCAGATGCTGTAGACGATGGGGCGGCCGGTCGCCGCCAGCGCGTCCCGCATCGTCGTATAGCGCTTCTTCGCGTCGACGCCCTGGTTGTTGCAGTTGTCGTACTTCAGGTAGTCGATGCCCCAGTCCGCGAACTGCTGTGCGTCGCTGTACTCGTGGCCCAGTGCGCCCGGGAGTCCCACACTGTCACAGGTCTTGGTGCCGGCGCTGGTGTAGATGCCGATTTTGAGACCCTTGGAGTGGACATAGTCCGCGACGGCCTTGATCCCGTTCGGGAAGCGTTGCGGATCGGCCTCCAGTTTGCCGTCCGCATTGCGCTGCGGCTTCGCCCAGCAGTCGTCGAGATTGACGTACTGATAGCCCGCGTCCTTGAGGCCCTTCTCGACAAAGATGTCGGCGATGCCCTTGACCATCGACTCGTCGAACTCGGCCCGGCAGTGCGTCGAGTTCCAATTGTTGAACCCCATCGGCGGGGTGAGTGCAAGGCCGTTTCCGGACTGCGGAGCCACGGCGCGGGCGGGAGTGGGCGAGTCCGCGGCGGCGGGAACGGTGGCGCCCGCGGCGCACAGCAGCCCGGCCATCAGCGCTCCGATGACTCCAGGATGGCCGGTTCGGGTTGTACGGGTTGGAAGATGACGCATCGTTACGTTCCTCCATACTCGCGCATGATCGGATGACAGCATGTGCACGCCAAAGCGTGCGATTACGTTAGGGCGTGTTGAAGTCTGTTGGAAGAGGGGTGACGGCGGTTGCCCGACATCTCGTCAAAACCCTTGACGACACCACCACTTGGGGGTGAGATCCAATCGCACGTTCGGTTGTGTTGGGTTGCATCTCCGGAGGAGTTGGGCATGACGCAGTCTGATGACGACAGGTCAGGTGTGCCGGGCAGTGTCGCGGGACATCGGATGTCCCGGCGAAGTCTGCTGCGTGGTGCGGTTGTTGGCGCCGGAGCCGTGACGCTGCCCGCGCTGCTCACCGCCTGCGGGAGCGGACCCGGTGGTGACGGAAAGACCATCACCTTGGGGTCGAATTCCTCCGACCCGGTTCCGAAGAAGGCGTTCGCCGACGCCTTCGCCGCGTACGAGGCGCAGTCGGACGGTCGGAAGGTGAAGGTCAACACCGTCGACCACAACACCTTTCAGGAGAACATCAGCCGGTATCTCCAGGGCAAGCCGGACGATGTCTTCATGTGGTTCGCCGGCAACCGGATGCAATTCTTCGCCGAGAAAGGACTGCTGCACGACGTCAGCGACAACTGGCAGGACTACAAAGGCTTCTCGGCCGCGCTGAAGGCCCAGTCCACCGGAGCGGACGGCAAGCAGTACCTCACGCCGTACTACTACTATCCGTGGGCCGTCTTCCACCGCAAGAGTCTCTTCGCCGATCGCGGCTATCAGGCGCCGAAGACGCTCGACGAGTACGTGGCGCTCGCCAGGCAGATGAAGAAGGACAAGCTGGACCCGATCGCCTTCTGCGACAAGGACGGCTGGCCCGCCATGGGCACCTTCGACTACATCGACATGCGGACCAACGGCTACGAATTCCACAAGAGCCTGATGGCGGGCGAAGTCGCCTGGACCGACAAGCGGGTCAGGGAGGTCTTCGACACCTGGCGCCGGCTCCTGCCGTACTGCCAGCAGGGTGCCAACGGCCGTACCTGGCAGGAGGCCGCCAACAGTCTCCAGAAGAAGGAGGCCGGCATGGCCGTCTTCGGACTGCCGCACCCCGGCGCCCAGTTCCCCAAGGGCGAACAGGGCGACATCGACTTCTTCCCCTTCCCCGTCATCGCCCCTGAACACGGGCAGGACGCGGTCGAGGCGCCCATCGACGGATTCCTGCTGGCGAAGAAGTCGAAGAACCTCAAGAACAAGAAGGCGCTGCAAAGCGCCAAGGACCTGCTCAAGTGGCTGGCCACCGGGAAGGCCGAGGACATCTACCTGAAGAGCGACCCGAACAACATCGCGGTCAGCGACCAGGCGGACATCTCCGCGTACTCACCGCTCCAGAAGAAGGCCGTGGACCTGGTCTCCGGAGCCAAACAGATCTCCCAGTTCCTGGACCGGGACACCAGGCCGGACTTCTCCTCCACGGTCATGATCCCGGCGATCCAGAAGTTCATCAGCGACCCCGACGACGTGGACGGCCTGGTCAACGACATCGAACGGCAGAAGAAGACCATCTTCGCCGCCGACTGACCCCGGACGACCCCGATGGCATCCGACCGAATCTGGAGTACCGACCGTGTCGTTCATCCCGGCCCGGCGCACCGGACGGCGGGCCGCGCGGCGGTTCACCGGCCGCGACCTCGCCGTACTCGGTGTGCTGCTCGGCATACCCGTCCTGCTCGACGTCGCCATCGTCTGGGGACCGACCCTCGCCTCCGTGGTGCTCTCCTTCACCGGCTGGGACGGCATCGGTGACATCAAGTGGGTCGGCACGCAGAATTACCGGAACCTCTTCACCAACTACCCGCAGTTCTGGCCCGCGGCCCGGCACAATCTGCTCTGGCTCGCCTTCCTCGGCCTGGTCGCCGCCCCGTTCGGACTGCTGCTGGCCGTGCTCATCGACCGGGGGGTGCGCTTCAGCCGCTTCTACCAGTCGACGCTGTACATGCCCGTCGTGCTGTCGCTCGCCGTGGTGGGATTCATCGCCCAGCTGGTCTTCTCCCGCGACCAGGGCGCCCTCAACGCGGTCATCGGGGACACGGGTTCGCCGACGGACTGGCTCGGCGATCCGGACCTCAACATCTGGATGGTCCTGCTCGCCGCCGCCTGGCGGCACACCGGCTATGTGATGATCCTCTATCTCGCCGGGCTGAAGGCCGTCGACCCCTCGCTGAAGGAGGCCGCGGCGATCGACGGGGCGGGCGAGGCCCAGACCTTCTTCCGCATCGTGCTCCCCACCCTGCGGCCGGTCAATGTGATCGTCGGTGTCATCACCGTCATCGAGTCCCTGCGCGCGTTCGACATCGTGTACGCCGTCAACCACGGCCGCAACGGACTCGAACTGCTCTCGGTGCTCGTCACCGACAACATCATCGGCGAGGCCAGCCGGATCGGCTTCGGTTCCGCCATCGCCGTGGTCCTGCTGGCCGTCTCCCTGGGATTCGTCGTGACGTATCTGGTCCAGGAGCTCCGAGGGGAGAAGAACCGTTGACCGTCCAAGCCGCCCCCGCCCGCCCTGCCGCACCACCGGCACCGCCGGCTCCCGCCGCCCGGCGCCGGATCCGCCCCGGCAGGATCGGCGTCCACGCCTTCCTGATGGCGGTCTCCCTCGCCTTCCTCGCGCCGCTCCTGCTCGCGGTGTACGCCTCGCTGCGGCCGTACGACGAGACCTCGGAGCACGGCTACTTCTCGCTGCCGCGCCATCTCTCCCTGGACTACTACCGGCAGGCGTTCTCCGACTCCGGCATGACGAAGTACTTCGTCAACACCATGATCATCGCGGTGCCGGGGGTGCTCGTCACCCTCTTCCTCGCCTCGTTCGTGGCCTTCGCGCTGGCGCGCCTGAAGATGCGCGGCGGGCTCGTCCTGCTCATGCTCTTCACCGCCGGCAACCTGCTGCCGCAGCAGGTGATCGTGACGCCCCTGTACGTGGTGTTCAACCGCATCCCGCTGCCCTACTGGATGTCCGACTCGATGACGATGTACGACTCGTACTGGGCCGTCGTCGCCGTCCAGATCGGCTTCCAGCTCGGCTTCTGCGTCTTCGTCCTGGCCAATTTCATGCGCACCCTGCCGCAGGAGATCCTGGAGGCCGCCATCGTCGACGGCGCGGGCGTGTGGACCCAGTACTGGCGGATCACCCTGCCCCTGTGCCGTCCGGCCCTGGCCGCGCTCGGCACGCTCCAGTTCACCTGGATGTACAACGACTTCCTGTGGGCGCTGGTCTTCATCTCCGACGGCGACAAGCTCCCCATCACCTCGGCGCTGAACAATCTCAGGGGCCAGTTCTTCACCGACTACAACCTGCTCGCCGCCGGCTCGGTGATCGTCGCCCTGCCCACGCTCGTCGTATTCCTCCTGCTCCAGCGCCACTTCATCGCGGGCCTCACCCTGGGCTCCAGCAAGGGGTAGGGGGTGACCTGCGGAAACAGCTTCACGAGCCAACTCCGACGAGATCCGTTTGATGCTCTGATGGGGCAGCAGACTTGGTCTGATCCGGGGCGGTCGGCACCTCCGGCAGGGTGCTTGCCTCGCCACTACTGGGAGCCCGGGGAGAATCTGGGGAGATCTTTTGGGAATTGGCTTCGGTGGCACCCTCGAACCAGGCATCCATCGCTGCCCTGCCGCGCCCGTCGGCCTCCGGCATGAAGTGCGCGTAGACCCTCAGCGTGATCGCGGGGTCGGCATGGCCAAGCCACTTCGACACTGACACGACCGACTCGCGCGCGTCCAGCTGGACCGACGCGTAGGTGTGCCGCATCGCATGGAAGCCGAACTCCCGCGTGTCTCCATAGGCGAGATCGGCCGTGGAGCCCTTGGGAAGAGCCTCCGGAGTGGCAATCACCCCAGCTGCAGCCAAAGCCTTCTTCCAGTAGTGCTGATTCCACGACCACGCCCTGACCGCCCCGCCTCCCATACTTGTCACCAATAGGTTGTGGGTGCGCGGTGCGCGCTCCTCAGTTTCCCGCTTCGTCGTCGGCGGACGCGGGTCCTGCCACGGCAACGTGACACGCTGGGGAGGGAATGCCGTCCTGTGGGCTCGAATCTGAGCAGCCAGGTACACCGGCAGGGGAGTCGTGCGTTCCTTTCCACCCTTGGGAGGACCGAACACGAGCTTCCCGGCGACACGCTTCACCTGGCGTCTGACGTGGATGACCCCCGCGACTTCATCGATGTCTTTGTCTGCATCGAGCCCGAAGGCTTCTCCTTGCCGGAGCCCCGCTCCCACCCCGATGTCGACCAGGATCTGGTAGCGCGGGTGCAGCTCGCCCCTAACTGCCATCACCCTGGAACGCGTCCAAGCGCGTGCCTTCTGCTCAGGCACCGTGGGCGGCTTAATCGTTCTGGCCTTGCAGGGGTTCCTGGAGATCCGCTCGTCGTCGATCGCGTAAGCGAGGATGTTGGAGAGGTACCCCCAGACGGCGTTCGCTGTACCTGGCGCAACCGACTTCTCCAGCTCCTTGAGCCAGATGCGCAGCGTGCCAACCTTGATGTCGCGCAGCTTGGCTTCGCCTAGAGGAGCAGGGGGCGGCTTGCGTGTCCCGGTACGGCTTCCCACCCTCACGGGTGATGCAGCTGCGAATCGCCACTGCGGATGGATCGTGCCGGCGCGGGGCCGCATCTGAAGGGTTCAGGCGGTCTTGTCGTGAGTAGCGCGTCGCATCGACAATTTCCCTGTTGTTCTGCGGCAGCTGGGGTGATTGGAGCGCTGGAATCGGATGAGCCAGTGGAGTTGGATGAGCGTCGGCGAGCCGTGGGCCGCTGACAAGGCCATCAGGTTGCACCCGGGAGGCTTTGGGCAGGAGTACATCGGCGGGGTATATCGTCTCGAGACGTTCGGGTCAGCCCGGGAGGCCCGCGCCAATCTCCAGGGTCACCTGGACCGCGGCGGTGCTGGCGACCGTCGCAGTCAGTGCTCTGCGCTCCTGCGATACGGCGGACGCGATGGTGAGTTGGTGATGTGGCACATGGGCCCGCTGCGCATGTGGCTCATCTTTGAGGTTCCACCTGGGGTGACGCCTCTTGATGCGGGGGTGTCTGCCTTCAAGCAGTGGCAACCGCCGGCGTTTCGCGCTTTCCAGGCAGCGTGGGAGGAATACGAGCGCGGGGAGTCGGGGTTCTGGTTCCCGGGCTCGATCGCAGGCGTCGACCGCGGCGGCTACGGTCCTTCACCGGAGGGTGCCGGTAGTGGCGGCGGGTGTTTGGCCGCCGTCTTCATGGTGGTGGTTCTGCTGAGCATCGCCGCCGGCCAGGTGGGCGCAGGGACGCTGTAGGGGCAATGTGCGCGTCGCGTGGGACGGCATGGTCGACGCCTGGTGATGGTGCCGCAGCAGGGGCAGATGGCGTTAGGAATCTCTGCGAGAGATCACTTGCCTTGCGTTCGCATCGAGGATTCGAGTTGTCCAACAATCAATCGGTTGTTGGACGGGCTGCCAGAGAGAGCCCAGGACGCCGGATTGTCCACTGCGAGCGTCCAAAAAGAGTGTTCAGAAAACTCAATGTCCAATATCTATCAACCGCCCTTTTCTGTGCGGTAGTTGCATGACGACACCCTCTCAGTGGGCCGATGAAGGTGACGGCGCACTCTCGTCCTTCCCGGCCAACGCCAGCGGAGTACTCCTCGGCTACGCCCGTGTCTCCACCAAGGGCCAGAACCTCGACCGCCAGATCGCACTCCTGGAAGGAGCCGGCTGCGCCCGGATCTTCACGGACAAGAAGTCCGGCAAGAATGCCGAGCGCCCCGAACTCTGGAACGCCCTCGACTATGCCCGCCCCGGCGACACCATTGTCGTTCCCTCGCTGGACCGACTCGGGCGCTCGATCCAGGACCTCATCGCTATCGTCGCCGGCCTGCGCAAGCGCGGCATCGGCTTCCAGTCGCTCCACGAGTCACTCGACACCACGACCCCGGGCGGACGACTGGTCTTCCACGTCTTCGCGGCACTCGCCGAGTTCATTCGCGAGCTCATCGTCCAGGGCACCCATGAAGGCCTAGCCGCTGCCAGAGCCCGCGGTGAGCGCATCGGCCGACCGCCAGCCATGACCGAGGAGCAGATCCTCCACGCCCGCTCCATGCTCGCCAACCCAGAGGCGTCCGTGACGTCCATCGCCAAGCTGCTCGGCATCTCCCGTACCACGCTTTACAAGTACGTCCCCGAGCTCAAAGCCGGAGGGCGACCCGCTGTCGGCGCCCAGGTCATCCCCGCAGAACTGGGCTGACGCCCGGTGCGGTCGGGCGCTCGTCACGCCGCCTCATACCGGTGCGCCCGGCCGCCGCGCCATTCGATCCAGTGCGGGTCGTCGAGGAGATCCCAGGCGTCGTCGAGGCCAGCCCGCCTCAGGAATTCGACGAGGTCGCGATCGTCGTGGGCGAGCCCGGCGATCTCCCCGTTGATCGTGACTCTCCGCCCACCGGTGCGGGACAGGCCGTGGACGACTATTGGGGCGCTCATCTCTCCAGGGTGCGACGGGCTGCCGTTCACAGCACTCCGAGTTCAGTGTCCGGCCTGCAGTGAGCGCACGCCCGGATCCCCTCGGCGAGCGCGGCGAGGGCCTGCTCGCGACTGATGGCCCGGTGCCGCTTTCCGACGGCATAGCAGTATCCGGCGTGTACCTCGATGGGCTGGGCGCCGAGCCCGATGCTGAGCTCCAGCACCCAGTCCGGGGTGGGTGGCCGTCGCTGCTCGCCCTGCTGCCACTCAGTCTCGCGGCGCTCCTCGTCGGCGATCCACTGGTCGGTCTGGGCGAGCTGCTGCTCCTGCACTCTCCTGAGGAAGCGCAGCATGATCAGGCGCGACGGGCTTCGATGCTCTGCGGGACAGGTGCGTGAGCAGTTGACTCGCGCTGACGGCCACGTAGAGCACGACCAGGACCCCGAGTCCGAGGTCGAGCCAGTCATGGGCCGCGCCCCTGAAGAACGATGCCCACGCCCTGGCCCCCGCGACGGATCCGGCAACCACCAGCAGTACTGACGCCACGGCGTGTAGCGCCTTTGCGGCCCTGGGCCGCCGCTCTTTGAGTAGTTCACCACCCGCACCGAGCATGACCAGCGGGGCGAAGGCATCGTGCGGCTCCAGACGCCCCGTCCCGATCGCGTCCACGATGTTGATCAGAGTGCCGATCGACCCGATGACCACGACGCCTTGGGATATACGGCGGCTCATCAACCCTCGCCTTGCAGCCAAACTTCGTTGGCAATCAATCAATCTTCGCTGTCGCAGGATAGCCCGCCCCCGCCACACTGACCGTGGCCCGCCGTGTCACCCCCGTCGCGGCGGGCCGCCCCGGTTGTCATACCGGCCCAGTACCGTGGGCTCATCACATTCGCGCCTATGGCTGGGCGCAGCTACGAGACCGCCCCTCACCCGGAACAGCGCCCGGGGGAGGGGCGGACGCGCGCTAGAGCGTGTCTGACGGGTCGCGTCATGCAGACCGTCCCCACCCTCAGAGCTGCCATCGCTCCGCCGTCCGTCCCGCCTTCCCAGTCGGCCGCGAAGGCCTAGGGCGGGCCGGGTCAGTGGCCCCGCTCCCGACAGCCATGCCACCTGAATGGCGCAACATGATGTGCCACCCACACGGGCGAAGCTCAAGCTGGCTAGTGCCCCACCGAGACAATCCGTGAAAGGGGAACCAAATGCACATTCGACGAATCCTTGCCGCCGTCGTTGCCACGGCAGCCCTAGCCGGACTCGGCCTCACAGGCGCCGCCACCGCCACCGCCGCCACCGCAAAGGGTGCCCCATCCTACGTCACCCCTTCTCAGTGCAAGCAGGGCGGCGGAGAGCCCCGGATCGACTTGCCGGGTAACCCCTGCGTGGGCGGTACGCACGACGGGGAGCCGGTCGACTAACAGGCTCAAAACCCCACAAGGCGTCCCGCAGCCACGCGCCGCGGGGCGCTCCCGCGCGAGCGTAGCCGGGAGAGTCGCAGGGACTGTGCCGACCCGTCGGACACGCCCTAGCCCTCGTCGGCTGGGGGCTCCGGGTGCAGGACGGCCTTCTTTACAGCCATCTCCAGCTCGGACCTGGAAACCCCGGCCGCTTCGGCGTGCGCGGTCACCGCGGCCTGGAACTTCGCCGCCGCCTCACGCCACGGTGCCCACGCCTCCTCCGTGTACGGCTCGGCGAGTGCCTTGCGCTGCTCTTCAGCGGCGGAACGTTCCAGCATGATCAGATCTTCAGGGATGTCGATTGCCACGGCCGGATCGTAAACGGCAGCACTGGCAATCGAACGGAGCCGCGCAGGTCAGGCCGCTGCGACGACATCCGCCCGGACCGCGGCTTCCCACTCCACCAGCAGCCGCTGGTACTCCGCCTCACCCTCCGACGACAGCGGGCCGGCCGCCCACAGCGCGCGGATGTCCGCGTTCACCGCGGCGGGGGAGCGCACAGGAGTGGCAGGCGAAGGGGTGATCGGCATGGGAGCAAGCTACTGGGCAGGACTGACAATCGCGCTGACCGCGTCGAGAGCGAGATGCCAGGGGAAACCCTCGGGGTGCCGTTCGCCCGGCTGGTTCGGTTCGAACCCGCCCGGCCCGTACAGCACGGTTACCCCGGTACCGCGGAGCGTTTCCACCGATCGGTCGAACGCCGGATGCTGCACGTAGGCCGCGTTCACGCAGGGCATCGTCACGGTCGGGATCCGCTTCCCGATTCCCTCGGCGACCACCCCAACGACGAAGCTCGACGTCAGCCCAAGGGCCCAGGCGTTGACTGTGTTGAAGGTGGCCGGTGCGAGCAGGATTGCGTCCGCTGGCGGCCACACGTCCGGTTCGCCTGGCATCTTGTACTGGGAGCGCACTGGGTGGCCGGTCAGCGCCTCCAGCTCGTGTAGCTGCGGTCCCAGCCACTTCGCAGCTGTCGGTGTGAGCCCGAGACAGACGTCCCAACCGCGGCCCTGGACCTCCTCAATCACCTTGCCCACATCGAAGACCGGCGGGGCAGCACAACCGAACAAGTACAGGACACGAGACGTCATGTGCCCATCCCACCCGTCGGGCCCCGGACATGCAACCGCCCCCGAACCGGGTGGAATCGGGGGCGATGCAGGGTCCGCGGCCTTGCGGCGCGGGTACCGTTCCGGATGACGAGTCAGGAACGGAGACCAGTATGCCCAGACTGGACGACGACCACACAGGCGCCCGAATCAAAGAGCAACGGAAACTCGCCAGGCTGACACAGCGGCAGTTGGCCGACCGGCTCCCGTACTCGTACAGCCTCCTCAACCAGGTCGAGTGCGGCGCCAAGCCGGCGCACCTCGACTTCGTCGCGGCGGTTGCCCAGGCCCTTCGGATCGACGTCACCGTGCTGACGGGACAGCCCTACGTGACCGAACTGCAGCAGGACCGCCTTGCTGAATTCGTGCGCCCCATCCGGGAGGCACTCGACCTGTACGACCTGGGAGCCGACGACACCATCCCCGACAGGCCGGCCGAGCATCTGATCGCGAGCGCCGAAGACCCTCTGTGCCCAGGTGCGGGCCACCCGCCTGCGGAACGTCGCCAGGTTGCTGCCCGCCACGATCGCGGAGCTCACCACCGCGGCGTGGCGGACGCAGTCGACGGAGCTCTGGCAGGCCCTCGCCTCGTCGTACCGCACCGCACACGACATCAGCGTGAAGCTCGGTTACTACGACCTCTCCAGCGTGGCCCTGGACCGCATGGACTGGGCAGCCCACCGCGCATCCGATCCGTGCCTGGCTGCCATCCGCCAGTACATGCGGGCTCTGGTGTACTTCCGGGAGGGTGAGTACACGATCGGGCAGTGTCTCGTCGCCGCCGGCCACAGCATCGTCGGTGCAGCCGAGCAGACCCGGGAGGCAGTGGTCGTCACCGGGCAACTCCACCTCGGAGGGTCCGTCATCGCCGCCCGCGCCGACCAGCAGACCATGGTCGACACCCACATCGCCGAAGCCCGCGACTGTGCAGAGCGGACCGGGGATGCCTCCGAAGTCCACTGGCTCAGCTTTGGCCCGACGAACGTCTCGCTCCACAAGATGTCGGCTGCGGTCGAGATGCGCCAGTACGACGAAGCCCTCACCCAGGCCCGGCAGATCACCCTGCCGACGGCCCTGGCCGCGTCCCGGCGGGCACATTTCCTTATCGACAAGGCGCGCTCAGAAATGGAGACCGGCCGGACCGAGGCCGCACTACGCAGCATCGTCGACGCCCGACACGCCGCTCCGGAGCAGACCCGGTACCACCCAGGAGCCCGCGAGACCATTATGGGCCTGGTGCACATCTCGCGACGGCCGTCGGTGGACGGCTACTCGCAGGCGACCCCGTCCCCGTCCCGGTCGAGATGCCGCCCGTAGCCGGGCTCTCCCGCGTGGATGGGCGCGGCGCCGGCCGCGCGCACGGCGGAGCAGTTGGCGTAGTACGTACTGCCGCCGTCCCCGCCCGAGACGGATCCACCGGACGTGCCGCCGTCCTCGGTCGCGGGAGCGACCGTCACCCTGACGGTCTTGGTCCTCGTGACGGTCGGCACCGGCTCCGGGCTCGCGGTCACCGTCCTGGTGGCCGACGGTGCCGGGGTGGCCGTCACGGTGGCTGTCGCCGTCACCGTCGCGGACGGTGCGGCTTTCGCGTCGGCCGTCTTCTCGGTCCTGGCGGGATCGTCCGCGCCACCGATGCCCACGCCGAGGAAGAACAGGACGGCGGCGGCCGGTATCAGGATCCGCTTCCGTGTCCACTTCGGGCGACGCTCCGGCAGCGCGGGTGTCCCGTACGGGTTGGTGGCGGGCGGCTGGGGCGGCTGCCCCCACGGCGGCTGCTGATTCCGAGACATACGTCCCCCCCTGGTGCGGTTCATGGAGGGATGACCGTAACGGTCCCGGATCAACACCCGGGAGCCACATGCTCCGTTGGTGATGGAATTGTGATGACAGGGGGGAGAACGAGTGGTTCTTCCGGAGCTCTCCCCGGCTCGTCCGGTCGAGCGGGGCCCGGCCCCGGCCCCGGTCCCGGACTCAGTGGCCCCGGTCCGGCGACTGCTGCGGAACGATCACCAGGAACGCGTCCTGCTCCAGATCCATCACCACCTCGGCCGCCACGCCCTCGCAGCGGCGGGCGGCCGCGAACTCCTCCGCAGGCCAACTGCCTCGTGGCCCTCCCGCGGGAAATCGCTCAAGCACTGTGCGCCGCACACTGCACCCCCTGGTCGTCGGTCCGGCCCGTCCGCTCCAACGACCTTCCGGCGTCCCCGTTACGGCCGTGCGCACGGCCGGACGCACGCGATCGGACGCCGTCCACGGGCATCGGACGGTTCCGTTCGGGAAACATGCATCGCCACAGCCGGGTTTTCGCGGCAGGGTGTTGCGGGCAAGCCACAGGGGGCTACGGAAGAGGGGGAACCGTGATCGTCTGGATCAACGGTGCGTTCGGCGCGGGCAAGACGAGCGCCGCGCGTGAACTGATCGATCTGATCCCGAACAGCACCTTCTACGACCCCGAACTCATCGGCGGGGAGCTGCGGCATCTGCTGCCCCAGAAGAGGCTCGCCGAGGTGACGGACTTCCAGGACCTGCCGATCTGGCGGCGACTGGTCGTGGACACCGCGGCGGCCCTGCTCGCCGAGGTGTCCGGTGTGCTGGTGGTGCCGATGACTCTGCTGCGACAGGAGTACCGCGACGAGATCTTCGGAGGGCTGGCCTCCCGGCGCATCGAGGTGCGTCATGTGCTGCTCTCACCTGAGGAAACGATCCTGCGCCAACGGATCGCCGACCGCGTCGAGTACCCCGGGGACCCGGAGCACAGCGAACGGGTACGGCAATGGGCCTACCAGCACATCGAGCCCTACCGGGCGGCGCTCGGCTGGCTCGCCCGCGACGCCCACGTCATCGACTCCGGCGCGCTCACCCCGTACGGGACGGCCGAGCGCATCGCCGAGGCGGTCAGCAGCGGCGCCGCCACCCCGTGCGAGATCGTGCAGACACCCGAGCCGACCGCGGAGACCGTGGCGGCCGGCGTACTGCTCTTCGACGAGTGCGACCGGGTGCTGCTCGTCGACCCGACGTACAAGCCCGGCTGGGAATTCCCCGGCGGAGTGGTCGAGTCCGGCGAGGCACCGGCCCAGGCCGGGATCCGTGAAGTGGCCGAGGAGATAGGCATCCATCTCGACCGGGTACCGAAACTCCTCGTTGTCGACTGGGAGGCACCCAGGCCGCCCGGCTACGGGGGCCTGCGGCTGCTCTTCGACGGCGGCCTGCTGACCGGCGCGGACGCCCAGCGGCTGCTGCTGCCCGGATCCGAACTGCGCGGCTGGCGGTTCGTCACCGAGGCGGAAGCGGCCACCCTGCTGCCCCCGACCCGGTACGAACGGCTGCGCTGGGCGCTGCGCGCCCGCGAGCGGTCAGCCGTGCTCAACCTGGAGGCCGGAGTCCCGGTCGGCTGAGGCGCGCAGCGCCGCGGCGGCGTCGGTGGTGAGCGGTTCGCCGTGCCCGAAGCAGACCGTGGCCGGCTCCAGCGCGGCCAGCCGCCGGAAGGAGTCCACGGCCTGCGCCCGGTCGATGTTGAAGACGCCCAGCATCACCTGGTCGACCCTGGCCACGCAGTCCCCGGTGAACAGCACACCGTGGTGCGGCAGATGAATCCCGATGGAACCGGGGGTGTGGCCGGGGGAGTGGACCACCCGGGCACCCTGGCCGAACCCGATTTCGTCGCCGTCGGCCAGCTCGCGGTCGACCCGGGTCGGCGGGGCGGGGGGTACGGTCCGCGCGTGCTCCCACAGCGGGAGTTCCCAGTCGAGCAGGACGGGATCGGCGATCTCCTCCTCGCCCCGGATCACTGCGGCGTCCAGCCGATGGGCCAGGATCTCGGCGCCGTGCCGGTCGGCGAGCTCCTGCGCGGCACCGTAGTGGTCGCAATGGCCGTGGGTGACGACGATCCGGGAGATGTGGCCAGGGTCCAGGCCCAGGCTGCGTACCCCGTCCTCGATCGCGGACGCCGCGTCGATGGCGCCCGCGTCGATCAGCGTCAGGTCGGCGCCGTCGCGCCACAGGTACGCCTGGCCGATGGGGAAGCGGAACATGTGCAGCCGGGGGAGAACTTCGACGATATCCATGCCACGAACGTACGTGGACGGCCCGCCCGCAGGAGTCGATCTACGCTCTGGGCGAGCTTCGCTCAGCGCGTAGTGCGGCAATGGGGGACTCGGCGGGGCCGGGCGTGAACCGGAGTCGGCGCCAAGGGATGTTCCGCCACGGACTGCCCTCGCTCTCCGCCAGGAGGCGGTGAGCGGTGACGTTCTGCTCGTAGTACGTGCCGTACTGCTCGTCGTCGAAGCGCAGCACCCTGCCCGGCGGGTACGCGGCGGAGAAGCTCTCCCACGATTCATAGGCCGACTTGCTCGGCGCCCCCGCGTGCACGATCGCCTGCTCCGCCTCGTGCGGGTGGCAGAACCGGGCCGGCAATCCCCAGCGGGCCAGGTTCACGGCACGCCCGTAGTCGTAGGCGACCGTCGTGGTGATCACCCCGTCCGGCGGCAGCAGCCCGTCGGCGCGGAACCGCGCCTCGTACCGCAAGATGCGCCGCACCAGCTCCTCGATGTGCATGGCCGTGTCATGACCCAGCCCGATGTCCTGCGCATGTCCGGCAGCGGTCTCGCGCCACAGGTCGGCGGGTGGCGGACCGCCGAGAGAGGACCGCAGCTGCTCCCGCACCCGGAGCGCGAAATCGGGTTCCGGCGGACTGTTCCTACCGTCCAGAAGGAAGTTCAACTGCTCTTGCCAACCGGTGCGTTCAGCGATGTCCCACATGTCGCGGAGCAGTTCGATCTCATCGGCGTACCCGCGGTACGCCGCGCCGACCTCGTTCCACGGGACGCCGTTTCCGATCGCCAGACGCGCGCCGCAGGCCAGACCGTAGGCGAGTGGGCCGTGCAACGCGTTGTGCCGCAGCGCGATCAGTCGGCCCCTGTGCGAAACGGTCGTTCTCCGCGTAGTACCGGAGCCACATCGCGCGGTGCTGCGGAGCGGCGGGGAGAAGGACCTGCGCCGGGCTGCCGGGGTTGACCGACAGCAGGGACCGCGGGTCGCGCCGGCCGCACTCGGCCATCCACTTGAGGGAGACCCGGTGGAGCAACCACTCCGGATGTCAGGGCGGCAACATGCCGGACGTCAGCACGGGGACGCACGTCCGGCCGGTCACGGGGCGTACTGCGAGGGGGAGCGGGGTGGCGAAAACCCGGGGTGGCGGCATGGAGCCGGGCGACCATCACATGGAGCCAACAGCGGGAGAGCGCGTCGAGCACCGCTTCCGTGCCTTCGCCCGCCCCGGATTCCTGCAGCAGCCGTTCGGCCTCCGTCGGCGGCGCCCAGCCGACCCTCTGTCCCCGTTGTCACGGGCCGATCCCATGAAACCGGACCCGGACCGACCCGTGGCGGGTGGTCCGGACCCGGTCCGCCGCGGACGCGGCGGACCGGTCGAGCCCTGCGGACCGGAGATCCGCAGGAACACGCGGCGGGATCGGTGACGCAGAGTCAGGCGCGCTTGGAATCCGCGTAGTTCCGCAGGAACAGAGCCTCGGCCAGCGACAGCCGCTCCAGCTCCTGGGGCGACACGCTCTCGTTCACCGCGTGGATCTGTGCCTCCGGCTCGCTCAGGCCGATCAGCAGGATCTCCGCCTCCGGGTAGAGGGCGGCGAGGGTGTTGCAGAGCGGGATCGAGCCGCCCATGCCGGACGTCTGCATCTTCTCGCCCGGGTACGCGACCTCCATCGCCTGCGCCATCGACGTGTACGCCGGGCTGGAGGTGTCCGCGCGGAACGGCTGGCCCTGGCCGACCTGTTCCACCGTCACCCTCGCCCCCCACGGGGCGTGGGCCTTGAGGTGGGCGGTCAACAGCGCGGTCGCCGCGGCGGCGTCCTGGCCCGGCGGGACCCGCAGGCTGACCTGGGCCCGCGCGCTCGCCTGGAGCGACGGGGTCGCACCGATCACCGGCGGGCAGTCGATGCCGATGACGGTGACGGCGGGCCGGGCCCAGATGCGGTCGGCGACCGTGCCCGTGCCGATCAGCCCGACCCCGTCGAGGACCTTCGCGTCCTTGCGGAAATCGGCCTCCGGATACTGGAGTCCGTCCCACTCGGTGTCCGTGGCGAGCCCGTCGACGGTCGTGGTGCCGTCCTCGGCGCGCAGCGAGGCCAGCAGCTGGATCATCGCGGCCAGCGCGTCCGGGGCGGCGCCGCCGAACTGCCCGGAGTGCAGGTTCCCTTCGAGGGTGTCGAGCGTGACCCGCAACATCGTCATGCCGCGCAGGGTCGCGGTGACCGTCGGCAGGCCGACCCGGAAGTTGCCGGTGTCGCCGATGACGATGGTGTCGGCGGCCAGCAGTTCGGGGTGTGCCTCCGCGTACCGCTCCAGACCGCCGGTGCCCTGCTCCTCGGAGCCCTCGGCGATCACCTTGACGGAGACCGGGACGCCGCCGTCGGCCTTGAGGGCGCGCAGGGCGAGGAGGTGCATGATGAAGCCGCCCTTGCAGTCGGCCGACCCGCGGCCGTACCAGCGGCCGTCGCGCTCCGTCAGCTCGAACGGAGGGGAGAGCCAGGCGGACTCGTCGAGCGGCGGCTGCACGTCGTAGTGCGCGTAGAGCAGTACGGTCGGGGCACCGGCCGGACCGGGCAGGAAGCCGTAGACCGACCGGGTGCCGTCCGGGGTGTCGAGAAGGGCGACGTCCTGGAAGTCCTCGGCGCGCAGCGCGTCGGCGACCCAGTCGGCGGCCGCCTCGCACTCGCTCTTCGGGAACTGCGCGGGATCCGCCACCGACTGGAAGGCCACCAGCTCGGCCAGCTCCGTCTTGGCGCGGGGCATCAGCGAGGCAATGGTCTCGGAAATCGGACGGGCGGTCATGGGCACGCTCCTCGTGGGTGCGACGTTATGTGTACGAATCCGGCTACATGCGCACCGAGTGTGCGGCGTCGCATGCAGGACGAACGTACGGTCGATCCTCCCACAGCGGGGGCCGGGGGCAACGCGCCGTAGGATGCCGTGAGCAGCATGGGCCACTGGTGGGATCGGGAGCAGAAGCACATCGTGAGCAGCGAGAACGCAGACGCCGTACAGGAGCACGAAGAGTCGTCCGTGTGGGATGTCGTCGTAGTCGGGGGCGGACCGGCCGGAGCCTCCGCGGCATACGCGGCGGCAGTGGCCGGCCGACGGGTGCTGCTCCTGGAGAAGGCGGAGCTTCCCAGGTACAAGACATGTGGCGGCGGCATCATCGGGTTTTCGCGGGATTCGCTGCCGCCCGGGTTCGAACTGCCCTTGCGGGACCGGATCCACGCGGTCACCTTCTCGCTCAACGGCAGGCTGGCGCGGACCCGCCGGTCCAAGCGGATGCTCTTCGGGCTCATCAACCGCCCCGAGTTCGACGCGGGTCTGGTCGAGGAGGCGCAGAAGGCGGGCGCCGAACTCCGCACCGGCGCGACGGTGACGAGGGTCGAGCAGCACGGCGCCTCGGTGCCCGACCGGCGCACGGTCGCCGTGGTGCTGTCCGGCGGCGAGACGGTCCTGGCCCGCGCGGTCGTCGGTGCCGACGGAAGCGCGGGGCGGATAGGAGCCCATGTCGGGGTGAAGCTCGACCAGGTGGACCTCGGACTGGAGGCGGAGATCCCGGTTCCGGCCACGGTCGCGGAGGACTGGGCGGGGCGGGTGCTGATCGACTGGGGCCCCATGCCCGGCAGTTACGGCTGGGTGTTCCCCAAGGGCGATGTCCTGACCGTCGGTGTGATCTCGGCGCGGGGCGACGGGGCGGGGACCAAGCGGTACCTGGAGGACTTCATCGCCCGGCTCGGCCTCGCCGGTTTCGAGCCGAAGATCTCCTCCGGGCATCTGACGCGCTGCCGCAGCGACGACTCGCCGCTGTCACGCGGGCGGGTGCTGGTGTGCGGCGACGCGGCGGGGCTGCTGGAGCCGTGGACCCGCGAAGGGATTTCCTTCGCATTGCGGTCGGGGCGGCTCGCCGGTGAGTGGGCGGTCCGGATCGCGGAGTCGCACGACGCGGTGGACGCCCGGCGCCAGGCGTTGAACTACGCGTTCGCCATCAAGGCGGGCCTCGGTGTCGAGATGGGTGTCGGACGCCGCATGCTGAAGCTGTTCGAGCGCCGCCCCGGGGTACTGCACGCGGTGCTGACGGGATTTCGCCCGGCCTGGAACGCGTTCGCCGGAATCACCCGCGGAACGACCTCGCTCGCTGAACTGGTCCGTACGCATCCACTGGCACAGCGGGCCCTGTCCGCGATGGACCGCTAGGACCTGACCGGGTCGCCGGGCGACATTGCCCGGCGCCCGGTGCCGGGGAGAGGGGCCGGCCGCACGGTCAGCTCTCCTCGGTGATCCGGAAGACGGGGTGGTCCGGGCAGGCGGCCAGCAGTTCGGCGTCCGAGGACTTCGCGGTGATGCCCTTGAAGTACTCGTTGACCTCCCAGCCCCACCGCTCCAGGTAGGTGCGGATGATCAGTGCCTTCTGCTCGTCGTCCGCGATCTCCACGGCCGTGAAGGTACGGGTCTTCCGGCCCACCCGCAGCTCACCCCCGCCGGCGACGCGCATGTTGCGCACCCACTGGGAGTGGCCTCGGGCGGAGACGAGGTACTGCGCGCCCTCGTGGGTGTGGGGGTTCACGGGCACCCGCTGCATCTGCCCGCTCTTGCGGCCGCGCACCGACATCTCGGCCGAGCCGAAGAGGCTGACGCCATGGCGGGCGAGCCGGCCGACGATGCTGTTCATCCGGACGTTGAAGGCGTTGCCCTGAAGGTAGTACGGCTGAGACATGGTGACTCCCCAAGATTCTGAGAGCAGTGCTCTCGCTTGAGAGCAGTGTGCACAGGGTTGGTGCTCAAAATCAAGAGCACTGATCTCGTTGTTGGGCGGTGCTCTGTGTTCATGGCAGACTGATGACCATGAGCACTGTCCGAGGAGCCAGGGAACGGGCCCGCATCGAGGTCACCGCCGCGATCAAGGACGAGGCGAAGAAGCAGCTCGCGGCCGAGGGGGCCGCGAAGCTGTCGCTGCGCGCCGTCGCACGAGAGCTCGGTATGGCGTCCTCCGCCCTCTATCGTTACTTCCCCAGCCGCGACGAGCTGCTCACCGCGCTGATCGTCGACGCGTACGACTCCGTGGGCGAGACCGCGGAGGCCGCCCACCGGGCCGCCCGCGACCAGGCCGCCACCCATCTCGTCCGCTGGATCGCGGTCACCCGCGCCGTGCGCGACTGGGCGCTGGCCCACCCTCATGAGTACGCCCTGATCTACGGCTCTCCCGTGCCCGGCTACACCGCACCGCAGGCGACGGTCGGCCCCGCCTCCCGCGTCGGCCTCGTGTTGATCGCCGTGGTCGCGGACGCCTACCGCACGGACGGCCTGGCGCTGTCACCGCTCGCCGACGATCTGCGCGGCGAGGCCGGACGGATGGTCACGGAGTTGGCCCCCGGCCTCCCCCCGGAGGCCGCAGCTCCGTTGATCGCCGCCTGGTCACAGCTGTTCGGGCTGATCTCCTTCGAGATCTTCGGCCAGTTCAACCGGGTGGTGGAGGCCAGGGGGATCTTCTTCCGGGAAGCCGTCACCGAACTGGCCCGCACGGTCGGCCTGCTCGGTGGCGGGAATGGTGGCGCAAGCGGCGGGGGAAACGGCTAGGTCCTGGGTGCGGCGGGGCGGGGCGTTGTCGGCGCGTGAGGGTGTCGGTATTCGGTATTCGGCGAGCCGTGGCAATCGGACTGACTGTTACGCCTTGATTTCTCGGAATGCCGGGACGCCGGCCAACAGGCAGGCGGCTTCCCAGAGGCGGATGGCATCTGCCCGTGCGGGGACGGCGTCGAGGACGGGGCCGAAGAAGGACCGCTGATCGCCGTCGGGTGTGGTGATGGCCAGGACGGGGGTGCCGATCCCGGAGTCGATGCGGTCGACGCCGGCGTGGTGGGAGGCGCGAAGCTCATCGTCGTAGTCGGTGCAGGTGCCGGCCTCGGTGAGCCCGGTGGGCAGGCCGCTGCGGTGCAGTGCTTCGCCGATGTCACCGATCCATTCCCGCTCGGTGCCGTCGGGCTCGGTCCACAGCGCGTCGTAGAACGCGCCGAGCGCGGCGTGCCCGTGCTCGGTCTGGACGGCTGCGGCGACGCGGGCGGGAATCCACAGGTAGCCGTGCGGGTCGCCCTCGGGGTCGTCGTCGCGGTGCTCGTTGAGTACCGACAGGCTCATCACGTGCCAGCACACCCGAAGCGGTACCTCTTCGGCGATCTGCGCGACCCATCGCGCGGTGTGGCGTGTGAGTGGGCAGGCGGGGTCGAGCCAGACATCGATGCTCCAGCCCGTCGTATTGCTCGTCCGGTCGGTCATGGCTGCGGTTCCGATCCCGCCGGTTCACCGGCTTGGGCGGTGATCCCTCGTTCCAGGGTCCGGGTCACGGTCGCGATGAGGTCGAACTTGGCGAGGGCGCCCTGCTCGACCTGCTCGAAGGCGGTGTAGGACACCGCCCACAGGACCTGTTGGATCCACTCGGCGGAGAGCTGGTCGTCGAACACGCCCTCGGCCTGCCCGCGGCGGATGAGCTCGATCACCGGGTCGTGCGGTGCCGGCAGGTCGGGTTCGGTGGTCGGCGCGACGTCGCGCAGGAGCGACTGGTCACCGAAGGCGAACATGATCGCCTCGCTCGCCGAGGCCAGGGCGGCGACCACGCGGCGCATGGCCGCGAGCGGGTGCCCTCGGTGGGGCTCGGCCTCGGCGATCGAGCCACCGACGACTTCCAGGGCGTGCTCGGTGGCGGCCCGCACCAGGCCTTCGCGTTCGGGGAAGTACCGGTGCAGGGTCGTGCGGCCGACCTCCGCGGCCTCTGCGATCTGCGGCAGCGTCGCCGCCCGGTCGCGCGCCCAGACACTCACCGCGGCGGTCACGACGGCCCGCTCGGTCCGGTTCCTGGCGCTGGATGCCCGCTTCGCACTCATACCCCCGATGGTATCAACAACACCCATGGGGGAAGCCTCTCATCCTGTAATGGATGTTTACAGTTCCACTCTGGGTATTCTAGTGTCCGACGCATGGATGGAGAGCAGATGATCCGGGCCGAAGGCCTGAGACGGACCTTCACGGTGGGCAAGGAGACGATCGAGGCGGTCCGCGATGTCAGCTTCGATGTCGCAACCGGTGAGCTTCTGGCACTGCTGGGGCCGAACGGCGCGGGCAAGTCCACCACGTTGCGGATGCTGACCACGCTGCTGCCGCCCACGGCGGGCAGCGTGCACATCGCGGGCTTCGACGCGGCACGTGAACCGGGCCGGGTGCGTGCGGTGATCGGCTACGTGGGCCAGAAGAACGCCTCCGGGGAGAACCACCGCATCCGCGACGAACTCGTCACCCAGGGCCGCTGCCACGGCCTCGGCGCCGCGAAGGCGCGGCGCCGGGCGGACGAGGTGCTGGACATCCTGGACATCGGTGACCTCGCGGCCCGCGCGCCCGGCACGCTCTCGGGCGGGCAACGGCGCCGTGTGGACATCGCGCTCGGCCTCGTCCACAACCCGAGAGTGCTGTTCCTCGACGAGCCCTCCACGGGCCTCGATCCGCACAGCCGCGCCGGACTGTGGGACCGGATCCAACTCCTGCGACGCGAACACGGCATCACGATCCTGCTGACCACCCACTACCTGGACGAGGCCGACCGGATGGCCGAGCGGATCGTCATCGTGGACCAGGGCCGGGTCATCGCCGACGGCACCGCGGACGCACTCAAGGCCGACCTGGCCGGCGACTGGATGCACATCACGACCTCGGACGCCGGCGCGGCCCGTTCCGCTGCCGGTCTCGCCCGCCGGATGCCGGGCGTCTCGGAGGTCACGAACGAAGGGCGGACGGTGAACGTGCGGATCGCCCACGCCGATGCCGCGCTGCCGGCCTACCTGCGGTTGCTCGACCACGACGCGCTCACGGTCATCCGCGCCCACGTCCGGCGTCCGTGCCTCGACGACGTCTTCATCAACCTCACCGGGCGCCGACTCGAAGAATCAGGCGACGCCCACGAGACCACGACCACCGACGAGCCGGTCGGAGCCACCCATGCCTGAGCTCATCCGCGACATCGTGACGGTCTTCTCCCGCGAGATCACACCGGAGCTCCGCTCGCCGGCCGGCATCGTCCTCGCGATGGGACAGCCCCTGCTGTTCCTCGTCCTGTTCGGATCGATGCTCGTCGGTACCGGGGCGAACCCCGATGCCGGCACCGGTGACGTCTGGCAGTGGTTCGTCCCCGGCATCCTCGTGATGATGTGCCTCATGGGGCCGCTCTCCGCCGGCCACAGCATGCTCAGCGAGCTCAACGGCGGACAGATGGAACGCTTCCTCGTCACCCCCGTCAGCCGCACCTCGCTGATCCTCGGACGCACGGCCAAGGACGCCGTCACCCTGTCTGCCCAGGCGATCCTCATCACCGTCATCGCCATCCCGCTGGGCATGAGGCTCCACCTGCTTGGCGCTCTCGCCACGATGGTGCTGCTGATCGTCATGGCGATCGGGCTCAGCGCCCTGTCCTACGTCCTGGCCATCGCCTCACGCCCCAGCGGCAACCTGTTCTGGACCGTCACCCAGATGCTGATCTTCCCGATCACGCTGCTCTCGGGCATCCTCCTCCCCGTCGACGCCGGACCGGGCTGGCTGGGCGCCGTCGCCGCGATCAGCCCCATCACCTACGTCGTCGACGCCGCCCGCGCCCTGTTCACCGGAGACTTCCTCGATATCTCGGTGCTCCACGGGCTCATCGCCGCCACGTCGATCGCCACCATCGGACTGATCCTGTCCACCCGCGCCATGAAGCGCGGCATCTGAGATCGGACCATGGAATCCAGGGCCAGGACCGGCGTCACCGACGTCCGGTCCTCCCGCAGCCGGCAGCCCCCTTCGCCCGTGGCCCGGCCCCGTACGACGTACTCCCCACGGAGTACGGGTGATCACCACGCCCGGCTGACGCCTTTGCCGGGGCCCGCGGTCTAGCGTGGCCGATATGGAAGAGCAGCGCTCACACGGAAGCGGCGGCGGTCCTCCCTGGGCACACGGCGAACCGCCGCGGTGGCTGACCGGGGAACCGGGACGCTCCGCCTCCCGGCTGCCCTGGCCGTCGACGATCCTGCTCGGCGCCGTCGTCATGATCGGTTCGACCATCGCGGCCCGGGGGCAGATGGACGAGCGGGCCCCGCTGGACCTCTTCGCGCGACTGCTGCTCTTTCTGGCCGTCGCCGTGCTCCTGCTGCGCCACCGCCACCCCGTGGTGGCCGCCTTCGGCAGCTCGGTCGCGGCGATGATCTATCTGGTGGCCGGCTATCCGTACGGGCCGGTCTTCCTGGCCGTCGCCGTCGGCTGCTTCAGCGCAGTCGTCTCCGGACACCGGCGGGCCGCCTGGTCCGCCGTGGGCATGGTGTGGCTGGGACACGTCCTGGTGGCGCACTGGCTCTACCGGTGGCTGCCGCCCTCCGACGACCACCCCGCCCCCTGGGGGCAGGAACTGGGCATCGCCGCGTGGGTGGTGGCCATCGTCGCCGCCGCCGAGTTCGTTCGCGTACGCCGTGAGCAGTGGGCGGACCGACGGGCGGAACGGGAGGCCGCGGAGCAGCGCCGGGCCGACGAGGAACGGCTGCGGATGGCGCGCGAACTCCATGACGTCCTGGCCCACAGCATCTCCGTCATCAACGTCCAGTCGAGCGTGGGTCTCGCGCTGCTGGACTCCGACCCCGAGCAGGCGCGTGCGGCCCTCACCACCATCAAGGCCGCCAGCAAGGAGGCGCTGGGCGAGGTCCGTCAGGTACTCGACACCCTGCGCACCCCGGGAGACGCCCCCCGGGCCCCGGCCCCCGGACTCGACCGGCTCCCCGAACTCGTCGAGCAGGCGGCCGGCACCGGACTGACCGTCACCGTCGAGACCGACGGCGAACGGCCATCGGTACCGCCCGGTGCGGATCTCGCCGCCTTCCGCATCGTGCAGGAGGCACTGACGAACGTGGTCCGGCACTCCGGATCGCGTACCGCGCAGGTCCGTATCGTCTACGGGCCCGGCCGCATCCGGCTCCGTATCGATGACGAAGGACCCGCCACCGGCGACGACGCCGGAGGCAGCGGCAACGGGCTGGCGGGGATGCGGGAGCGGGCCGCCGGGCTGGGTGGCACGATCGAGGCGGGCCCCCGGGCCGACGGCGGCTTCCGGGTGCGGGCCGAACTGCCGCTGCCGTCCGACACGGCGGCGCACGAGGAGGAGACACCGTGATCCGCGTACTGCTCGCCGACGACCAGTCCCTGGTCCGGGCGGGCTTCCGGGCCCTGCTGGACGCCCAGCCCGACATCGAGGTGACGGGGGAGGCCGCCGACGGCGCGGAAGCCGTGCGCATGGTGGGCGGACTGCGGCCCGACATCGTGCTGATGGACATCCGGATGCCGCATCTCGACGGCCTCGCCGCGACCCGTGCCATCACCGGGGATGCCCGCCTCAACGACGTCAAGGTGGTCATGCTCACCACCTTCGAACTCGACGAGTACGTCTTCGAGGCGATCCGGTCCGGAGCCTCCGGCTTTCTGGTCAAGGACACCGAACCGGAGGAACTGCTGCGCGCCGTACGCGCCGTGGTGGGCGGCGACGCCCTGCTCTCGCCGGGGGTCACCCGCCGCCTGATCGCCGAGTTCGCGGCCCGTTCCAAGGAACCCGCGACGGCGGCGGGGCTGAGCGGACTCACCGAACGGGAAAGGGAGGTGATGGCGCTCGTCGGCATAGGGCTCTCCAACGAGGAGATCGCCCGACGGCTGGTCGTCAGCCCGCTCACCGCCAAGACCCATGTCAGCCGCACCATGGTGAAGCTGGGCGCCCGCGACCGGGCCCAACTCGTCGTGCTCGCCTACGAGTCGGGGCTGGTTCGGCCGGGCTGGCTCGGCTGATCCGGGCGGGGGACAGGTGCGGTGTCCGGCCGAGATGCCTGCCGGCCCGACACCGCGCCTGTCCCCGTCGCCGGTTGTCAGTCCCGCACCGACACCTTCTGCGCACCCGCGGTCTCCCTCGCCCCGGTCTCGGCCGCACGGTCCATCTCGGACGACGCGACCAGCACGGTGTGCTGAACCGGTCGGCGGCGCCGCAGGCCGGTGAGCGTGACCAGCAGTCCGGCGAACGCCACCGCGGTCACCACGACCAGGCCGGGCCGGTAGCTGTCCAGGACCGCCTGACGTGATCCGTCGCCGCTGCCGTGCGCCGTGATCACCGCGGTCACCACCGCCAGGAAGATCGCTCCGCCGACCTGGATCGAGGTGTTCAGCAGGCCCGAGACCATGCCCTGCTCGTCGTCGTCGACCCCGTTGGTCGCCTGGATGTTGAGCGAGGGGAAGGTCAGCGCGCAGGCCGCGCCGAGCAGCAGCATGGACGGCAGGATCACCACGGCGTACGACGGGGTGAGGGTGATCCGCAGGAAGAGCGCGTAGCCGACGACGAGGAATGTGAAGCCGGCCGCGATGACACGCGGTGTCCCGAACCGGTCCACCACATCACCGATCTTCGTCGAGGACAGGGCGACCAGCACGCCCGCGGGCAGGAAGGCCAGCGCGGTCTCCAGCGCGGACCAGCCCAGCAGCGACTGCATGTACTGGGTGACGAGGAACTGGAAGCCCACGTAGCTGCCGAAGAAGGCCGCGGCGCCCAACTGCGCCCTGACCTGGCTCCCGGAGCGCAGCACCGCCAGGCGGATCAGCGGGTTCGCGGTGCGCCGCTCGATCGTGACGAAGACGGTGAGCAGTACGGCTACGGCGAGGAACGACAGCAGAGTGCGGGCGGAGGTCCAGCCTGCCTCGGGTGCCTGTACGACCGTGAAGACCAGCAGCAGCATGGCGGCCGTGCCGGTGACGGCGCCCGGCAGGTCGTAGCCGCGGTGGGTGTCCTCGCGCTCGCTGTGCGGGATCAGCTTGAGGCCCGCGATCAGGGCGATCAGGGCGATCGGGGCGGGCAGCAGCATCGTCCACCGCCAGGACAGCTGGGTGAGCAGGCCCGAGAGGACCAGGCCCATGGAGAAGCCGGTGGCCGCGCAGGTGGTGTAGATGGAGAGGGCGCGATTGCGCTGCGGGCCCTCCTTGAACGTGGTGGTGATGATCGAGAGGCCGGCCGGTGCGGTGAAGGCGGCGCTCAGGCCCTTGATGAAACGGCTGGCGATCAGCAGCGGTCCGGAGTCGACGAATCCGCCGAGCAGCGAGGCGAGGGCGAAGACGCCGAGCGCGACGAGGAAGACCTGGCGCCTGCCCAGCAGATCGGCCGCCCGGCCGCCGAGAAGCAGCAGTCCGCCGTAGCCGAGGATGTAGCCGCTGACGATCCACTGGAGGGTCGACGTGGTCAGTCCGAGATCGTCGGCGATGGACGGCAGCGCGACGCCGACCATGGAGACGTCGAGGGCGTCCAGGAACATCGCGGCGCAGAGCACGAGGAGGGTGCCCCACAGGCGCGGGCTCCAACGCTCGTGGGAATCGGGGACGTTGAGCGGAGTGGTCATGAGGAGCACGGTACATGCACATGCATTGAATGCAAGTGCATTTAATTCCGGTGCAACAATCGGCCTCATCTCTGCTAACGTGCGGTTATGGCAGCGGACAAGTCCGAGCGGATGCTCGTCGACGAGTGGCGGGACATCCTCGCGCTGCACGCCAGGACGCTCTGTGAGCTCGACCGCGAGCTGCACCGACACGGCCTCGGCGCCAGCGATTTCGAGGTGCTCGACGTCCTGGCGGAGGGCGCGCCCGAGGACGGCGGCTCCGCCTGTCGCGTGCAGGAGCTGGCTTCCAGGGTCCATCTCAGCCAGAGCGCGTTGTCCCGTCTGGTCGCGCGGCTGGAGAAGGACGACCTCGTGCGCCGGGGGATGTGCAGCGAGGACCGGCGGGGCGTCCGGGTGGAGCTGACGGCGAAGGGCCGGGCGCGCCATGCCGAGGTGAAGCCGTTGCAGAGGTCGGTGCTCGCCCGGATGCTGAACGGGGCGGGGGACTGACCGCGGCGTCGGAGCGGGCCGGGGGACCGGGCGTCTCGCTCGCCCCGGCCGGTCGTCAGGACCAGGTGATCCCGGATTTCTCGCACCAGGTCCGGGCGGGCTCCGGGTCGCCCGTCACGGTGACCGCCGTGAGCGGCAGCCGGTTCCAGAGCGTCAGGTAGAGCCTCTCGGCCGGCCCGCTCAACTCGCAGTCGACGGGCCTGCCTTCGGGCGCCCCGTCCGCCCGTACGGCCTGTGGCGGTTCCGGCGAGAGCCGTACGGTCCAGGCGGCGCCGGTGTCCGTGGCACGTACCCGGAGGGAACACGGCGCCGGGGTGCGTACCCGGCTCTTCGGGCGGGCGTGCATTCCGCGCAGCAGTTCGTCGATCCCGTCCACCGCGTGAGCTGCCGGGACCGGTGACAGCGGACCGCCGCGGGCCGACTCCGCGTCCACCCGGTGGATCGTGGTCTCGTGCGCCTGCCGCCGGGCCCAGAAGGCCAGGGGCGACGGCGCGGGCAGGAAGGACCAGCACTCCAGCCCGGCCGGTGCGGTGTCCAGCGCGTCCACCAGGAGGCCGTGGCCCTCGCGGAACCAGTCGAGCAGTTCCGGCCCGTCCAGATCCGGTTCCCCGCCGTCGGGGTGGTACGAGGTGTGGCCCTCGACCACGAACGCGGTCGCCCAGCGGTGGACCATCCCGGCGTGCCGCAGCAGATCGTGCACCCGCCAGTCCGGACACGTCGGCACCCGCGCCCCGGTCCCGGCCTCCTGCGCGGCGGTCGCCAGCAACTGTCCCTCGGTGGCCAGGGACTTGATGTGGTCCGTGATCTCCATGGCTTCGATTGTGCCAGTGGTACGGGCCTCCGGGCGCGGTGAGTTCGGCCGCTCACGCGTGGGTCGCGTTGCGTGCTCCGTACCCCAGTGCCGCGGCGGCGGTGGCCAGCAGCGCCACCGTGGTGAGGGCCACCGGGAGCGAGGACCAGTCGGTCAGGAAGCCGATCGCGGGCGGCCCGAGCAGCATGCCGCCGTAGCCGAGCGTCGACGCGGCGGCCACTCCGCCGGGTCCGGCCAGCTCACCGGCCCGGCCGACCGCGACCGGAAAGATATTGGCCAGGCCGAGGCCGGTGACCGCGAAGCCGAGGAGGGCCGCCCATGTGGTGGGAGCGAGCGAGCCGAGCAGCATCCCGGCTGCCGCCGTCGCACCGCCCATGACGAGGGTGCGGGTCTGGCCGAGCCGTTCGAGCAGTGCCGTGCCGCTGAGCCGGCCCGCCGTCATGGCCAGTGCGAACAAGGAGTAGCCGGCGGCGGCGACGCCCGGGTGGGCGTGCAGGTCCTGTTCCAGGTGGAGGGCGCCCCAGTCGGCCAGCGCGCCTTCGCCGTAGGCGGTGCAGAGCGCGATCACGCCGAACAGGAGCACCAGCCGGCGGGCCCTGCCGCTCAGCCGCCGCGGCGCCTCGGAGCCGTTGGCCACGGCCGCGGGCCGGGGTGCCGGGTGGCGCAGCAGCACCGGCCCCACCGCCGCGGTGACCAGGAGTCCGACCCCGGTGAGGACGAAGAGGTGGGTGGCGGGGGAGAGGCTGCCCGCGACCAGCCCGCCGAGTCCGGCGCCGACCATTCCGCCGAGACTGAACGCGGCGTGGAAGCCGGGCATCACGGGACGCCTCAGGGCGGCGACCAGATCGACCGCGGCGCTGTTCATCGCCACGTTCAGCCCGCCGTACGCGGCACCGAAGACCAGCAGCACCAGGCCGAGCGCGAGCGCCGAACGCGTCTGCGCGGGCAGGGTGATGGCGAGGGAGAACAGGACGCCGCAGACCACGGTCACCAGGTGACTGCCGAAGCGCCGGCACAGCCGGCCGGTGAACATCATGGTCACCACGGCCCCGGCCGAGACTCCGAGCAGGGCCAGGCCCAGGGTGGCGGCCGAGGCACCGGTCTGGTGCTTGATGGCCGGGATGCGGACCACCCAGCCGGCGAAGAGGAAACCGTCGAGGGCGAAGAATACGGTCAGGGCGGTACGGAGGCGGGCCGACGAAGGTGCGGCGGTGATTCCGCCAGGTCCCCCCGGTAGGGCCGTCCGCAGTTTGTTTAGTTGCGGCACAAACTCAGCATAGGGGGGCCTCGACAGCGCGCGCAAGACGGTTGCCAGGGGCGCGACCGCGCCACCGGGGCGTCGGACGCACCTTCGGACCATGGGAGACTCGCCCCCATGAACGGCAAGGTGTCCACCACCCGGACAAAGTTGGAGAGGGGCCGCAGCGCGCTCGGACCCGCGCTGGAACTGGTCCACACCGGACGCGCGCCCACCCGCGCCGTCCTCACCTCCGAGCTCGGCGTCACCCGTGCGACGGCCGGTGCGGTCGCCGCGGAACTGGAGGCACTCGGCCTGATCCGGGTCGACTCCCGGCCCGGTTCCGCCGCCGGCTCGCAGGGCCGCCCCTCGCACCGGCTCTCGGTCCGGGAGTCCGGACCTGTCGCCATCGCCGCTCAGGTGCACGCCGACGGATTCCGGGCCGCGCTCGTCGGGCTGGGCGGGCGGCTCGTGGCCACCGCTCCCGGCTGTGTCACCGTCACGGCGGACCCTGCGCAGGTCATCGGTGAAGTGGTCGACGACTGCGCCCGTTTGCTGCGGGACAGCGGACTGCGCTGCGTCGGCGCGGGCCTCGCGGTGCCGTCGGCGGTCGCCGAACCGGAGGGCACCGCGCTCAACCCGCTGCACATCGCCTGGCCGGCCGGCGCCCCGGTGAGCGAGATCTTCGCCGACTGCGTACGCGAAGCGGGCATCCCCGGACCCGCGTTCACCGGGAACGACGTCAACCTCGCCGCGCTCGCCGAGCACCGGCACGGCGCGGGCCGCGGCGCCCAGCACCTGCTCTGTGTGGCCACCGGCCACCGGGGAGTGGGCGGCGCCCTGGTCCTCGACGGCCGCCTGCACACCGGGAGTTCGGGACTCGCGCTGGAGGTGGGCCATCTCACCGTGAACCCCGAGGGGCGCCCCTGCCACTGCGGCGGGCGCGGCTGCCTGGACGTCGAGACCGACCCGCTGGCCTTCCTCGTCGCCGCCCGACGCGAACCCGGCCCGGAGGAGTCGCTGCTCAAGCAGGCCGGCGATCTGCTGCGCACGGAGTACGAGGACGCGGCGGTACGGGGTGCGGCCGAGGAGCTGATCGACCGGCTCGGCCTAGGGCTCGCCGGTCTGGTCAACATCCTCAACCCGGACCGCATCATCCTCGGCGGACTGCACCGCGCCCTGCTCGACGCGGACCCGGAGCGGCTGCGCGCGGTGGTCGCCGACCGCAGCCTGTGGGGGCGGAGCGGCAGCGTGCCCATCCTGCCGTGCACGCTCGACCACAACAGCCTTGTGGGCGCGGCGGAGTTGGCCTGGCAGCCGGTACTGGACGATCCGCTGGCCGCACTGGCCTGACGGGGACTCGGAGCGGTCGTACATGCCCCGGCATTCGGCGTAGTACGGGTCCGAAGCCGTCCGTGCCGCCGCGCGCCGCACGCCGAGGTCAGTCGAGCCGATGCCTTCGGTCGGCTCGTCGACGAAGAGGTCGTCGAGGCGGGCGCGGAGACGGCCGGCGGATCCGCTGACGACGGAACCGGTGCAGGTGGGCGATGCCGCGCTCGCGGTCGATGGCTTGTGGACTTTCCGGGGCCCAGGCACAGGGGCAGCGGCGAGGCAGGCGTCCGCTGTCTCCCCGCGGCGGGTTCTGCAGTCGCGGCGCCGAAGGATTGCGGTGATCCTGGCAGAGGAGCGTGGCTGGCCTCGCACGGGCAGTGTGCGTCGGTGACCGCGCTGTACAGGAAGGCGACGGCCATGACAGCGATGCCGGACAGGACACGGCCGCGGCACGGCGGGCCCGACAGCGAAAAGGTCAACGGCGCGTCCCTGTTCGCCGGGGCTGCGCTGATGCTCAGCGGGCCACTCAGCATTCTGATGGGCGCCGCAGGCATCGCAGAGGACACCCTGTTCGCCGCCTCGTCCCACTACGCCTACCGGTTCGGCCTGACCTCGTGGGGCGTGATTCACCTCGTGGTCGGAGTGGCGCTCGTTGTCGCCGGCCTGGGAGTCCTGACAAACAAGAGCTGGGGCCGCGGGGCCGGCGCAGCAGTCGCAGGGATCAGCCTGATCACCCAGTTCATGTTCGTTCCGTACTACCCGGCGTGGGCCATCCCCATGATGGCACTCGACCTCATGATCGTGTTTGCGCTGACGAGGTTCCATGCCGGAACCAGCGGCGGTCAGTGAATCCGGACAGGACCGTGGTCGGTAGGAACCGTGCCTGCGTACCACCGCGAGCCCTCGTCGCATCCGCGGCGGGGCTCTTTCGTGTTCTACGCACCCGGACCCGCGTGTACAGGACGTCACCCCTGGGCGTGCACAAGGCGTCACCCCTGGCGCGCGATGGGCGGCGGAGGCCGGTTCTCCTCGTGAGGTCGACAGTCGGCCCTTGTCCGTCCGTACCCGAGCCCCCGGTCCCTCCTGCACAGGCAGGTGCCAGGCAGCGGTATCGGCGGGGGCGAGCACGGACAGCAGACCTCGGACGCCCGCGCCGAAGGCGTCCGGTGAACCGGAGGCGCGGGCCGGCACATGGCCGCCCTGCACCGTCGCGACGATCGTCCCCGCCACCTCCTCGGCGACGATCGGGCGGGTGAACCCGCCCTGGTCCAGGCCCTCCTGAACGATCCCGGTGAGCCGGTTGCGCAGCCGGTCGAGCATCCTGTCGACCGGCGCGCGCATCTGCGAGGCCGTACGGCGGAGGGCCGCAAGCGCGAGATCGGGCCGGCCCGCGACGTGGTGGTACACGCCGGGCGCCTGCGGGAGCAGCCGGGGGAGCGCCACGTACTCCCGAGGGGGTATGCGTACGGCCGCTGGCCGTACGACGACTCGGACCCCCTCTCCGGGCGAGGCTCTGAAGCGTCAGGAAAACCTGAACGCGAACCCCGAACCGAGGGAGCTGACCGAGATGAACACCCTGGCGTACAGCGGTGGTCCCGGCCCCTGGATCCTCCTCTTCCCGCTCTTCTGGGCTGCCGTCGCCATCGGCGGCGGCACCCTGCTGCGCCGTACCGTGTGGCGCGGCCGGCGAGGCCCGTGGCAGGCGCGTCCCACTCAGGAGGCACCCGCCGAACCGTCACCGATCACGCTGCTCGGCCGGCGTTTCGCGGCCGGGGAGATCGACGAGGACGAGTACTGGCGCCGACTCTCCGTCCTGGACGAACAGTTCGGCCGCGGCAGCAAGGGAGGCGTGGCATGACCACCACCGTCCCCATCTCCGGACCCACCCCCACGCCCACTCCCGCCTCCGCTGCCCGGGTCGTCGACGCCGTGAAGCTCTACGGTGCGGGCGACACCCGGGTCAGGGCCCTGGACGGGGTGAGCGTCGACTTCCCGGCCGGACGCTTCACCGCGATCATGGGGCCCTCCGGCTCCGGCAAATCCACCCTGATGCACTGCGCCGCCGGACTCGACACGCTCACCTCGGGCTCCGCCTTCATCGGCGACACCGACATCAGCGGGCTCGACGACCGCAGGCTCACCCTGCTGCGCCGACGGCGGATCGGCTTCGTCTTCCAGTCCTTCAACCTCCTGCCGACGCTCACCGTCGCCGAGAACATCACCCTTCCCCTCGACCTCGCGGGGGAGCGGCCCGACCCGGAATGGCTCGACGCCCTCGTCGACACCGTCGGGCTCCGGGACCGGCTGCACCACCGGCCCGGCGAACTGTCCGGCGGACAGCAGCAGCGGGTGGCGGTGGCGCGGGCGTTCGCGGGCAGCCCCGACGTCGTCTTCGCCGACGAACCGACCGGCAACCTCGACTCCCGCTCCGGCCAGGAGGTGCTCCGGCTGCTCGGCCGCACCGTCCGGCAGACCGCCCGTACCGTCGTCATGGTCACCCATGACCCGGTCGCCGCCGCCCACGCGGACGAGGTCGTCTTCCTCGCCGACGGCCGCCTCGTCGACCGGATGCCCGACCCCACGGCGGAGCGCGTGCTCGACCGCTTCAAGTCCTTCGCCCCCCACCCCTCGCACAGGCGGTGACGGAATGAACGGCACCCCGGCCTCCGTACGCCTGAGCATCGCCTCGCTCCGCGCCCACAAGCGCCGCTTCGCCGGTACGTTCGTCGCCGTGCTGCTCGGCGTCGCGTTCCTCACCGGGACGCTCGTCATGGGCGACACGCTCCGCGCGAGCTTCGACACCATGTTCGCCGACGCCAACGCCGGAACCGACGCCGTCGTGCGCGGCTCCGACGTGGTCACCGTCGCCGGTGAGACCCAGGGCACCCGGCAACCGGTGAGCACCGCACTCGTGAAGCGGATCGAGCGGACGCCCGGCGTCGCCGCCGCGGCCCCCGACATCCAGGGCGCCGGCCAGCTCATCGGCTCCGACGGCAGACCCATCGGCGGTCAGGGCCCGCCCACCCTCGCCGGCAACTGGATCGCCGACCCGGAACTCAACCCGTACCGGCTCGCCGCCGGCCGTGCCCCGGCCGCACCCGGTGAGGTCGTCGTCAACCGCGGCACCGCCGACCGGGGCGGGCTCAGGATCGGCGACACGACCGTGCTGCGCACCCCCGACCCCGTACACGTCACGATCGTCGGGCTGGCCACCTTCGGCGGCCAGGACGGCATGGGACAGGTCACCTACACGGCCATGACACAGGCCGACGCCGAGAAGTACCTCACGCCGAAGCCCGGCCAGGCATCGGCCATCCAGGTCCGCGCCGGACCCGGCACCAGCCAGCGGGAACTCGTCGACGCGCTGCGGCCCGTACTGCCCAAGGGCGTCGAGGCCGTCACCGGACAGGCCGCGGCCGCCGAGAACCGGGACATGATCTCCGGTGCCTTCCTCGGCCTGTTCACCACCTTGCTGCTGGTGTTCTCCGGGATCGTGCTGCTCGTCGCCACCTTCTCCATCCACAACACCTTCGCGATCGTCGTCGCCCAGCGGACCCGCGAGAACGCCCTGCTACGCGCCCTCGGCGCCGCACGCCGTCAGGTCGTCGCCTCGACTCTCGTCGAGGCGACCGTGGTCGCCGTGATCGCCTCCGCCGCGGGTCTGGCGGGAGGCATCGGCATCGCCGCCGGACTCCAGGCGCTCTTCCCCGCCGTCGGATTCCCGTTCCCCGACGGCTCGCTGGTGATCGGCGCCGTCTCGCTGCTGCTGCCGCTCGCCGTGGGGGTCCTCGTCTGTCTCGGCTCCGCCGTCCTGCCCGCCGTCCGGGCCGGACGCACCGCTCCGCTCGCCGCCCTGCGCGAGAGCGGCGTCGACGACTCGGGGGCGTCCCGGACGCGGGCCCTCGCCGGGCTCGTGCTGCTGGTGGCCTCCGTCGGCGTCATCCTGACCGGCGCCCTGGCCGCCCCGTCCGTCTGGCTCTCCGCCGTCGGCGCGGTACTGGCACTCGCCGCGTTCGTGGTCCTCGGACCGGTCGCCGCCACGTACGCGGTACGCACCCTCGGCGCCCCGCTCGACCGGTTGCGCGGTGTCAGCGGCCGACTGGCCAGGCGCAATGCCCTGCGCAGCCCCCGGCGGACCGCGTCCACCGCGACCGCGCTGATGATCGGCGTCGCCGTGGTCTCCCTCTTCACCGTCTTCGGCGCATCGCTGAAGGCGACCATGAACCAGACCGTCGACCGCTCCTTCGCGGGCGATGTCGCCATCAGCGCGCCCGCCTTCGGGGCGGGCGGCAGCGGCCTCAGCCCCCGGCTCGCCCCGGCCGTCGACCGGCTGCCGCAGGTGGCGACCGCCGTCGGCCTCGGCAAGGGGGTCGCGGAGGTCGACGGTGCGGGCCGCGCCCTGACCGTCACCGACCCGGCCGCGCTCGGCAGGGTCTTCGACCTCGGCCGGGTCGACGGCTCGCTGACGGGGCTGGGCACGAACGGGATCGCCGTCTCCGGCACCGAGGCCGCGAAGCGCGGTCTGCACCCCGGCTCCTCCGCCCGGCTCTCCTTCACCGACGGCACACGGCGCGCCTTCACCGTCCGCGCCGTCTACGAGCGGTCGGAACTGGCGGGCGACTACGTCATCACCCGCCAGGCCTGGGCCCCGCACCGCGCCCAGGACTCCGACTCGCTGATCGCCGTCTCCTTCAGGCCCGGCGTGTCCGTCGCCGACGGCAAGGCGGCGGTCGCGAAGACCGCGGCGGCGTACGGCGACCCCGACGTGCAGACCCGCGGCGAGTACGCGCGGTCCTCGGCCGGCGGCATCGACATGATGCTCACCCTGGTCTACGCCCTGCTGGCACTCGCCGTACTGATCGCCCTGCTGGGCATCGCCAACACGCTCACCCTCGCCCTCCACGAACGCACCAGGGAGATGGGCCTGTTGCGAGCGGTGGGACAGACCAGGGGCCAGTTGCGCTCGATGGTCCGCTGGGAATCCGTCCTGGTGGCCGCGTTCGGCACGGCGGGCGGCCTGCTGCTCGGCGGCTTCCTCGGCTGGGTGCTGGTCGAGGCGTCCGCGGGCGACACCGCCGTCGCCTTCGACCTGCCGCCGCTGCGGCTCCTGGTGGTCGCCCTCGTGGGGATCGCCGCCGGAGCGCTGGCGGGCCGGCGCCCGGCCCGCCGGGCTGCGCGGCTGAACGTGCTCCGCGCGATCGCCGCCGAGTAGCGCACGGTGGAGGGGCGGGACGGCCGCGGGAAACCGCCGTCCGGCGCCTCGCCCCTCCACCGTCCGCCGGGGCCACCGCCACCGCCACCGCTGGCACCGGCACCGGCGCTTCAGCCGACCACCGCCGACCGCGTGACGGAAGGCGCGGCGCTCTCCAGACAGGTGAGGGCGGCCAGCTCGAACGGCCCGTCGGTGGTGGCCCCGTACACCGAATGCGGCGGGAACGGGGCGCACCGGGGAGGCGCCGAAAGGGTGAACCAGACGACCTTCCCCGCCCCGCCCGTCGGCCGGACCCCCCAGCTCTCGCTGACCGCGGCGATCAGTGCGAGCCCGCGTCCCGATGTACTGGACGTGCTGGGCTCGCGCACGGTCGGCAGCCGTGGGTCGTGGTCATGCACGGACACCGTCAGCCGTTCGAGCAGCAACTCGATCTCGACGGTGCATGATTTGTCCGGCTGGGCATGCCGGTGGACATTGGTCAGCAGTTCTGTGACGCCGAGCGCCGCCTGGTCGATCAAAGGATCGAGATGCCAGTAGCGCAACTGCGCCGAGACGATTCTGCGGACCTGACCGATCCGCGACGGCAGGGCCTGGAGCTCCACCGTGCAGTGCCTGCTTGGCTCGCTGATCACGGCTGCGACTCCCCGAAATAGGTCCGGAAGAAGACGAAGGAACGGATCCAGCAGCTGGCCGGCTGCTGATGGGCACCCAGCGGCATGGATCACAGTGTCACTGCCGGTGAACCATGAGTGACGTGTCCAATGTCACCCAGGGGTCACGGCTCCGCAACTCGCGGCCCTCCGTCGCCGCCGCCCGTCTCAGGTCATCCGTCCGCCCGCACTGCGCAGCGTCTCCAGGAACCGACGGGCCGGTCCGGCCCGATCCGGACCGCGGTTGCGCTGGCCCATCGTCAGCCGGTACCGCGTCCCGTTGAGGCGGGCCACGGCCGCACCGGCCCCGGCGAACCACGGTCTGCCCGCACTCACCGTCACCACCGGGGCGCTGTCGATCTCCCGCCCGTTGCTGGTGAGCAGAGCCAGCCTGCCGTCCTTGACGATCACCTGCCCGGCCCTGGTGAGCGAGCGGGCCCACCGCTCGATCCGTACCCCCGTCGCGCTGAACTCCGTTTCCGGCATGACTGCTTCGCCCCCTTCGTGACACTTCTGATGGGAAGTCTGCACAAACCGGGAGCGGCGCGCCAGATCGCGTCCCGGACCGGTGCCGCGGTTGCCGTGCCGGCCGACGCCAAGGCAGGGCTATGGAGCACCAAAGTAAACGTTTGTGCAGGTACGAGGAATAGGTTGTGGGTGGAGAGTGACGATGACACGAGGAGGAACGTGCTGATGGGCACCGAGAAGCACGGAGGCGGCGGCCGGGCCGCGGCGACGATCGACATCGACCGTTCCGACACCGGGTACCGGGCCTGGCTGAAGGAGGCGGTGCGCAAGGTCCAGGCCGATGCCAACCGCTCCGCCGACACCCATCTGCTGCGCTTCCCGCTGCCCGAGGCGTGGGGCATCGACCTCTATCTCAAGGACGAGTCGACGCATCCCACCGGCAGTCTCAAGCACCGGCTGGCCCGCTCGCTCTTCCTCTACGGGCTCTGCAACGGCTGGATCCGGCCGGACAAGCCGGTGATCGAGGCGTCCAGCGGTTCGACGGCCGTCTCGGAGGCGTACTTCGCCAAGCTGATCGGCGTGCCGTTCATCGCCGTGATGCCCCGTACCACCAGCCCCGAGAAGTGCCGGCTGATCGAATTCCACGGCGGTCGCTGCCACTTCGTCGACGACTCGCGGAAGATGTACGAGGAGTCCGCCACGCTCGCCGCGGAGACCGGCGGTCACTACATGGACCAGTTCACCTACGCCGAGCGGGCCACCGACTGGCGCGGCAACAACAACATCGCCGAGTCGATCTACCAGCAGTTGCGGCTGGAGCGCTATCCGGAGCCGACGTGGATCGTCGCCACGGCCGGAACCGGCGGCACCTCGGCGACCATCGCCCGCTATGTGCACTACATGCAGTTCGACACCCGGATCTGCGTGCCCGACCCGGAGAACTCCTGTTTCTTCGACGGCTGGACCAACCACAATCCCCTGGCCACCAGCGACTGCGGTTCCCGGATCGAGGGCATCGGCAGGCCCCGGATGGAGCCCAGCTTCGTGCCCGGGGCCATCGACCGGATGATGAAGGTGCCGGACGCGGCCAGTGTCGCGGCCGTGCGCGCCCTGGAGAAGGCCATCGGCCGCAAGGCCGGCGGCTCCACCGGTACCGGGCTGTGGAGCGCGTTCAAACTGGTCGCCGAGATGGTCGAGCAGGGCAGTGCGGGCAGCGTCGTCACCCTGATCTGCGACCCGGGCGACCGCTACCTCGACAAGTACTACTCCGACAGCTGGCTCGCCGGACAGGGCCTGGACATCGCCCCGTACACCGCGACCATCGACTCTTTCCTGGACGACGGCAACTGGCCCTGACCGCCGGGACGGAACCGGGTGCGTGCGGTGCGGCAGCCCTCAGGGCGCGGACCCGGTCAGCCGTCGGTCGAGCTTGCGTACCGCGTCCCGGAAGGACCGGCCCATGCCCGACCGGGCCAGCCGCAGGGTGAACCGGAAGGGCGCGGAGCCGTCGGCGGCGAAGGTCCACCGCACCAGTGTCCCGGTCCCGGCCGGAGTGAGCCGCCATTCCTCCAACAGGGCCCGCATGCCCGGGGCGTTGGTCCGGTCGGCCCGGTAGGCGTACCGCTTGCCGGACTCCGCCGCCATGATCGTCTCGTGGATCACGAAGCCGCCCCTGAGCCGGACCTCGCGGCCCGCGCCGTCCTCGGTGGGCCGGGCGGCCGTCACCGCAGTGAACCAGTCAGGCCAGCCCGGCACGTCGTCGGCGAGCGCGCGGTAGACCACCTCGGGAGCCGCAGCCACCTTGGCGGCGAAGGCCAGCTTCAGCGAAGCGGTATCGACGAACTCAAGTTCCACGGAACGGAGTCGGCGTGGCATGGAACGCACCTCCCGTGCGGTCGGCGGCGGACGGACGGGTTCGCGCACACCATAGCTGACGCATCATCAGGTGTCGCTGTCGCTGTCGCTGTCGCTGTCGCTGTCGCTGCCGCTGTGCCGTCGCCGTCCGTGCGGACCTCATGGACACGCTCCGGGGCGGGCGCCCGCTACGGACGGGGCCGCGCCGGACGGTCCAGCATGCTGTCGAGCACCCGGCCGAAGACCCGGCGGCCCGCTCCGGCGATCAGCGGGTCGCCCCACCGCGGCAGCAGCCGGACGGCCAGCTCCTCCACCCACACCACATGGGATCCGAAGTCCGTCGGATACACGTCGATCGAAGCCCGGCCCAGCACCAGCGAACCGCGCTTCTCCAGCCGGCACAGCCCCGCGCGCCCGGCGGCGGGAGGCGTCCACCGCACCACTTCCATCGGATCGTCGAACGCCAGCGGCCCCACACCCGTACGCGCCACGAAGACGGTCCCGACCCCGGTCGGCAGGCCTGCGGGGACGGTGATCCTGGTCAGCGGTACATGCGCGGCGTGCCGTTCCCAGTCCGTCACCCGGCGCCAGGACTCGGCGGCGGGGAGGGAGGTGAAGCGCTCGATCCGGAAGACGGCCACGCCCCGATCCTAAGGGCTCGCCGCCGAGGTCCCGGCCCCGCGCACCACCCGGCGCGAGCCGAGCGGAACCCGCGCACGGCCCGGCGGCTCAGGCGCCGCCGTCCGCGGTCCGGCCCGACACCACCAGGCCCGGCAGATGCTCCTCGATCTCCGCACGGGCGGCGTCCGACAGCCCCGCGTCCGTCACGAACGTGTCCACCTGCTCCAGCGCCGCGAACGAACTCAGGCCCACCGTGCCCCACTTGGTGTGGTCGGCGACCACCACCACCCGCCGGGCCGACTGGACGAAACGGCGGTTGGTCTCGGCCTCCGCCAGATTCGGCGTCGAGAGCCCGGCCTCCACCGAGATCCCGTGCACCCCGAGGAACAGCACATCGAAATGGAGCGAGGCGATAGCCTGATCGGCGACCGGACCGACCAGCGAGTCCGAAGGGGTCCGCACCCCGCCGGTGAGCACCACCGTGGCGGCCCCGGGCCGCGCTCCGGCCGCGCCCCCCGACCGCTGGGCGGAGTGGAAGACATCGGCGACCCGTACCGAGTTGGTCACCACCGTCAGATCCGGTACGTCCAGCAACTGCTGGGCGAGCGCGTACGTCGTCGTGCCACCGGAGAGCGCGATGGCGCTGCCGGGCACGGCCATGGCCGCCGCCGCTCGTGCGATGTCCTCCTTGGCGGACAGCTCCAGCGCCGACTTCGCCTCGAACCCGGGCTCGTGCGTACTGGCCTCGACCACCGGAACGGCCCCGCCGTGCACCTTCTCGATGACCCCCTGGCGGGCCAATGCGTCCAGGTCCCGGCGCACCGTCATGTCGGAGACATTCAGCCTGCGGGTCAGCTCATTGACCCGGACCCCGCCGCGCCTGCGCACTTCGTCGAGGATCAGGGCGCGCCGCTGCTCCGCGAGCAGGTTCTGATTCTCGCTCAACGCCGGGTCCGGTCCTTCCTTCTGGCCGTGCAGCAGTCTCTTCGAACGGGGTCATCCTGCCACGCGGTGTCGCCTGCCGCCGCACTGGGGAGATTCCGTGAGAGAGGCGCGGCCGCCGGCCCGCTGCCACGATTCTGATGACCACGCGTCAACACTCCCCCCACAAACGAGAGAGCGAGTCACTCCAGTGCCACCTGCCACCCAGGCCCCGCAGAGTCCGGGGCCCGCGCTGGAATTGCTGGTCCACGGCGTGGGCGGCGCCACGCCCCAGGAGATGCTCGACGATCCGCGTACGGTCCGCCTCACCGGCGACGCCACCGCCGCCATCTACCGGCGGGCCGAGGACACGGACGCCGAACAGCACCCGGAGCGGTACCGCGACCGGCCCATCCCCGAGGCCTACTGCTGGTCCAACCTGACCTCCGGCAACGGCTCCCGCGCCCTGTGGCTGCTGCTGCTCCCGTTCATGGTGGTCAACCTCGCCCACTGGATGCGCCCCACCGCCCGGTCCCGCACCCGCGCGGTGCGCCTGTACGGCGTCCTCGTCCGGCTCGTCGCGCTCAGCCTCACGGTCCTGCTGACCGCGGCGGCCTGCGAGGTCGCGCTCGATCTGACGGCCTGGCAGTGCGCGGGCGTGCCGGACTGCTCGAACCAGCGGTCCTGGCTCGGCTTCCTGTCCACGGCTCAGGGCGGCTGGTGGTCCCAGCCGGGCCGCAGACTCGCCCTCGCCGCCCTGGTGCCCACCGCCCTGGTGGTGCTCCTCTGGTTCCTGTCCAACCGGACCTGGAGCGCGTACGAATCACAGCGCCCGCTCACCGGAACCGAACCGGACGACGACGACCTCGACCCGGCGCCCGCCCCCGCACCGGACACCACCGGCACCGCGCCCGTCGGCCGCCCCGCCCTCGGCCGGCCCGGATTCTGGTACGGCCGCCGCCTGGTCGCCCGGCTGCGCGCCGCCCACACCGCCGCCGGATTCCTGACCGTCGCCGCGTCGGTCGCGGGCGCAGCCGCCCACCACGACCGCGCCGCCGACGGCCCCGTGCCCGGCATCCTCGGCCGGCTGATCGAGGCGGCACTGGTCCTGGGCGGCATCGTCGTGCTCTGGGTGGTCTGCCGCCGCGGCCGCAGCGAACGACGTCTCGACAACCGCCTCGACCGTGCCCTCATCACCTATCTGCCCGGCGCGGCCCTGGCCCTGCTCGTCCTCGCCGCGGCGTACACCGCCTGGTCCCGTCCCGACTGGGTCTCCGCGGGTGCCCTGCCCGGCGACCTCGCCTTCAGCGTCATCACCCTCGGCCAGGGGGTACTCGTCGTCGTGCTCGCCGTGGTGTCGCTGAGCCTGTACCGCAGGACCCCCGAACCCCGCACCGTCATGTACGGACTCGGCGGGCCCGTGGTCGCGATGCTCGCCTGCGCCCTCGGCGGCGTCATGAGCGGCGGGGTCTCCCAGCGCGTCGCCGACTGGCTCGACGGCCCCGGCACCCCCGGCATGGGCAGGAGCTCCGTCATCGAGGGACCGCCGGTGCTGCTCAGCTGGCAGGCCTCCGTCATCCCCGTGCTCCTGGTGCTGCTGGCCGTCCCCGCACTCCTGCTGCTCGTGCGGACCTGGCTGGCCGCCCGCGCCCTGGAGCCCCGTATCGACCAGGAGTACGAGGAGGAACGGCCGGACCCCGCCCGGACCCGGCAGATCGCCCGGATCCGGGCCACGGCCGCCCTCACCGACTCCGCGCCCTGGATCCTCGGCCCGGTCTGCGGCGCCACCCTGCTGCTCGGCGCGGCGGCGGTCTGTGGGGCCTGGGTGAGCGGAGAGGTGCCCGGTCTCGCGATGAAGGGCAACGGCCCGTTCATCGAGTCCGTCGCCCAGGCCGCCCAGTCGACCGGCTCCTGGATGGTCGGACTCGGCTTCATACTCTTCGTCACCTGGGGCCGCCGCGCCTACCGCGACGCCTCGGCCCGGCGCACCATCGGCATCCTCTGGGACGTCGGTACGTTCTGGCCGCGCGCCGCCCACCCCTTCGCACCGCCCTGCTACGCCGAGCGTGCCGTCCCCGACCTGGCGTCACGGATGTCCGGCTGGACCGGACTCACCCGCGGCAGGCTCGTCATCTCCGGGCACTCCCAGGGCAGCGTCCTCGCGGCGTCAGCGGTCTGGCAGCTGCCCGCCCACACCCGGAGCCGGGTCGCCCTGCTCACCTACGGCTCGCCGATCGAGCGACTGTACGGCCGCTGGTTCCCGGCCTACTTCGGCCCGGGACCGCTGCACGCGCTGCACCGGTCCGTGCACTGCTGGCGCAATCTGTGGCGGGCCACCGACCCCATCGGAGGCCGGGTCCGGCTCGACGTGGGACCCGGGCCCGAGGTGGACCGCGGCCCGCTGAAGGACCCTCTGGTCTACGGGCGGACCCCCGAACATCCGCTGCCCGAAGCCGTTCTGGGGCACTCGGACTACCAGGCCGACCCGGTCTTCGCCCAGGAACGGGCCGCGCTGCTGGAGCGGCTCGACCCGGTCCTGCCCCGCCAGGCCGGCGGGGAGGACGGCTCCGAGGCCCTGCGGAGTCAGGGCAGTTCCGGCAAGTCCTCGGGGTAGAGCAGGGTGAGGTCGTCCGTGCTCGGCTCGGCGAGCTGGGCGACCCGTCCCGCGTGCCGCTCCACCATCGACTCGAAGGTCTGGCGCGCGGTGCGGCCGTTGCCGAATGCCGGGCCCTTGGGCAGCTCGGTGAAGTACTTCAGCAGCGCCTCCCCGGTCCCGGAGGCCAGGCTGTACTCGTGCTCGTCGGCCTGCTGCCCGACGATCCGCAGCAGCTCGGCGGGCTCGTAGTCGCTGAAGGTGATGGTCCGGGAGAAACGGGACGCCACCCCGGGGTTGACGGTGAGGAACCGCTCCATCTCGTGGGTGTAACCGGCGACGATGACGACCACCGCGTCCCGGTGGTCCTCCATCAGCTTCACCAGCGTGTCGATCGCCTCCCGGCCGAAGTCCCGGCCGGAGTCCTCGGGCGACAGGGCGTACGCCTCGTCGACGAACAGCACCCCGCCGCGCGCCCGGTCGAAGGCCTCCTGCGTACGGATGGCGGTCGAGCCGATGTGCTCACCGACCAGATCGACGCGGGACACCTCGATCAGATGGCCCCGTTCCAGTACCCCGAGCGAGGCGAGGATCTCGCCGTACAGCCGGGCCACGGTGGTCTTGCCGGTGCCGGGGGAGCCGGTGAAGACGAGGTGGCGCCGGACCGACGCGGCCTTGAGCCCGGCCTCCTGGCGCCGGCGGCCCACCTCGATCATGTCGGTGAGGGCGCGCACCTCCCGCTTGACGCTGTCCAGGCCCACCAGTGCGTCCAACTCCCCGAGCACCGCGTCCGACGCGCGCGCCGGCTCGATGGCGGGCGTCTCGGCCGGGGCGGGCTCGACGGCACGCTGCCCGGGGACCCCGCCCAGCAGCCCGGGGGCCGACTGGGTCGCCGTCAGCACGGTGGGCGCCGGGGGAGCGGGGGCGCGCAGCGCGCTCTCGTCGCTCGTGCAGTTCTCCACGACGGGGCCGGTTCCCTGGCCGTCACCGTGCGCGGCGGGCGGCTCGGCGAACTCGTATCCACCGCGTGCGCACCGCTCGGTCCGGCAACGGGTCAGCGTCGTACGGCAACCGTCCATCACATGGAAGCCATAGCCGTCGCTGCCGGTGACCCGGCAACTGTCGAACGTGCCGCGGCCCTCGGCGGAGACGTAGAAGCCGGCCTCGGCGGGCGAGGTGACCGTGCAGCGCTCGATCGTCGGGTCGGCGCCCTTGGTGACGATCACTCCGGTCTGTGCCGTGTCGATGGTGCAGTTGTTCAGCGTGCCTCCGCTGCCGTGGTCGCGGAACCAGGCACCGGTGGACGTCTCACGGATGCGGCAGTCGTCCAGCTGCGCGGTCGCCCCGTCACTCACCGACACCGCGGTGTTGCGGACCTGGGACAGATCGCTGTCGACGACATCGGCGCGCGAGCCCCGGTCGAGGACGAAGATGGCGTCCGGCACGTCGTGGACCCGGCAGGAGTCCAGTATCACGGTCGCCCCGTCGCTCACCCAGACCGCCGGATAGTCGCCCGTACTGTCGTGGATCTCGCACTGGTTGGCGTCGACACGGGTGCCTGGATCCCAGACCGAGAGGCCGTTGCGGCCGAAGCGGCGCACCGTGGAGCGGGTCAGGGTGAGGACCGAACGGGAGCGCAGATCCACCGCGTTCTCCGGGATGTCGTGGATGTCGCAGTCGGCGAGCGTCAGCACGGCGTCGGTGTCGAGCGTGACGCCGTCCGCCGAAGTGCGGTGCACCGTGCAGTCGGTGAGGTGGGCGGCCGCGCGGGCGGTCACCTGTATCCCGCTGCCCTTGATCTCGTACACCTCGCAGCCGACACCCTCAAGGGCACTGCCCTCTCCGGTGACGCTCAGACCCGCGCCCGACGCGTGGTGGATCCGGCAGCGATCAAGCCGCGGATGCGCGCCGTCGCGCACCGAGACGCCGGACTGCCCGGCGGAGACGACCTCGCACTCCTCGAACACGCCGCCCGCGCCGTCGAGTACGGCGATGCCGACCCCGGCGGGGTTGTCGACCGTGCAGCGGCGCACGGTCGGCCGGGCCGTGCCGCGCACCTCGATCCCGGCGGCGGAACGGGTGACGATCCGCAGGTCCGCGATCTCCGCTGCGCCGTCCTCGACCAGCAGCGCGGGGGCCGTCGAGTCCTGGCCCTCCACATGGAGGTCCGAGACGACGGCGGAGGCGCGGATGGTGAGCGGCACGCCGTCGGCCGGCGCGATCCGCACGGAACCGACGGAGCCCTCGGGCCCGCGCAGGGTCACCGCGCGGTGCAGGATCAGATTCTCCCGGTAGGTGCCCGGTGCGATGGTGAGGACATCGCCGTCGGCCGCGGCCTCCAGGGCTGCGGTGAGGGAGGCGTATTCGCCTGTGCGGCGCCGCCACCGCGATGTGCCGGTGTGCGTCACCTGGACCGTGCCCTGTGCCATGGCGCTGTTGTGCCCCCACCTCGTGCGTGCGTGATGCCCGTGTCACCGGCCTTGCGGCAGCGGCGAATCCCCGGGACCGCCCACCGGGAAAGCGGGCGGGCCGGTCCACCGTAGCGCGCGCGGCGGGCGGGAGTTGACCCGATCAGCAGCTGATCAGCTGCCGGTCCCGGTCCTGCCCCAGTCCGGACCGGTCTCGGCCCAGTCCCGGTCGATCCGGGTGTACCGCCCCCGCACCATGTGCCGGACGATCAGTTGTCGGACGCCCTCGATCAGTCCGAGGGTGAGCAGCATCGCCCCGAACCCGGCCAGCACGGCGTGGGTGCGGGCGGTCGGAGCGTCCATGGGGCGCGATACGGGGCGGCCGTCGAGGTCCGTCCAGATCTCCACCTCGGCACCGGGTCCGGTCTTCCGGGAGGAGGTCGTCACGGTGCCGCGGCGGTTCGTGCCGTCCGGGGCCTTCCAGCGCGCCACCACCGAGGTCTGCGAGCCGCGCTCCGAGGAAATCTCGGGATCGGCGACGACGCGCGGCGCTCGTGGCGACCGCCGCACCACGACCGCGGTGGTGGCATGACGCCCGGCCCGCTGGGCCCGTACCGATTTCTGCAGGGCGTCGTCGGTGTGCGCCCCGCACACCCAGCCCAGTGCCGGCGCCGCCAGCACCATGAGGAGCAACGCGACAAGAGCCACCCATGCCTCGCGCCGGTCAGTGGCGCGGCGCAGGGGATTGTGCCGCCAGCGCCACACACCCGTAACCGCTCGCACAGTCCTGCACCCCCTTCCGTATCCGTCTTAGCCTGATACGGCATGCTTCGCGCGCGGAAGGAGCGAAGAGAGAGCAACTTCACCCCGGTCAACGCACGGACCACCCACGTGAGTTCCCGCCCACCGGGCCGGACTGACGGTCCGTCCGGTGCGGGAACGCCGAAGTCGCCGTCGAGTCCCCATGGCTCGACGACGACTTCGCGCGACCGTGCGTGATCGTCGGCTCAGTACCCCCGGCCCTGGTACGGGCGGTTGTACGGGTCCTCGTAGGGCGAGGGCGCCGGGGCCGGGCGCGGTGACGCCGGACGCATCGCCTCGTAGCCCGTGCCCGGCGCGGGCCGCTGCTGTTGCTGCGGATGGGGCGGCTGATACCCGCCACGGGCCGCGGTCGGCTGCTGCGGGATGTACGGCGCCGGGGCGTGCTGCAACTGCGCGTGCTGCAACGGCGCGGGCTGCATCGGCGCGTAACCCTGCTGGGCCGGCGGCTGCTGGTAGCCGTACGACGGACCGGGCTGGGAAGGTGCCGCGGGAAGCGCCGGCAGCGCCGCCGGGAGCGCCGGCAGGTAGCTGTTGCCGGTGTCATAGGCGGCAGGCACTCGGATCGGAGCGATCTGAGGGGTGCCCCGCTCCGCGACCAGGGAGTCGTAGATCGGAGTGTCGGGGAACGACGGTGCGGCGTAGTAGCCGCCGCCGTAGGTGGAGCGGGGGGAGGTCATGACACCTAAGTTAAGCCCACGATGTGCTGGTTGGGGAGTCCCAATCTTGGGGTCATCCGTTTTACGCTGATTCTGTCCGCCTGACCTGCTAAGACATCGATAAAGCTTTCGTTGGCAGCGGGGGCTTTTCCGTTGGAGGGTTCCATGAGCACGCCTGTGGAGATTTTCTTCGCCCCGCGAGATCTGGAACGACGGTGTCCCTTTGCCTCACGTCCTCGTCCTGTTCAGCGAGTACCCCGAGTTCCGTGAGTACACCCGTGCTCACCACGAGTTGGTCGCCGAGTGCGGCGAGGCTCGGCGTGATCTCCGAGGAGTGGCTGCACTCCATGGGACAGTTCCACCACACGATCGACAGCACGCTCACGGGAGCCGACACGGTCGGGGCGGCTCCGAATGTGCTTGCCGGGGAGGGGCGTACCGCCCCGCTGACGCACCGGCGCTTCGCCCGAATGCCGCGCGTGGTGACGCGACGGGCCGCCGCCGGGCTCTTCTCCGAGCCGGACCGGGCAGTGGCGCGGGGTACCACTCACTCCGGCAGCACCGTTTCCGCCGGCCCTCGGCCCGGAAACGCGCCACCTACCGGTGCGCGCACTGCCGCGAGACGCCCAGTTCCTTGGCCACGTGCGCCACCGGACGCAGGTCGTGCACGACACAGCGCACCAGAAGGTATCTGCCGTGCACCAGAAGGTATCTGCCGTGACACCTGGAGGACGGGAGCGGCTCAGGCGGGCTCGCGCTGCTGCGCTCCCTGCTCAGCGACCAATCCCGACTCGCCGTTGGCGCCGGCTGCCCACGCTCGGCACAGTCCGGCGATGGCTGCTGATTCGTGGCCGAGGCGGTCCAGCATCGGCAAGCAGCGGGTTGCGGAACTGATAGGCCTGATGGCGGACACGTTGTCCAGCCTGTTGCCGGGCGCGGTAGATGGGGTCCTCCGCCCGCTATTATGGATGCTCAGCGAAACTGATGCGGGTCAAGTGCCTGAATATCCCCCCTGGGGTGCTGGGCCCATCGTGGCGGTGACCGGTGTCCGTTCGGGACGCCTCGGCCGTGGGGCGAACGCGCGTCACACTGGGCGGCATTGATTGCCGTGTACACGGCATGGGCATCTTCGTATGCCCATTCTCGGAGTAGCCGTGCCGCGGGAGTTGGCAGTCTTATCCGAACGGTCAGGGCCTTGGCCGACCGCGGTCCGCGAGGGACCGGACGGGCCGACGGTCTCACATCGCCGTTTGCTCATTGCGGCGGCGTGCATGTCTCCACGACGAAGTATTCCAGGAGGGCCCATGTTGACAGGCGTCAGGTTTCCCTCACAGGAGATCGGTTCGGATCGCGCAGTAGTGCGCGATTGGGCCCTGCAGGCGGCCGATGTCGGCTTCTCCTACATCGTGGTGAACGACCACGTAGTGGGTGTGGACCCGGATTCGCGGCCCGACTACGGCGCTGGATTCCCGGCCGGCGCACAACGGACGGCGTCGGCCTACTCGGTGAACACGGAGTTCCATGAGCCACTGACGACTATCGCCCACCTCTCTGCCCTCTGCCCGGACCTCGGCTTTTCGACCGGTGTACTGGTCTGTCCGCAGCGGCAGACGGCGCTCGTCGCGAAGCAGGCCGCGCAGGTCGACATCCTCACCGGCGGGCGGTTGCGACTCGGGATCGGCGTGGGCTGGAACCTGGTCGAGTACGAAGCGATGGGGGCCGACTTCCGGACGCGCGGACGACGGATCGAGGAACAGGTTTCGATCCTCCGCGCGTTGTGGACGCGCCAGGTCATCGATGTCGACGGCGAGTTCGACCGTGTGGTCGGCGTGGGCCTCGAGCCACGGCCGCCGCAGCAGCCGATCCCTGTGTGGATGGGCGGATGGAGCGACATCGTGTTGGACCGGATCGGCCGGATGGCCGACGGTTGGTACCACGGCCGCGAATTCGAACCGGACGTCCCCAGAAAGTTCGAGGTGATCGCCGCCTCCGCCGAGCGAGTCGGCCGCCTGGCCTCCGACATCGGCCTGGAGGGTGCCGTCGAGCTTCGGTACGGCCTCGACGGGATCGAGAACAGGGCCCAGAAGTGGGCAGGAGCCGGCGCCACACATCTGGTCGTCGATCCCATGCACGCCGGGTGCCACGGCAGCGAGCACATCGATCACCTTGCTCGCATCGCCGCGAGGCTGTCGGTACGAGGCTGAGCTCGGGTTCGGTGCCGGAAATATTGCCTGCCTCTCCAGCCTTGCCCAACTGTCCCGGCGATCCCGCCCCCGCAGACGCCGCCCCAGGAATGGGACCTGGCCCGTCCGGCCACGCCTTGACCGGACGGGCCGCCGTGCGTGCCGCGCACGAGGGCTTCCTCCCCTGGAGCCGGCCCACCCCGCGTGAACGAAGCACCTGTCTGCGCAAGGCGGCGAAGCTGATCCGCAGTCACGGCGACGAACTGGCAGCACTGGAGTGCAGCGAGGTCGGCAAGCCCTGCAGCCAGGCTCGCACGTTCGACCTGGAGGCGTGCACCGGCGTCTACGAATTCTTCGCCTCGCTCACCGAGCCGGGGCAGCGCCCGGGACGTCGGCTTCTGACCGAGGTCGCACTGAGCGCCGTCGTGGGAAACGGCAAGGCCGGGATCGGCTCGCCCACGGATCCGGAGAGCACGCAGCCGAGCGCCCTCGCCCGGCCTTCCGGCAACGGCGTGGGACAGACGCACCGGGCCCTGGAAGACCGGCTTGAAGGCGTCACGATCGGATCGTGTGGGCTCGTGCCCTACAACATGGCTTTCTGGGGTTGCGTGGGCACCACGATGACTGTGGTGGTGCCGGCGGTCAGGGCCGCCTTGAATTCCCGCTCCAGATCCTCGGTGGTCTCCACGTCGACCCCACGACATCCGAAGCCGCGGGCCACGGAGGCGATGTCGAGCCCCGGCAGGTCGAGTCCCGGAACGCCCGGAGTCTCCTCCAGCACCGCGAACGACTTGAGGATGGAGTACTCCTGGTTGCGCATGACCACGTAGACGATCGGGAGGTTGTGCTGGGCCGCCGTCCAGATGGCCTGCACGGAGTACTGGAAGGAACCGTCGCCGATCAGGCCGATCACCGGCCGTTCGACGCCCCTGTCCCGGTCGCCGAGCGCGACCCCCACCGCAGCCGGGGTGCCCCAGCCGATCCCTCCGCTGGCCGTGGCGAAGAACGATCCGGTCCTGACCGTGGGAAGCCACTCGACCTGCTGTGCCATTGTGGAGGTCGATTCGTTGGCGATGACCGCGTCGGGCGGCCGGACCCTGCTCAGGGTGGCGTAGACCTCCGGTGGGGTGAGCGGGCTGTTCGGCACCCGCGGCAGCTCACGGGGCCGCGCCATCGGCTCCGGAGCGGTCCGCGCGGATCCCTGCGCGACCATGTCCAGGAGCAGCTCGATCGCCGCCTTGGGATCACCGATGAGGCTGTCGCCCACGCGTGCAGCCGCGGCGACGTCGGGGTCCGCGGTGATCTGCAGCAGTTCGGTGCCTGCGGGGAGGTAGTCGCCGGGCGCGTAGGGGTAATAGCGGAACACCTCCGCGCCGATCACGACCACCAGGTCGTGCCCGGTCAGCCGGTCGCCGACGGTCCTTGCCGACATGCCGAGCGGACCGCGGAAGAGGGGATGGTCCTCCGGGAAGGAGGCGCGGTCCAGGAGCGGGGCGCCGTAGACGGCCGCGCACAGCTTCTCCGCCAGGGCCACGGCCCCGTCCCATCCGCCGGCGCGATCCACCTCCGGCCCGAAGACCAGCGCGGGACGACGGCTGGCGGAGATGCGACCGGCGAAGCCGTGCAGCCGCTCCGCGTCGGGAGCGACGCGGTCGCTCACCGTCCGCACACGCGTGAAAGCGGACAGCGGTTCCTTCCAGTCGTTCATGGGAATGGACAGATGAACCGGTCCTGCCGGTGGCTGCAGCGCGATCGAGTAGGCCCGCATGAATGCCTCCGGTACATCCTGGGCGCGGGCCGGCTCGTAGGACCACTTCACCCATGGCTTCAGCAACGTGGTGGACTCCGGGTTGCCCAAGTATGGTTCCCCGATCATCAGTTCACGGTGCTGCTGTCCCGAGGTGACGATCAGGGGAGTGTTCCCGCGGTAGGCCGATATCAGGTTTCCCATGGCGTTACCCGGACCGGCCGCGGAGTGCAGGTTGACCAGTGCCGGGCGCCGGGTGACTTGCGCGAAGGCGTCGGCCATCGCGATGACGGAGGCCTCCTGCAGTGCCAGTACGTACGTGAAGTCCGCCGGGAAATCCTGCAGAAACGGTTGCTCGGTGGAGCCGGGATTGCCGAAGACCGTGGTGAGGCGGAGAGTCCGCAGCAGATCGTAGGTCACGCTTCGGACGGTGGGTTGCTCGGTCATCGTTGGTCACCCTTTCCTGCGGTGCGGAGGTGGCTGTGCCTGTGCGGCGGCCCCACGCGGGGCCCACAAGCACCTGTCGGGCGGGGCTGGTGGCAAGCAAGTCTCGCCATGCGGTGGGTGCCTTTCCGTGCAGGCGTGGGAGCCCTCCTGCGCGTCGTCGGACGCCAGAACCGGTGCGACGATCCGGTCCTGCTCGACGAAGGCGTCCTGGCCGCTGAACGCTCGCCGTTCGTTGACGACAAGTTTGACGGCTGATACGGCCAGGGGCGCGTTGTGCGCGATGTCGGTGGCCGGTTCCAGGGCTCGTCGCAGGGTCTGGCGCGGTTCTGTGAGGTAGTCGACCAGGCCGAATCGCTCGGCGGGCAGAGGCACGAGCGCATGAGGTGGACTGCTTTTCCGACCTTTGACCCGGACTGCATCGAGCGCGCCGCCGTCCGGTGCCGCCTCGAAGCGGCCGTCGCAGTCGGCCACGACAACGACGACCTCGCCGCCGACGACTACTTGCGGAACCCACCGTCGTAGTCCGTATGCGGGCTGTCGTTCCGGTCCCGGTCGCCCGGGGCCACCAGAGCAGAATGGCTCGCCCCTCCTTCTCCGGAATACGCACGGCTACGTGAAGGTAGGGCCACTCCCGCGCGTGACGCTGCCCAGCGGACAGCCGGCGCGGGTCGTGAAACGGTACGCCGAGGTGCAACAGGTGCTCGCCGATCCGAGGATCAGTAACGATGTCACCCGGCCGGGCTTTCCACACCCGCTGCCTGATGGTTCGGCGGGACCCGACGAACTGCACGAGGGCGAGTTCTTCAATATGGCCCCCGAGCACGATGTATACGGACGGACGCTGATCCGCGCTCGACCCTCAGGCGAAAAGGGTGGGGCTTTCGGACACCCACCGCGTCCTCGGCCATGGGACTGGTAGGCCCGCATGTTGAGGTGTCGTGTATTCAATGCCCGTGACAGGAGTTCAGTCACTCAACGTGTGTCGTTGCTCTCAGATGCGGCTGCGATGTGGCGACGACAGAGATCTGCTGAGGTGAGATGCGGCTTGTCGAGAGCGGCCGAGTAGAGGTTCATCTCACGAGCTGCCTCGTCGAGGTGCTGCCAGAAGGCCAGCGGAAGCTCACGATCACGCCCCAGATCGACAAGGTCGTCGAAGGCGAGTCCCAGTTCGTTGTGGTCGAGCCACTCCTGCACGCCGCTTGGGTCGATCTCTGCGGTTTCGGTAAGGCAGGACATCGCTGTGGTGAGATGGTTGCGAGTGGTGGTCCACGAGGAGGCAAGCGGGTGATCAGTCACCTGGAGATCCTCTCGGATTAGGTTCGGCCGTGGTCACCAGGGGCGTATCGGCTCCAGGTTCCGCCGGCTTCGGTGACCAGCCGAGTGGCGGTCTTGTCGTGGTAGCCGAGCGCCTTCGCGATGACGGGCGCTGGGGCCTGGAGGACGAGTTGGCGGATCGCGGAAGTCCTGCCGCGCTGCGGGGGGACGCCGATCTCGCGCAGGTGGGCCTGGAGGCTGACCGGGCTGACGGCCGGGGAAGAGCCATCGGGCGCTTCGGCTGCTGGCGTAGGGCAGGTGCTGGCGGGAGCGGACATAGTCCCGCATCAGTTCGGCGATGGGTTGCGGGAGGGGAGACGGTGGATCTCCCAGGCGGACGGCGATGATGGTGATGTCGTCGATGGTGAGGCGAACGATGCGGCTGACGGGCTGGGCACAGAGGAGAACGAGTGCGGCAACGATGCGGCTCCGCAGAGGCAGGGAGTCGTCGTTGAGGACCCGCCGGAGCATGGCGAGTCGGCGGTGCTGGTGCAGTGGCGCCTGGTCCTGGGTGATGACCTGGGGTGGAGGGTGAGGCCGGGCATCCGGCCCGTCTTCATGCACCAGCGAAGGAATGTCTGGGCTGGGCGCCGGGCGGCTAGCTTCTCGGTGTGCCAGGCGTCGAGGTCAGCCTGCCGACAGTGCTCGATGGTGCGACCTCGGTCGGCGAGCCAGATATGGAAGGCGCCGGCCTGGGTGGCCTCCTGTTTGGCCTGGTGGGTCCGGGAGCGTCCCAGCGGCCCCTTCTCTGCCGTGGTCCGTAGTCGGCGCATCTGGTGCCAGGTGGCGAAGTGCCGGAGAAGCCGGTGGTGTTCGGGGTCCTCGATGGTGGCGACTCGTTCGGTCGGCCAGCGCTGGTAGAGCAGGAGTTGACGGTCGATGCGTGGCAGGACGCCGCTGTCCATCAGCAGGTCGCGCAGGTGGGCAACGGTTGGCCAGGGTGCTTCATGGTGCAGCCCTTCGTGGGTGAGCGGGATGGTGCCGGTGGCCAGGCCCCGCAGCAGTCGGACGACGTTCGGGTTGCGGAGCCAAATCAGCCGGCTCTTGGGCCGGTCCGTCTCCAGCAGGGAGGTGATCAGCGGTTGCAGCGGAGGGGCGACGTGGCCGGAGCCGTCGTCGAGGCGGCGGGTGAGGGTGTCGGCCAGGGTGCAGCGTTCGCAGAGGCGCCCGCCGAGTAGGAGCCCCTCGAAACCGCAACGGTCGCAGAAGAAGTCACGGGTGATGCCCGCGCAGTCGCGGCAGATCGAATTGCCGGCGGTGACCGGACCGGGTAGTAGCCGGTCGGTTCGGCAGATGGGACAGGAGCCGCGGACGCGCACCGCGCGGTCGTAGCAGGTCCGGCAAATTGGGCCGTCCGACCATTCCGCCGACTTCGCCGCCCGACGGCCGCAGCGTGCGCAGTTCCGGACATGCCAACGCTCGTACTCTTCCGGCGTCATCGCTCAGCCCTCGGGAGTCAGCCGGACCCGCGTGGGGCGTCGGGCAGCGAGGTTGACCGGTGCCTCTTCGCCGGCGGCGCGACGGACGGGGAGGTTCTGGGCCGAGGTGGCGATCAGATCGGCGGGTGTGCAGTCGAGGATGTCGCAGAGGGTGGCCGGCACCGGCAGGGACAGCCGTTCCGGGGTGCCGGAGACCAGACGGTGGACCTGGGAGGAGGACAGTGTGATGCCGCGTTCGGTCAGGTGCGGCATCAGTTCGGCGACGGTGAACATGCCGCGGGCGGCCATCAGCTCGCGCAGACGCCACCTGTAGGTGATCTGGCGTGGCATCAGGAAGTCCTTCCCGGTCGTAGAGCGGCCTCGATGGTGGCGTCCAGGACGCGACGCAGGGAGCGGGTGCGGAAGTCGGAGGAGACGCATGTGTAGATCGCGGTTGTGGAGGCGTGGTCGTGGCCGACCTGTTGCTGGACGAACAGCGGGTCGTGGCCGTCCTCGATCAGGTGGGTGATGTGGGACCTGCGTAGCGAGTGGAACTCCAGCGCGGGGTCCAGGCCGACGGCGTCCCGGTAGGCGGCGAAGCGGGAGTCCAGGCGTTGGACCCCGACCCGCGGGCTTCGCTCGGACGGCCGGAGGGCCCGGCTGGTCGAATGCCGCATTCCAGGCCGCACCTCGCTGACCCACTCCTCGACGGTGCCGGGTGTCCAGTGCCAGACGGTCAGCACACTGCGGCGCTTGGGCGGCGACCTCTTCTTGGCCTTGCCGTACCGGACCAGCAGGGTGCCGTACTCACCGAACTCCCGGCCTTCCGGATTGCGGCCGAAGTCGGTGAGATCCAGCATCCGGGTCTCGTTGCGTCGCAGGCCGTAGGCATACGCGACCTTGAACAAGGCGGCGTCCCGGAAGGCCGGCAACCAGCCCTTGCGGCCCTTGCCACGAACACGCAGAACTTCCTCGTCGGCGTGGTCGAAGAACGCCTCCAACTCGGGCCGGGTGAAGACCCGGCGTTCTGGCTCGCCCTCGGCCTCGTCGGCGTGCGTCGCAGCGTTCCAGTCGTAGACCACCTGGCCCGGGTGGGTCCCGAAGTACCGCAGGCACTTGTCGGTCCAGCCGTAGGCCGGGTTGGCCAGGAAGTCGCAGAACTGACGCACGGAGCCCTGGTAGTTGCGCAGGGTGGAGCGGACGCAGCCGTGTACGGCCCGCAGATCGGCCAACCACTCGTCGACGTGCTACGGCGTCCACTGCCACGGCATCGCATCGGCATGCCGGATGAAGGCCCGCACCGTGCGTTCCTGGTCATTGACGTACCCCGGCGAGAGATTCCAGGCGAGCTGCTGGTTGCGCCAGCCCTTGATCGTCGCCTCGCAGACCTGCTCGTCCGGCCGCAGCAACGGCAGACCGTCAATCAGGTGCAGCCGAGCAGATCCTGGAACGAGAACGTTCCCACCCATCCGCCATCACTCTCCGTCTATCGCATCTGACGCGAGAATTTCGCATCAGATGCGACCCGGGGGCGTCTTCGCAGTTCAATCGCTCAATGACCAGGTCATCGGGATCGGGCAGATGGTGGTGCCCGGTACCCCGCGCGACTCGCTGTTCATCCTGGACGCTTTGCTGAACCTGGACGGCGGGGTGAAGCCGGAGATGGTTGCCACTGACAACGCGTCCTACTCGGACATGGTGTTCGGCATCTTCAAGATGCTCGGCTACCGCTTCTCCCCGTGTTTCAAGGACCTTCAGGACCAGCGGTTCTGGAAGGCCCAGATGCCCGGCGCCGAGACGGTGGGCGGGTACGGGCCGCTGGAGGCCATCGCGCGCAACAAGGTGAAAGTGAAGAAGGTGCTCACCGCGCGGCCGGACATGCTGCGGGTGGCCGGCTCTCTGGTCACCAACCAGGTCCGCGCCTACGACTTGCTGCGGATGTTCGGCCGAGAGGGCCACCCGACCCCGCTGGGGCAGGCGTTCGCCGAGTACGGGGCGCATCGCCAAGACCTTGCACCTGCTCGCCGTCGTCGACCCGGTCGACGACACCTGTCGCCGCCAGATGCACAAGCAGCTCACCGTCCAGGAGTCCCGCCACAAGCTCGCCCGCGACATCTGCCACGGCAAGAAGGGCACCATCCACCAGGCTTACCGGGACGGAATGGAGGATCAACTAGGGTCACTGGGAATGGTTCTGAACGCGGTAGTCCTGTGGACGACACGCTACATCGACGCCGCCGTCGCCCAGCTGCGCGCCGAGGGCCACGACATCAGGGACGAGGACATCGCCCGGCTGTCCCCGCTCAAGCACAAGAATCTGAACTGCCTGGGCCGCTACAACTTCACCGCCTCCCAGCCCGTCGATGGCCTGCGGCCCCTGCGCGACCCGGACGCCGTCGACCTCGACGATGACGACGGAGAGGAGGAGTGAGCCGGGTGCCGTCCGCACCCGCAGCGACACCGAGGACCTCGGCGCAGGGGGCGCTGGTGAGGCTGGGGCCTTGTCGCCGGATTCGGGTCCGGCCCGCCACGGAATGCGGAACAGGAATCACGCCAGGAGCGAGCCAAGGGTGTGTCCCGTGGATCAAGGTGAGGTCGACGGTGCCCCGGTAGATACGTTCTCGCTTGAGTCTGCCGACACACTGCGGGATAGGCCGGATCGCTTGCTGAGGAGCGTCAACGCGGTGATCAAGGCGAGAGCGGCGAAGACGCCAGCTGCCCCAAACGCGGCATGCTGCCCGGTGGTGAGTGCGAGCGGTGTCGGACCACCGATCGCGGACGTGCGGGCGGCAGCGACGCTGGTGCAGATGGCAGTGCCGAGGGCGGTGCCGACGGCGAAGGAGGTGTCGGCGAGGCCGGCGGCCAGGCCTGAGTCCTTTTCGGTGACGCCGGTCAGCGCGGCGATCTGTGCGCATACCGTGACGGCGCCCATTCCCGCCCCGAACAAGAACAGGGCCGCCGGCAGAAGACTCATCGGGCCACCGGCCGGTATGCGGGTGAGCAGCAGGCAGCCACAACCGAGCAGGACGGTCCCGGCAGCAGCTACCCGCCCCAGGCTGAGCCTGGGCACGATCCGTTGGCTCAGCAGTGCGCCTGCGGCCGCGGTGACGGTCATCATCGCGGCCGCCAGCCCGAACTGCGCCGCCGGCCAGCCGAGCACCTGCTGCACGAAAGAGGTGAGGGTGACGAGCATGCCGTCGACGGTCATGCCGGCGATGAGCAGGAGGAGGTTGCCGCCGATCAGCATGCGCGAGCGCAGCGACTGAAAGGAAACGAGCGGGGCCACCGATCGCTTCTCTATCAGGATGAACATCCAGACCAGCACGGCCACGGCGGCCAGTAGCCCGATGCTCTGTCCATTCGCCCACCCGGATGTCGGCACCCGGGTGATCACGTATACGAGCAGAACCAGTGCTGGGGCGATGGTCAGCGCACCAGGGATATCGAAGGAACGGGAGCGTGCCCGGTCCCGGCTTTCGCGCAGCATGGCGGGGGCGAGCACCAGCACGAGGGTCCCGACCGGGACGTTGACCCAGAACACCCACTGCCAGCCGAAGATATCGGTGATGATGCCGCCCAGTAGTAGACCGGCGGTGGCGCCGAACCCGCCGAGGCCGCCCCAGACACCGAGCGCCTTGTTCCGCTCGATCCCTTCGGGGAAAGTGTTCATGACCATCGACAACGCGGCCGGAGCGATGATCGCGGCCGAGACGCCCTGCACCGCCCGAGCGGCCACCAGGGCCTGGATGGATGGAGCGAGCCCGCACGCCAGCGAGGCCACGACCCGCAGCACCATCCCGGCGATGAACACACGCCGACGGCCCAGCAGATCCGCAGCGCGGCCGCATAACAACAGCAGCCCGCTGAAGGCCAGCGCGTAGGCCGTCACGGTCCATTGGATGGCAGGACCGTGCAGACGAAGGTGGCCTTCGATCGCGGGCAGAGCGGCGAGCAGGCTGGTGCCGTCCAGAATCGTCATGAAGAACGCCGTGCCCAGCAGCGCCAGCACCTGCCAACGGCGAGTCTGCGAAAGGTTGCTCGTGGTCATCACTGTTGCTCGATGCTTCGCAGCAGTTCGGCGGCGAGCGCGTCAAGCCACTTGCCGGTGCCCTGCTCCCGCCAGCTTGGTTCTTCGCGGCCGTCGAGGAAGGTGCTCTGCTCGGTGAGCAGCAGCCGGGTGCCACCACCCTCAGGGAGGAACTCCACCGTCGTCAGCGACACTGTCGCAAGGTCTTGCCCCTCGGACAGAGTGGAGGTGTAGACGATCCGCTCGTCCTGGACGATGTCGCGGTACCAGGACTCGAAAGTCAGCACCGGCCCACCGCCAGAGCGGCCGCGGTTGACCTCCCGCCCACCGACGCGGAAATCAAGCTCGTGCTCGGCGTCGAGGCCGGAGAACCAGCGGGCCTTTGCTTCGGGCACGGCCCACGCGGCGAACACTGTGGCCGGTGAGGCCGCGTAGAGGCGTTCGAGGGTGAACGTGGCATGCGTGACCACGTGATCGGTCATTGTGTGCTCCCTTGATCTGGGCTGTCGCAGTGTTCGGTCAGGTAGTCGCCGAGGCGATCGAGGCGGTGTTCCCAGGCAGTGCGCTGCGCAGCGATCCAGTCCTCGGCCATTCGCAGCACACCCGGCTCGATGTAGCAGGTGCGTACCCTTCCGGCTTTCTCAGACCGGACCAGTCCGCACGCCTCCAGTACCTGTAGGTGCTGCATCACCGCTGGCAGCGACATGGCCAGCGGCCGGGCCAGCTCACTGACCGAGGCAGGCCCGCGGATCAACCGCTCAACGATGTCCCGGCGAGTCGCGTCCGCCAGCGCTTGGAACACCCGGTCCAACGAATCAGCTTGGTTAAGCATGCGCCTAACTATTCGATGCCGGCAGCGAATAGTCAAGCATTTGGTTAACTTTTCTTCCGTCGGGGGTGCGCCGTTCCCTCGCATACGTCTCGTCCGGGAGTGCGCGCCTGGGCCCCACTTCTCACAGTGGTCATCTGTGAGAGTTCTGCGAGAGGGCTGGAAGCGGTTACGTTTCACCAGGTGGCCATTTGCAAAAGTCCTCTCGAAACCCGCACGTCGTGCGAGGCACTTCTGAGGGACTGCCGTCATGGATTTGACACCCGATCAGGCCGCATTGGCGGTGGAACGTCACGACTGCCCGAACTGTGACGCGCCCGTCGGCAGCGCCTGCCGTACCCGGGGCGGCAAGACCGCCGCGAAGTACCACACCCCGCGCTTCGTTCTCGTTCCCGCGCTCCGCGAGGAACTGGAGATCCCGGTGCCCGCCGACCGCGGTCCCGGCCGCGCATGGAAGCAGGGGCCCGCGCTCGCGGTGGTGCCCGCGCCCCGCACCGAGCGGCCGGTGCGAATCGGATACCCCCGCACGTCGACCGCCCGGCAGGAACTGGCGAGCCAGCTCGAAGCCCTCCGCCGGGCGGAGTGCCACAAAGTCTTCTCCGGGCAAATCAGCACCCGGGTCAAGGTCCGGCCCGAGCTGGAGAAGGCGCTCGCGCTGGCCCACCAGTTCAAGGAGGCCGCGCCCGAGACCCCCGTCATCTTCACCGTCCACGAACTCAAGCGCCTCGCCCGCAACGCCGCCGAGCTGATGACGCTGTCCTCCGAACTCCAGGCCGGCGGCATCCAGCTCGAACTCCTCACCGGCCCGCTCACCGGCATCTACGACCCCAACGGCATGGGCGCGATGTTCTTCGCTGTCCTCGCCGTCGCCGGGCAGATCGAGCGCAACTACATCCGGGAGAAGACCCTCGAAGGCCAGGTCATCGCCGCATCCAAGGGCAACCACGGAGGACGCCCGAAGGTCATCGACGACGACATGCTCACCTTCGCCGTCCCGAAGAGATCGACCTGCGCGAACGCCTCCAGGCCCAGGCACACCCGAACGCGGAGACCCGCAGCTAGCGACCATGATCAAGGGCTTAGCGCCAACGGCTGTACCGATGGTCCCCAAGGCCGGTCCTGGCTGCTGGCCCAGCACGTCGGACGCCCGACACCACCGAGTGGGCAGAGGCCTGACCTGAGTGTGAGAATTGGGTACTGGATCGCAGTTCGGTGTCCGAGGCCCGCCCGTTGCTGCACGGGGGAGCGGGCGCATCACTTGACGTCCCCTCCCTCTGATCCCATCGACACGCTGGGAGGCTCTCCGTGAGCGAACGTCTCAACGCGTGGCCGACGTTGGTCCATGAGGACCTGGCGCCCATGGTTGACTACGCCAACCGGGTGGTACAGGTCGCAGGTAAATACACCCTCGACGAGCCCTTCGAAGTCGGCTGGGGAAACATCGTCCTCGATGTCACCCCCAGGGGGCTCAGTACGCCAACCCTTCGGCAGCGCGGCGTGACCTTCACGGTGCACTACAGCCTGCTCGACGGACGCGTGGTCATCGAGGCCGACAATGGCTCGCGCACGGTGCCACTGTCCAAGGGATCGGTCGCCACGTTCTATGCGTCCTTCTGCGATGCGGTGGACGAGCTCGGCATACACCGACCGCGCAGCTCGTTGATCTGCGAGATTCCGGATGCCCCGCCGCGCTTCGAGGACGATCACGTCGAACGCACCTGGGACGGCCACGCGGCCCGGCTGATGTGGACAGCGTTGAACCTCGCCGCTGACGGGCTCGAGGCGTGGCAGGCGCCCTTCCTGGGACACCGCCCCCGGGTCGGTGTGATGTGGGGCGGATTCGATCTGTCCGCCACACGTTTCCGGGCGCAGCCCACCGTGCCGCCGCCCCACCGGCCGCCGTTCATGCAGAACGCCCAGCTCGACGCGTACGTGTCGGTGGGATTCTCCTTCGGGGATGCCAAGGCGCCGAACGTCGGCATGTACGCGTACATCTGGCCCCAGCCGGACGGTCTTGAGGGCCGGTCCTGGGGTGTTGAGGGCGCCGCCTGGCATCCCGACGCCGGTCTGGTTCGTCTGCCGTGGGCCAAGCTCAGGGAGACAGCGGACCCGCACCAGGCCATTGTGGCGTTCGGTGACGCCGTCTACGACGCCGCCGTCGAGACGGCAGGCTGGCCGTCCGACCTCGTCGGACCACGTGTCGAGGGTTGGTACATGAGCAGGACACCGCCCGCGCTCGTCCAGCACCAGCACCAGCACCAGCACGGCTGACTCAGGTCGAGATTCCCTGACTCGGAAAACCAGGAGCCGGTCTCAGCAACGGGGGCTGCGGGGCGCCGAGACGAAGGGCCATTGCCGTGGTTGACGGCTGGTGGGCGAAGTGGCGCTCGGGCGGCGGGAGGCTCTGGCCGTCTCAAGCGCAACCTGCCGATGCCCAGCCGGGCCACCGCATCGCCAGGGAACACGCCGTCTCCGGGCGCCGGTTGTACGCCGTCCTCGCCCACGCCGGCGAAGTGGGTCATCGGCGAACGCCTGGAAGCGGCCTGCCGCCCGAGTCGGCGCGGCGGCCGTAACACTATGCGTGGTAGGCCGCGGAAATCTGGTCGACCAGGACGGCGAACGGCATGTCGAGGGCGGCGTAGAGGGCGCCGGAGTCGGGGGCGGCGTTGTCGGCCAGGGCCTCGACCATGAGGGTGGCGTAGTCGCTGACGATGACGCCCGCCTGCTGCATCCGCAACAGTCCGGCCTCGCGCTTGGCCCGGCTGAAGGTGCCGGAGGCGTCCACGGCGACGTACGCGTCGTGGCCGGCAGCCGTCGCGGAGATCGCAGGCAGCGCAGCGCACACTTCGAGCGACACCCCGGCGAAGACCAGCTTCTGTCGGCCAGTGGCTTCGATGGCTCCGCGGACGCGGTCGTCGTGCCAGGCGTTGACAGTGCTGCGGTCGATGATCTTCTGTCCGGCCGGCAGCGCCTGGACCAGCTCGGTGGCGGTCGGCCCCCACATGCTGTCGGCCGCGGTGGTGGTGACCACCAGCGGGATGCCCAGTACGGTCGCCGCGCGTGCCAGCGCCGCCACGTTGTGTTTCAGCTCGCCGAGCGAGATGTCCCGGACACCGGACAACAACCCCACCTGGTGGTCTACCAGGACCACGGCGACGTTCTCGCGGGTGATCGGCTCCAGGAATCTGCTGTGCTCGCTCATGTTCCGCTCCTTCAGAAGGTTGAGCCACAGCCTTGTTCGCCAAGTTTAGTGACTTTGAGACCATGACTCAGCCCTGGAGGCCAGCAGCGGACATGCGCCGCGCTCCAGGTCCTTGGCGGTGTCGATGTCGACGGCGCGGCGGCCGAGCCGCGGGCCGGGAAGGCCATGCCGAGCCGGGCAGGCAGGTCGCGAGTACCGGGATCCGGTCTCGGCCGAGGAACTGGAGCGGTTCGAGACCGAGCCTCGTGCTCTCCTGCTCCCCATGGCCACCGTCCGAATCCAAACCAGCGCCGCCTGTCCACGACCGGCCGTATCGCGCCCTGTCCCGCCCTCTTCACGGTGCGGTCATGCGACCGATAGGGCCTGCGTACGAGGTTCGTCGGGCTCCAGTTGCGTCGCAGTCGTGGGTACCGCAGGCTGCCCCTATGAACCGCACCCGAGAGGTCGGCGTGCCGCCCATTCTGGTGACGGGCGCGGCGGGCAGTGTCGGTGCCGTCGGACGATCCGTGGCCGAAGGGCTTCGACGACGGGGCCTGCCCGTCCGGGCCATGGTGCGTCGGGACGACGAGCGGGCGCAGGCGCTGCGCGCGACCGGCGCCGAGGTCGTCGTCGGAGACCTGACGCGCGCGGGCGACGTCGCCGATGCCCTGGCAGGCTGTGAACGCATGTATTTCGGCATGGGTGTGTCGGCGCAGTATCTGCAGGCTGCGGTGACGGTGGCGGCCGTCGCGCGTGCGTACGGAGGCCTGGAAGCGTTCGTGAACATGTCCCAGTTGACAGTCGCCGAGATCGGCCTCACCAGCACCTTCGAGTCCGTGCAGCAGCGGCAGCAGTGGCTGGTGGAGCAGGTTCTCGCCTGGTCGGGCCTGCCCGTTGTCCAGATCAGGCCCACCGTGTTCATGGAAAACCCCCTGTTCCGTGCCGGCTTCTCCTCGGTCGCGAAGTACGGGACCATCAGACTGCCCTTCGGCCAGGCGAAAACCTCCCCTGTGGCGGCCGGCGACGTCGCCGCGGTCGTGGAGGAGATCCTGGCCGACCCGGCCCCCCGCATCGGCAGGACCTACGAGCTGACCGGCCCGCGCTCGGAGGACATCGCCGCCATGGCGGCGGAGGTCTCCACAGCCCTGGGCCGACCGGTCGGGTACACCGACGTTCCCCTGCAGGAATGGATCGACGACGATCTCAGGCCGTTGGGGCTGCCCGAACACGCCTTCCAGCACATCACCACCATGGCTCGCCTTCACGCGGAGAATCGATACGACCGCAAGGCGGAAGGGGTCGAGCAGGTCACCGGGCGGCCTCCTTCAGGGGTGGCCGCGTTCGTCCGTAGGAACCCCAGCCTGTTCAGCTCCTGAAGCCGCTTCCCCGTCGTGCGTCGTCGAGCCTCTTGCGGGCTGACCGTTGGAGGCGCCGGCCGACTGTCATGCAGGGGTCCGGCCGCTACCCGGACAGAGGTGTCGAGTTCCGAGACCGTCTTGGAAGAGGGCACGGTCCGCACGCTGAGGGCTGTTCCGCGGATTGCGGAACAGCCTCGACCGCTCTTCGCTCCGTCCGTACCGTCTCACGCCGACGGCGTGAGACGGGCGCGACTGCGCCCTCATCTGCTCATCCACACACGACGGAATACAGCTGTTGCCGTGCTGTGTGAGGCAGTTCAGTGAGCCTTTTCCAATCTCATGCTGACGCGTGATGAAGGACGGGAACGGCCCGGACGATTGCGGTGATGCGGTTGGTGCTGCGGCGGAGCTTCCGCAGGAGGCGCCAGCCCTTCAGCGGCCCGCGAGACAGGCCGCAGCGCGCGATCCGGGTCCGCGTTCTCGTGGGGACCGGGCATGCGGGCCGGCTCGGGGACCGCGGCAGCCGGCCCGGCAGTCGCCACGAACCAGCAGAGACGCGGGGAGGACGGTGCAGTACTCCCGGACCGGCCTCCAGGACGCGGGCAGTGGTTCGTTCGCGTTCTCGTGGCGGGCCTTCCGCGCGGAAACCTCTTCCTCCTGCGCTGGCTGCCCGATGGCGTTGCCGAGAGCCTGCTGGAGTCCGGCGAGCCGGTCGTCGGGGCACTCGCGGCACACCGGCGTCATGACGTCGAACTCGTCGGCGTACGGCGGACACTTCAGACGCTCGCCGGGATCGCCCGGGAGCGGCTGCATGAAATGACTCCTCCCGAGCAGGCCGAAGTCTTGGACCCCGGCCAGCAGCTCCATGCCCTCGGCCCGGATACCTCGCTCGCTCCAACGGAGCCAGGTGCTCGCCGCTGTCGCCCAGGGGCCGTACTGCTGAAAAGGGCGCCCGAAGGCGCTCAGATCGTGTAATGGGCAAGTTCACAGGAGGTTACCGGGGGATCGCGGGACCGGGACCGGACGTCCCCGACCCCTGTGACGGTCCGGGGGATTAGGTTGGCGGGGAAAAGTTTTCGGGCAGCCGGACTCGCGATGGGGGCGAGCATGACCATGCTAAAAGGAGCCAATGTTCCGGTGGCGGCTCAGGCCGTGCGGGTCGAATTGGGGTGGCGCGCCTCCCCGGGGACACCGGATGTCGATGGCTCGGCGCTCCTTCTCGTGTCGGGAAAGGTGCGCAGCGACGCCGACTTCGTCTTCTACAACCAGCCCTCCCACGCATCCGGTGCGGTGCGCCACGAGGGCAAGCGGACCGCCGGCGGCGGGATGACGGACAACCTCGCGGTCGACCTGGCCCGCGTCGAGCCGGCCATCGACCGCGTGGTCCTGGCGGCCTCCGCGGACGGCGGCACCTTCGGCCGGGTGGCCGGGCTGTACGTACGGATCACGGACGCGGCGAGCGGCCGGGAGATCGCGCGCTTCGACAGCGCGGACGCGACGGTCGAGACCGCGTTCATTCTCGGGGAGCTCTACCGGCGCCAGGGCGCCTGGAAATTCCGCGCCGTCGGCCAGGGATACGACACCGGCCTCGAAGGCCTCGCGACCGACTTCGGTATTTCCGTCGATGAACCACAGCAGGCCCAGCGGACTCAGCCGTATCACCAGCCCCAGAGGCCTCAACAGCCTGTGAGCACAACGCGGGTCGACCGCCTGCCACCGGTCCCGCCCGCACCGCCGATGGCACCGCCGGTGCCTTCCGCACCCCCTGCCACCGCGCCCGTCCGCCTGTCCAAGGTGACACTCACCAAGGACGCGCCGTCGGTCTCCCTCGCCAAACAGGGCGGCACTTCGGGAGCGCTTCGCGTCAATCTCAACTGGGAAGTACGCAAACAGTTCAAGGGCTGGGGAAGCAAACTCGGCAGAGCGGTCGCCAACCACGCGGACCTCGATCTCGATCTCTGCGCTCTCTACGAACTGACCGACGGCCGCAAGGGAGTCGTGCAGGCGCTGGGAAACGCGTTCGGCGCACTCCAGCACCCTCCTTATATCCATCTCGACGGGGACGACCGCACCGGCGCCGTCGCCACCGGCGAGAACCTCACCGTCAACCTCGACCACAAGAACAAGCTCCGACGCGTCCTGATCTTCGTCACCATCTATGAAGGCGCCCGGAGTTTCGCCGATCTCCACGCGACCGTCACTCTCCAGCCCCAGCACGGCGCACCGATCGACTTCTCGCTCGACGAATGCACCGTCCCGTCCACCGTCTGCGCACTGGCGCTCCTGACCAACAACGGGGGAGACCTCACGGTGCAGCGCGAGGCCCGCTATCTCGTCCCCGAGCGAGGAGTGAGCCCGCAGCGCACCATCGACTACGCCTACGGGTGGGGCATGAACTGGACGCCCGGCCGTAAATGACCCCCCGGCGGTCCGCCCGGCCCTGCCGCCGTCGGCCCACCGCCGGCTCCGCTCACCGGTCCGGCGCGGCCTCGGGACGGGCGTACGTACGCCCCTTCCAGGCCGCGCCGCGGCCCCGGTGGTGCTGCACCGCCGAATCGACCGTCATCAGCAGATAGAGCACCGCGGTGAACGGCAGCAGCGGCGCCTGCCACAGCGACTGCCGGTAGTAGCCCAGCATCGGCAGATACGTCCCGGTCATCACCGCCCACGCCGCGCCACCCGCCCAGCCGGCCACCGGATCACCGGTCAGCAGCCCCGTGACGAGCGCGACCGGCGGCACGAGATAGACCAGCGCGAGCCCCAGCACCGTCCCCAGCAGCAGCGGCGGACTGTGCCGCAACTGGGCGTACGCGCTCCGCGACACCATCCGCCACAGATCCGCCAGCCGCGGATAGGGCCGCACACTGTCCACCCGCTCGGCGAGCCCCAGCCAGATCCGCCCGCCGCTGCGCTGCACCGCCCGCGCCAGCGACACGTCGTCGATCACCGCCTGCCGGATCGACTCCGGCACCCGCGCCCGCTCCGCCGCCCCGGTCCGCAGCAGCACGCAGCCACCGGCCGCCGCGGCCGTCCGCGCACCCGCCCGGTTCACCCACCGGAACGGATAGAGCTGCGAGAAGAAGTACACGAAGGCCGGGACGACCAGCCGTTCCCAGACACTCGACACCCGCAGCCGCGCCATCTGCGAGACCAGGTCGAAGCCGCCCGACACGGCGGCGGCGACCAGCTCCCGCAGACTGTCCGGCTCGTGCGCGATGTCGGCGTCCGTCAGCAGCAGATAGTCCGGCTCCCGGGTCCGGGCCAGCGCGATCCCGTGCCGCACGGCCCAGAGCTTGCCCGTCCAGCCGGGCTCGGGCTCTCCCGGCGACACCACCGTCACCGGCAGTCCTCCATGCCGTACGGACAGTGCACGGGCGACGTCCCCGGTCCCGTCCTTGCTGCAGTCGTCGACGAGGAAGATCTCCGCCCTCCCCGGATAGTCCTGCGCCAGCAGCGACGGCAGACTCACCGGCAGCATGTCGGCCTCGTCACGTGCGGGCACCACGATCGCGACGGACGGCCATCGGTCCGGGGCCTCCCGGTGCGGCAGCCGCTGGGCGGTCCGCCAGAAGAACCCTTGTCCCAGCAGCAGCCACACCCATGCGGCCAGCGAACCCACGGCGATCCAGGCAACGGCACTCATTTGCCGCAGTCTGCCCCACCCCAACGGATCCGCAAGGGCGGTCGACTATGGTGACCGGGTGAAGATCGCGCTCATGGACTCAGGAATCGGCCTGCTCGCGGCAGCCGCCGCAGTACGCCGGCTGAGGCCCGACGCCGATCTGGTGCTCTCCTCCGACCCCGACGGCATGCCCTGGGGACCGCGTACGCCCGAGTACGTGACCGCCCACGCGCTCGACGTGGCCCGCGCGGCCGCCGCCCACCGGCCGGACGCACTGATCGTCGCCTGCAACACGGCCTCCGTGCACGCCCTGCCGGCGCTCCGCGCCGAGCTCGAACCCACGCTGCCGGTCATCGGCACCGTCCCCGCCATCAAGCCGTCCGTCGCCGGTGGCGGCCCCGTCGCGATCTGGGCCACGCCCGCCACCACGGGCAGCCCGTACCAGCGCGGACTCATCGGCGAATTCGCCCGCTCCGTCGACGTCACCGAGGTCCCCTGCCCCGGCCTCGCCGACGCCGTGCAGAACGCCGACGAGAGCGCGATCGACCTGGCCATCGCCGCAGCCGCCGCCCTGACCCCGCGCGATGTCCGGGCCGTGGTCCTGGGCTGCACCCACTACGAACTGGTCGGCGAGCGCATCCGTGCCGCCGTGCGGCAGCCCGGTCTGCCGCCCGTCGCACTGCACGGATCCGCCGGTGCCGTCGCGGCCCAGGCACTACGCCGGATCGGGGCCGAACCCGCTCCGTCGGCCGAACCGTCCGGAGGTCTCACCGTGCTCCTCAGCGGACGCCCCGCCGACCTGCCGAAAGCCGCTCTGGCCTACGCCGAGGGGCAGCTGCTGGGGGCCGTCAGCCCGGTCCGCTGACCCGTCGGGGGCCGTTGGACCCATCCCCGGCGTGCGGAAATTTAAGTACGCTGCTTGGCATGAGGGACCATCCCCGAGAACCCCGGCACACCGGAGCCGAACCCCACTCCGCCGTCTGGATCGGCCGGGCCACCAACCGGGCCCAGTGGGTACTCGCGGCCGCGGGCGCGGCCTGTCTGGCGCTCGGCGTCCAACTGGCCGTCAGCTCCAACTGGACCTCCGGGATCATTCCGCTGCTGATGTCCGTGATCGGCTGTGTCGCCGCCGGACTGCTCATGCTGTTCGGCACCCTCGCCTTCGTGAACGTGGCCGTCAGGATCGACGGGGACGCCCTGGAGGTGCGCTGCGGCCACATGGGCCTGCCGCGCCGCCGGATTCTGCTCACCCATGTGGTGGGCGCGGAGTTCGCACCCGAGGTCACCCCGCGCCAGTGGGGCGGCTGGGGCTACCGCTGGCGCCCCGAGCAGGGCACGGCCGTGGTGGTCCGCAGGGGCGAGGGCCTGGTGCTCCGGCTCGGCGACGGCAGGACGTTCACCATCACGGTCGACGACGCGGAGGCGGGCGTACGGTTCATCCGCGAGCGCCTGCACCTGCCCGCGACCGGTGCGACGGCCGGAGCCTGACGCCGGGACGACAGCGGGCCGGATCTGTGCGGGAAAGCGACGGAACGATCCGGTACGAAGGGTTCCACCACACGGGCGGGGCTGCCGGACCCACAGCCGGTCACCGTAGACTCCGCCGGGTGAGCGCCACCATCACCCCAGTCGAAGCCGCGCAGCCGGCCTCATCCCCCCTGTCCCGGAAGCGACGTCTGCTACGGCCCGTCGCCGCCGTGATCGCGGGTGCACTGCTGTATCTGAGCTTCCCGCCGCGCCCCCTGTGGTGGCTGGTCCTGCCCGGTTTCGCCCTGCTCGGCTGGGTGCTGCACCGGCAACGGCTCCGCGCCGGGTTCGGACTCGGCCTCCTCGCCGGACTGGGCTTCATGCTGCCGCTGCTGCACTGGACCGGCGAGGAGGTCGGCCCGGTGCCGTGGCTGGCCCTCGCCGCCGCCGAGGCCGTGTTCATCGCGGTCGGCTGCATCGGGATCGCCGCCGTCAGCCGCCTCGCCTGGTGGCCGGTGTGGGCCGCCGCGGTCTGGACCCTCGACGAGGCGGTCCGGGCCAGGGTCCCGTTCGGCGGCTTCCCCTGGGGGAAGATCGCATTCGGACAGGCGGACAGCGTGTTCCTGCCGCTCGCGGCCGTGGGAGGCACACCGCTGCTCTCCTTCGCGGTGGTGCTGTGCGGCTTCGGTCTCTGCGAAGCGGTACGTCAGCTCCGTGCCCACCGCCGTACGGGCAGGCTGCCGCGGGCGGCCGTCGCCGCCGCGGCGGCGACCGTCCTGGTACCCGTCGCAGGCGCCTTCGCCGCGCTGCCCCTCGTCGACGACTCGGCCGAGGACGGCACCGCGACCGTCGCCGCGATCCAGGGCAACGTGCCGCGGCTCGGACTCGACTTCAACTCCCAGCGCCGTGCCGTCCTGGACAACCATGTGCGCCGCACGGAGCAGCTCGCCCGGGAGGTGAAGGAGGGCAAGGTCCCGCAGCCCGACTTCGTCCTGTGGCCCGAGAACTCCTCCGACCTCGACCCGTACCGGAACGCCGACGCCCGGATCGTGATCGACGACGCGGTCAAGGCGATCGGCGTGCCCACCGTGATCGGGGCGGTGGTCGAGCCCGACACCGGGAATCTGCGCAACACCCTCATCCAGTGGGACCCGAAGAAGGGCCCGGTCGACACGTACGACAAGCGCCACATCCAGCCGTTCGGCGAGTACATGCCGATGCGTTCCATCGCGCGGATCTTCAGCTCGGACGTGGACCGGGTGCAGCGTGACTTCGGCCCCGGGAAGAAGGTCGGCGTCTTCGACCTGGCGGGGACGAACGTGGGGCTGGTGACCTGTTACGAGGCCGCGTTCGACGACGCCGTACGGGACACCGTCATGCACGGCGGCCAGCTGATCGCCGTACCCAGCAACAACGCCACCTTCGGGCGCAGCGAGATGACCTATCAGCAGCTGGCCATGTCCAGGGTGCGGGCGGTCGAGCACAGCAGGTCCGTCGTCGTCCCCGTCACCAGTGGGGTCAGCGCGGTCATCCGCCCGGACGGGACGATCGTCCGGAAGACGAAGCTGTTCACCCCGGACGCGCTCGTGGACGAGGTGCCGCTGAGGTCCTCGCTGACGCCCGCGACCCGGATGGGCACGCTCCCCGAAGGTGTGCTCGCGCTGATCGCCGTGGCCGGGCTCGGCCTGGTCACCGTCCGTTCGGTACGCAGCCGGCGCGGCCGGTGACCCACCGGCCGCGCAACGTAGGGTCGCTCCATGGCTACTCCTGATTTCATCCGAGAGATCCGCGCAACCGCAGGTCAACAACTGCTCCTGCTGCCCGGGGTCACCGCCGTCGTCTTCGACGACGAGGGCAGAGTGCTCCTCGGCCGCCGCTCAGACTCCGGCAAATGGTCGGTCATCGGCGGCATCTGCGAGCCGGGCGAGCAGCCGGCGGCGACGGCGGAGCGCGAGGTGTACGAAGAGACCGCCGTGCGCTGCGTGGCGGAGCGGGTGGTGCTCACACAGGCCCTGGAGCCCGTGCAGTACGCGAACGGCGACCGTTGCCAGTACCTCGACGTCACCTTCCGCTGCCGGGCGACCGGCGGCGAGGCACGCGTCAACGACGACGAGTCGCTGGACGTGGGCTGGTTCCCGGTGGACGCGCTGCCGCCGCTGAACGAGTTCGCGCTCTTCAGGATCAAGCAGTCCATGACCGATGAACCCACCTGGTTCGAACCCACCGCCCAGCAGTAAGGACCCGTTGTCCGCCGGGCGGGCCCGGTTTCCCGGCCCGCCCGGCGGACGACGCTCAGACGGTACGGGCGTCCGCCGGCAGCGCCTCGGACGCGTCCGGGGCGGCCGCGCTTTTGTCGATGTCCGTGAGGTCCCGGTGCCTGGTCTCCCTGGCGCAGCCGACCGCCAGCAGGGTGATGAGCGCCGCGGCGATGACGTACAGCGAGATGGGCGTCGAGCTGTGGAAGTCCGCGAGCAGCGCCGTGGCGATGAGCGGCGCCGGAGCACCGGCCGCGACCGAGGAGAACTGCGCCCCGATCGACGCGCCCGAGTACCGCATCCGGGTCGCGAACATCTCCGAGAAGAAGGCCGCCTGCGGTGCGTACATCGCCCCGTGGAAGATGAGCCCGACGGTGACGGCGAGCAGCACGCTGCCGAAGTTCCGCGTGTCGATCAGCGCGAAGAACGGGAACGTCCACAGCCCGACACCGATCGCGCCGACCAGATAGACCGGCTTGCGCCCGACCCGGTCCGACAGCGCGCCCCACATCGGGATGACCGCGAAGTGGACGGCCGAGGCGATGAGCACCGCGTTGAGCGCCGTCTGCTTGCTCAGGTCCGCCGCCGTGGTCGCGTAGACGAGCACGAACGCCGTGATGACGTAGTAGCTGATGTTCTCCGCCATCCTGGCGCCCATGGCGATCAGCACATCGCGCCAGTGATGCCGCAGCACGGCGACGAGCGGCATCTTCTCCGTCGTCCCGGCCGCGGACCTGCGCTCCTCGGCCTGTGCCAGCGCGGCCTTGAAGACCGGTGACTCGTCGACGGAGAGACGAATCCACAGACCGATGACCACCAGGACACCGGAGAGCAGGAAGGGGATGCGCCAGCCCCACGCCCCGAAGGCGGATTCCGACATCAGTGCGGTGAGCGCGGAGAGCACCCCGGTGGCGAGCAACTGCCCGGCCGGCGCGCCCGTCTGCGGCCAGGAGGCCCAGAAGCCGCGCCGCTCGGCGTCCCCGTGCTCCGACACCAGCAGCACGGCCCCGCCCCACTCACCCCCGAGCGCGAAGCCCTGCACCAGCCGCAGGACGGTGAGCAGCACGGGGGCGGCGGCCCCGACCGTGGCATGCGTCGGCAGCAGTCCGATGGCGAACGTCGCTCCGCCCATCATCAGCAGACTGAGCACCAGCAGCTTCTTGCGGCCGAGCCGGTCGCCGTAGTGCCCGAACACCAGGGCACCGAGCGGCCGGGCGGCGAAGCCGACCGCGTACGTGAGGAAGGACAGCAGCGTGCCGACGAGCGGGTCGGACTCGGGGAAGAACAGCTTGTTGAAGACCAGCGCGGCGGCTGACCCGTACAGGAAAAAGTCGTACCACTCGATGGTGGTGCCGATGAGACTTGCGGCGACGATGCGTTTGAGGTTCGAGGGGGCTGGCGGAGAGGTTGCTGGGGCGGTCATGGGTACCACTTCCGGAGGGTGGGCGGGGACGGTTCTGTGTCGCCACACCGTAGGAAGGGGCAGGTCAGCGGCGTATGTGGCGGGACACCATAGTTCTCGGGCCGGATGTGCGCGGGGCCACTACGACAGGCACGTCGAGACTGCTTCGAGGACCGTATTGAGGGCCGGCAGGCGCCTGTCAGGAGGACCAGCACCGCGCTGTCGCCGGCCCAGTCAAGGCCGGCAACGCCCAGATCGGCGATGCCGTCCGGCACGATGCCGCTGTATACGCCGAACAGCACTTGGTGGACGATGACGACGCGAGGGCTGGGGAAGAGCGATTCGCGTACTTCCACGAAGAAGCGCTGATGGCCATGGCCGATGCGATAGCGCGTCTGGTCGTAGGACAAGCCGATGCGCTCGCCCAGCTCCCGTGTCGTCGCGGGCCCGCAGTGAACCATCAGCCAGAAGATGTTCTCCCTTGTCCAGCCGTCAACCCGAACACTCTCTTCATCTCATCGCTGATCGGGTAACCCGCCACTGCATCGACCTGAATGCCCATGGCCTGAGGCTATTGGCAGCTTCCGACACGCTGAACCCACAGCTCCTCCGCCTCGTCGACCACGGCGCGCCGGCTGGACCGTCCGAGACCGGTGATTTCACTGACTGAGCGCCTGTCCGAGGCAGTACTGCGACGGAGGGCAACCGCTCCACACAATTTGGGCCAGAGCCATGGCCGGCTGGGACAGCGCGACCTTCTACCCCGGCCCCGTTCTACTGGAGTACCTGCCTACCGCTCCGGGCCAACGCACCCGCGATGCCAATGGCCTGGAGCGCGGCAGGTGAGCAGCTCACCAGCCTCGATCTGCCGACGCGGCAGGTGGCGGTTGCGGGATGACGACTGCGTTCGTCGTCCGACGGCCGTGCGGGCACACTTCATGGCCGTGCTCGCACGGCACCCGATCACTGCGGCGAATCCTGCGACAGGGCGTCGCGGAGTTGGGCCCTGGCGCTGATACCCAGCTTGGGGAAGATCTTGTGCAGGTGGTAGCCGACGGTGCGAGGTGAGAGGTACAGGCGGGCCGCTATGTCGCGGTTGGTCAGGCCCTGGGCGGCCAGTTCGGCAATCTGCCGTTCCTGCGCGGTAAGCGCGTCCGCCGCGCTCGCGGCCCTTGCCGCTGCCCCCGGGACTCCTGCTGCCCGTAGTTCCGAGGCGGTGCGATCGGTCCAGGGCCGGGCGCCGAGCCGCTGGAAGCATTCCAGCGCCGCGTTGAGGTGCGGGCGTGCTTCGGTGCTGCGGCGGCGCCGGCGCAGCCACTCGCCGAAGTCGAGTTGGGCGAGCGCCTTCTCGAAAGGCCAGCAGTCGGTGGCGGAGTCGGCGAGGGCGGCGCGGAAGTGGTCCTCGGCGTCCTCGGTGTCGCTCAGCAGGGCGGTGGCTCGGTGCAGAACGGCGGCCAGTCGGGGGGACCTGTCGGATTCCAGGCTGTGCTCGACGGCCTCGACCACCGCGCGCGCGTCGTCCGTTTGTCCGGCGCGGACCGCCGCGGCGGTCAGGTCGCCCAGGTAGTAGACGGAGGCGTGGTAGTGCACGGGAGCGGGGTGGAAGTCGCGGGTGAAGACCGCGCGCAGCTGCTCGTAGGCGTCGGCGTGGTCCCCGGCGACGAACGCGGCCATTCCCAGGGCGTGCCGGTGTCGGACCTGGAGGCTCAGGGACCTGCGCAGGTCCACGCCCCGTACGGCTTCCATGGCCTGCGTCCGCGCGGTCGCATGGTCGCCCCGCAGCGCGCGCAGGGTGGCCTGGAGGATGCAGGAGCCCAGGGTCACGTTGTCGGCTCCTGCCTCGGTCGCCATCCAGAACGCCTCGTCCGCCGCGTCCTGGGCCGCCGTCCAGGCACCGCTCTCGAACAGGGCGAGGGCGAGCGCCTGCGTGACGGTCGCGTTCGTGCCCGCGCTGCCGGCGCGGCGTATGAGGTCCATGGTCCGGCCGAGAAGGTGAACGGCCTGCTCGGTCTCGTCCAGGATCCAGGTCGTGCCGCCGAGCGCCGTGAGGTCCCCCAAGGATTCCGGCGACATGGCGGCCAGCGCGCCCTTCAACAGCCCAAGAAGCCGGGTTCGTTGGCGGTGCGGGTCGACAGCCGCTCGGGCCCAGGCGTGGGCGGCGGGATTGCCGGTTTCGTCGATCAGGGCGCTGATCCGCCGCAGTTCGGCCCGGTGGAAGGCTGACCCGGAGTTGTAGACGGATGTCGCGGCGGTGCCCAGGGTGCCCGACGCCAGGTCCGGTGCCGAGGTGGCGGTGGCCTCGGCTACACCGAACAGCAGTGCCAGCGCCTTCTCGTGGCGGAGCGTCACACCCAGGGACCACCCGCCCAGGAGGGAGGCCTCCGCCCGCAGCCGGGCGTCCTCGGTCAGGTCGCCGACCCGGCCGCTCAGCTCACCGACCCATTGTGGATGGCCTGCGAACATGGCGGCCTGAGCAGCCGTCAGCAGGCGCCGGGCGCGTAGCTCCGGCGCCGGGGTCAGCTCCGCGGCGCGTTCCAGCGCCGACGCGGCCGCCGCGTACCCGCCCCGGGCGCGGGCGCGCTCGGCACTCTCCGCCAGGGCGTCGGCGACCTCCGCGTCCTGACCCGTCGCCGCGGCGGCCAGGTGCCAGGCGCGGCGGTCCGGTTCCACGGCGAGAGCGGAGGCCAGCGCGAGGTGGGCCCGCCGACGCTCGGCGAAGGAAGCCGCATGGTTGATGGCCGAGCGCACCAGCGGGTGACGGAGCAGCGCTTGGCCGTCCTCGATTCGCACCAGTCCGACGCGCTCCGCAGGTTCCAGCGCCTGCACGATGTCCAAGGACGGGGCGGCGCGCAGCAGGTCGGCCAGGTGTCCGGTGCCCGCTGCGGCGACCAGGAGGAGTGCTTCTCGCGTGAACTCGGGCAGCCCGGGCAGGTCGGCGGCGAACAGGTTCTCCAGGCGCGCCGTGAGCGGCAGCGTGGCGCCGCCGTCCTGACCCGCGCCGGTCCGGCCTTTGGCAAGGGCCCTGGACAGCTCGATCAGGGCCAGCGGGTTGCCGGCGGCCTGCTGGAGGATCTGGGTGCGAGCCCGGCTGCGAGGCGGGTTCGACTGGGCGTCGAGCAGCAGCCCTGCCGCCGCCCGGCTCAGCGGGCCGACGCTCACCTGCGGGAAGTCCCGGTCGAAGCGGGCCGGCACGGCCTCCTCGCGGGCGGCGAGCAGCAGCACCACCGGCTTGCCCTCCAGGCGCCGGGCGAGGAAGCCGAGCACGTCCACCGAGCCGAGATCCAGCCACTGGGCGTCGTCCACCAGCAGGAGCAGCGGCCGGCGCGCAGCGGCGTCGCCGATGAGGGCGAGCACGCCGACACACAGCGGCAACTGGTCGAGAGCCGCGTCGTCCGGTGCCGCCGTCAGCCCGAAGGCGCGGTCGAGGGCTTCCCGCTGCGGGGCGGGCAGTGTGTCGCCGGGAAGCAGCGGATGCAGAAGCTGATGGACACCCGCGAGCCCCAGTCCGGCCTCGCCCTCGCTGCCCCGCACGCGCAGGATCCGCAGCCCGCGGGCCCGGCCCTGCTCGGCCGTCCAGTCGACGAGGGTGCTCTTGCCCGCTCCTGGCTCACCGGTCAGCACCAGCACCTGGGAACCGGTGCTGTCCACCGCCCCGAGCAGCTCCTCAAGGCGGGACAGTTCGACGGATCTGCCCAGAATGCCCGGATCGGCAGGGTAGTCGGGCCCCACGTGCACCACGGTCGCACTCCTCCAGCCGGTGATCATGACCCCGGTCATCCTGTCAGCCTCGGCCGGCTGCACGAGTACAAGCCGCCGCAGGACCGCCGCTCGCGGTACCGACCCCGGTCAGGACCGGAAGCGGCGGACGACCGGTCATGTGACAGAAGCGTCGCGACCTCGGTACCACGATTATTCACTCGGCCAGGAAACATGCCCACAGCCGTGGGCAGCCGAGCAGGTCCGGAGTACGTGCATGACTGCCCAGCCATCCCGACCGGCGGCCGGCGAGGAAGCCGGCAGCCGGTCCTGTCGTACGACGGCGTCGCGTCCACTGGGCCGCGACAGCGAGATCGAGCGGATCCTGCGGTGCGTGACGGGACAGCCCGGCAGTCCCCAGGCGCTGCTGCTCCTCGGGGAGGAGGGGATCGGGCGTACCACCATGCTCCGCCACGTCCGGGAACCGGCCGCCGGCGACGGCATGCTCGTACTGTCGGCGCAGGGCTGGGCCGCCGACCATCGGCACGCCCGCGCCTGTCTGCAGCAGCTGCTGGTGCCGGTCCTGGACGAGTTGCCCGGCCTCCCCGCCGTACAGGGAAAGGTGTTGAGCGCCGCGCTGAGTCCCGCCTCCCACGACGACGGGCCGAGCGACGGCCAGGTGCAGGCCGCATTTCTGGCGTTACTGGACCGGCTCGCCACGTCCCGGCCGGTACTGGTGTGCGTGGACGACATCCACGCCTGCGACCGTGCCTTTGTCGACGGGCTCTGCGCGGGGGTCCGGCGCCTGGCAGGCCGCCCGGTCAGGCTGTTGCTCACCGCGCGAGGCGAGGCGCCGCCGCCCAGCCTGCCCCCCGGTATGGAGACCTTGCATCTGCGTCCACTGAGCACCCTCTCGGCTGTGGCGTTGCTGGCCGGACAGCCGGGGGCGCCGACCGGTCGGCGCAGGCTGGAGATCCTGGAGGAAGCCGAAGGCAACCCTTTGGCCCTCGTGGAACTGAGCCGCCGTATGCCAACGCCCTTCCGAGCGGGAGGTGCCGACGGTGCTCCGGCGCGACGCCCGCTGATGGCACACGCCTTCGCGGCGCGACTCGACGCGCTGCCCCCCGAGACGGGACGTGCCCTGCTGTATGCCGCGGCCGCGGTGCCGGGGGAGAACATCGCCGTCCTCATGGCCGCCCTGGACACCGACGACGTCGCGGTGTGGGCGCCGGCGGAGGCGGCCGGTCTGGTCTCGCTGATGGAGGACCGCCTCGTTTTCCGGCATCCGCTGGCGCGGTCGGCCGCGTTCTCGCGGCATCCGGCTGGCGAACGGCAGCAGGCTCATCTGGACCTCGCCGAGGCCGTGACGCGGCCGGAGAGCAGAGCCCGCCACCTGGCCGGCGCCACCTTGCAGCCCAGTGAGTCCGTGGCCGCCGCGCTGGAGGACTCCGCATGGCGGCACGGCGACGTCATGGGCACCGCGCGCGCCCTGGAGCAGGCGGCCCGGCTCAGCCCGCAGCGGCGGGAACGCGCACGTCGCCTGGCCGAAGCTCTGGTGGCAGCGCATGCGGTGGGGGATCCCGGCTGGGTGAGGGACCTGTACGGCCGGTTCGTCCAGGACTCGGGAGATCCGGAACTCGACTGCGTCGCGGCCGGTGCCCTGGCCTCGATTCTGTCGCTGGGCTCTTCCCAGCGGGAGGCCTTCGACGTCCTGGTCAACGCCGCGGAGCACTTTCCGGCGGTCGGCCGGTCCGCCGCGCTCGCGTTGACGGCGGTGGCGGCGGGCATTGCCGTCCAGTCCGGACTGCCGGAACACCGGGCCGGCCTGTCCACGCTGCTCGACCGTGCCCGGAAGACCGACCGTGCCGGGGAGACCGAGCGTGTCGACCGGCCCCGGACCTCGGTGACGGGGCTTCGAGGCTGCCTGGACCGGCCGGACACACAGCAGGCACTGGACGCGCTGGTCACCGCGGTGGTCCGGCCGCAGGCCGCGACCGGCTCGCCGGCGAGCCTCGGACATCCGCACGGTGCGCCGCTGGACGGTCTGGACACGCCGGCCTGCCGCGTGGCGGCCCTCTCGGTGGCCTACCTCGCGGACGAGGCGGACGTGTGGCTCGGGCAGTTCCGCGAGGTCGACGCCCAGCTCAGGACCGCTCGTGCCTTCGGTATCCGCGGCTGGACCGTCCTCGCTCTCGCGGAGACCCTCATGGGCATCGGGTGGTTCATCGAGGCCGAGGACTTGGTCCGGGAGGCCACGGCCGAGGCCGCGGTGCTGCGCCTGCCACGCCTCCAGGCGGATCTGGAGGCGCAGGCCCTGGCCCTGCAGGCGCTGCGCGGAACCGTCCTGCCGGAGCCCCGGCTCACCCCCTCGATCTGGCGCGCCGTCTGCCTGAACGAGAACATGGCCACCCACGCGCGCCTGCTGCGCGCTCGGGGACTCGCCTCCATCGCACACGGGGACTGGGACGGCGCCTGGCGACACCTGCGCGAGCTGTTCACCGCCGACGGTTCGCCGTCGCACCCCGTCCTGTCGCCCCGGAGCGTCGCCGAACTCGCGGTCGCGGCCCGACGCACCGGCCGCACGGCCGAGGTTGTTCCGATCCTGGTGCGCGTCCGGGCGGAGCAGGGGGATCGCCCGAGCACCAGGATGACGCTGCTCCTGCACCATGCCACCGCCCTGGTCGACCCGGACGAGGACGCCGAGCAGCACTTCCACCTCGCCCTGGTCAACCACGAGGCGGACCGGTGGCCTTGGGAACGCGCCCACGTCCGCCTCAACTACGGCATCTGGCTGCGGCGCTGCCGCCGGATACGTGAGGCGCGTCAGCAGCTGACCACCGCACTGGAAACCGCCGAACGTATCGGCGCGGGCGCCCTCGCCGCGGCCGCGGCCCGCGAACTGCGCGCCAGCGGAGCGGCACCCACCCCCGACACCGCGGCTCTGCTGGAGCAGTTGACGGCACAGCAGGGGCAGATCGTCCAGCTGGCCGCGCGCGGCCTTTCGAATCGTGAGATCGGTGAACAGCTCTTCCTCTCGCCACGTACCGTGGGCTACCACCTGTACAACGTCTACCCGAAGCTCGGCATCAGCCGCCGCCAGCAACTGCGTGACCTCCTCCAGGACAGATGAGGCGCAGACCATCCGGTTCCGTGCGCACCTGCGGGCCAGCGGCGCGGCCCAGCCGGAGGGGAGTGCGTGATGCCGGGAGTCTTCGGGGACCGAGCCGGTGGTGACTCCCCCGCGACCTTCCTCCTCGACCCCGTGGTGCAGCGCGTCGTCGCCGCGTCCGCCACGCCTCCGTCCCTCGACGACCTCGGGCCGGAGACGGCTCGGCAGGCGCTGCGGGAGACCCAGGTGGACCGTTTCGAGGACTTCGACGTGGAAGCGGTCTACCGCGTGGCTTGCGTCGGTCCCTCCGGACTGGTCGGGTTCTGGACCGTCCGCCCGGCCGGTGCGACCGGCCTGCTTCCCGCGCTGCTGTACCTGCACGGTGGCCGGTGGACGCTCGGCGAGGCGCAGACCCACGCCCGCCTCATCAGCGAACTCGTCGACGGCGCGGGGGCGTGCGCCGTCGTCCCCGAGTACAGCCGTACCCCCGAGGCCCGCTATCCCGTCGCGCTGGAGGAGTGCTACGCGCTGCTGGCCTGGGCGGTCTCCCGGGCCGACGAACTCGGCCTGGACGCTGACCGGCTGGCCGTGGCGGGCGACTGCGCGGGGGCCACGCTGGCTGCCGCGGTGACCATGCTGGCGAAGTCCCGGGGCGGGCCACGGTTCAGCGCACAGTTGCTCTACTACCCGCTCACCGACTCCCACTGCGCCAGCCCCTCACAACGGCAGTTCGCCACCGGATACCTGCTCACTCGCCAGGCGCTGCGCGCGTACTGGGCGCGCTACGTCACGGACCCCGCCCTGCGGGAGGAGCCCACCACGTCACCGCTGCGGGCACGGACCGAGGACCTGGTGGGGCTGCCGCCGGCGCTGGTCGTCACCGCCGAGGCCGACGTGGTCCGGGACGAGGGCGAACAGTACGCGCGCAACCTGCGTACGGCCGGCGTCGAGGCGTCGGCCGTGCGGTTCCTCGGCACGATCCACGACTTCGTGGCGCTGCACGCCCTGCACAGCAGCGCGCCCACCCGGGCAGCTGTGGTGACCGGTTGCGCTTTCCTGCGCGCCCGATTGCGCTGAAGGGCGCGGAACGGGCACGGTGACCAGTCGACCGACTGATGCGCCGGCCAGTACGGCTACAGCATGCTCAGACCATGCCAACCGTGATCGGCTCCTTCGAGGAGAGACGCTGGAGGCCGGATTCCGGCGCGAGTCGAGCCCAGGTGCTGAGCACGCGCTCGGTTCCGCCGCGCGAGAGCCTGGACTTCTGGCACGACGCCGTGCTCGCGACCTTGGTGGGGATGGACATCGCCACCGACGGCCCGGCCTATGACGCGGCCCTGCGTACCGACCACCTGGGGAACCTGCGGATCACCACGGTGGAGTGCGACCCGGGGCGCGTCCACCGGTCGCCGCGCTTCATAGCCCGCGGCGACGGACGGGACGTCTTCGTGGCGCTCCAGAGCGGCGGCCGCGCCCAAGTCGAACAGGACGGCCGTACCACCGAGTTGCGGGCCGGTGACATCGGGTTCTTCGAGACCATTCGGCCCTTCCGCACGACGTTCCCGGAACGCTTCCAGCTGAAGATCTTCGCGGTCCCGCGGAACCTGCTCGGGCGGTCGGAGGCCGATCTGAGGCAGCTCACCGCGCGGGCCGTGCGCCCGAGCGGCGGCTTGCCCGCCCTGCTTGCCCCGTTGCTGGAACGGCTGGCGGACACCTCCGAGGCATACGCGACGCCGGTGGGCGAGCGACTGGCCGAGGGTGTCCTCGACCTGATGGCGGCCACGGCGGCGGACCGGCTCGGCGAGGACACCGCCGTCCTGCCGGGTGCCGACCGGGTCCTGCTGCTGCGGATCAAGACCTTCATCCGCTGGCACCTGTCGGACTCCGGTCTGACCCCCCGGGCCGTCGCCCAGGCCCATGGCGTCTCCGTCCGCTATCTGCACCGGCTGTTCGAGGCCGAGGACATCACCGTGTGCCAGTGGATCCGCGAGCTGCGGCTGCACGAGTGCCGTAGGGAACTCGTCGCACGGGCACCGGGATCGGTCAGCCTGGGCCAGGTCGCGCGACGCTGGGGCTTCACCAGTCCCGCCCGGTTCAGCAGGGCCTTCCACAGCTCCTTCGGCCTGTCTCCCACGGACTGGCTCGACCGGGAGCGTACAAGCCGTGGGACGGGAGAAGTGCCGTGCTGACCGGATCGCTGACCACCCCAGGCCAAGGGGCGTCCTTCTCCATCCGGGGCCTCGCTCCCAGGGACCGCACCGCCGCGTGGGAACGCGCGCTGTCACAGGTCTTCGCGGGTCTAGAGGTCGCCGTGGAGGGCGACCGCCCGTGGGCGGGCGAGCTGACTGCCGAGCGCTTCGGCGCGCTCCAGATCGCCACTGAGGAGTTCGGCCCGGGAACGATCCTGCGCAGTGCCCGCTCGGTGGCCGCCGACCCCAGCACCCACATCCTCGTACGTCTGCAACTGGACGGCACCGCAACGCTGTTGCAGGACGGCCGCGTCGCCGAACTCCGGCCCGGCCGACTGGCGTTCCACGACGCGCGGCGCCCGTACCGGATCGTGCTGCCCACGCGGCAGCGGGCCCGGGTCCTCATGATGCCCCGCGCCCTGCTCCGGCTGGAGGAAGGGCAGCTGTCCGCGCTGACGGCAACCGTGGTGGACGACGCCGAGGAGGGAGCAGCGGCCTTGCTGCTGCCGCTGCTGCGCGGGCTCGTCGACGAGATCACGCGGACCCCTGCCACCGGACGCGACCACCTCGCCCGCATCGCGGCGGAGATCCTGGCCACCCTGGCCCTGGAGCAGGTCAGCAGTCGGCCCGCGCCCGCACTGTGGGAGCGGATCACGGCATCCGCCCAGGCCCGGTTGCAGGACCCCGGACTCAGCCCTCAGAGCATCGCCGACCAGCACGGCATCTCCCTGCGCTACCTGCATCGCCTCTTCCAGCTGCAGGGCACCACCGTCAACGCCTGGGTGCGGACGAGACGGCTCGAGTCGGCGCACGAGGAACTCGCCACGGCCGGCGCGGCCCACAGGTCGATCGCGGCGGTGGCCGCCCGCTGGGGTTTCACCAACCCCTCCCACTTCAGCCGGACGTTCCGCGAAACGTATGGGATGTCGCCGGTGCAGTGGCGCGCTGCGCACCTGGAGACCTGACATCCGGCCGGAACTGTTCCCGGAATGGCAAGACCCGGGGCGCTGTCAGCATGATCGCTCCCGCGCTCGGCGCCTAGCTTTCGCCGTATGCGGTTCCTGCGGAAAGGAACGGAAATGAAGCGCAGAGCGATGGCGTGGATGCTGCCCGCCCTCATGGTGGCACTGAGCCTTGTGGGATCCGGGGCGCCGTCCTCGGCCCAGGACGGGGCAGCCGCCGCGTCGGCCTCGACCACGGCGGTAGGTCCCCAGTACGACACCACGCACGTCTATGTCACCCCCGGAGCGGTGGACGCGTTCGTCGCCAGCTGGGGCGCGACCTTCGGCGGTACCCACACGGCCAAGGTCCTCACGACCGTCACGCCGACGCCCAGCAAGACGGAGTCGGAACTGGTGATGTCGCCCGTCGGCAACCTGTCCGTGTTCGACTTCCGGACGCCCGCCCCGTACCCGTTCGGCGCCGAACGGACGGGCTGGCTCATGAGCGACTTCGACAAGGGCGTCCGACTGGCCAGGCAGAGCGGGGCGCAACTGGTCGTCGAGCCCTTCGACGACCCCATCGGGCGGGACGCGATCGTCCAGTTCCCGGGCGGCATCAACGCCCAGCTGTACTGGCACACCACGGCGCCGTCATACGAACCCCTGGAATCCGTGCCGGACAACCGCGTCTACCTGACGCCCGACTCGGTGGGCCGATTCCTCGGCTCCTACCTGCAGTTCACCGGGGGGCGTGTCGTCGCCGACCGCCGGGCGGCGGACGGCGGTGACATCGGCTTGCCCAAGGAGACATATCGCCGGATCGCCATCCGCTCCCCGTTCGGCTGCACGGTCGTGAGCGTCACCGACGGCCATCTTCCCTACCCGTTCGGACGGGAGACCACCGGATACGCGGTGAAGGACCTCGTCGTGACACTGCGGAAGGCCGAGGCAGCGGGCGCGAAAGTGCTGTGGGGCCCGTACACCGGCGACGGCTACTCCAGCGCCATGGTGCAGTTCCCCGGCGGTTATGTGGCCGAACTGCATCAGGACAGCGGTCACCGGTGATCGACGGGGCGGCGTTCGACCTGGCGACTGATATCGCGCATCCAACGGCCGGCCCGGCCGGATCCGGCTATGACGTGGAGACGGATCTCGGCGTGGAGCCGCGTTGGCGTGGCGGCTCAGCCGTTCATCCAGCTTTCCAGGCCATTCTCCGACTTCACCGGCACCCCGGACCGCGTCGGTCCCGGGCGCCCTTCGTAGCGCCGGCTCGTCCCTGGCGACGAACCGGTCGATTCCATCGAGGGCATCGGCGAACTGCGCCGGCGGTTCGCCGGCTGAGCACACACGTTGAGTCTTCACACCGGAAAGGAACACCACCATGTCCGCAGCCGAGCGATGGTCACGGACCGGCCTGCTGGCCACAGCCGTGGCGGCGGCCCTCACGATTACCGTCACCGGCGCGGCGACCGCCACTGCCGGTCCGGTCCCGGACGCACGCTTCCTCGCGCATCTGAACATGACCGACGGGCAGCGACCGGAGAACATAGCCCTGGAGCCCGGCGGCGGCGCGTACGTCACCTTCGCCTTCTCCCGCCAGGTCGCCCGCATCACCCCCGACGGCCGGGCGCACGTCCTGGCAACCCTGCCGTCACCCCGGGCCGGGTCCGTCACCCCGGTCCTTACCTCGCCGTTTCTCGGCGGTATCGTCCGCACCCACGACGGGACGCTGTACTTCTTGTACGCCACGGGTACCAGCGAGCTGACCGGTGTGTGGCGCCTGCGCCCCGGGGGCGCTCCACAGCGCATCGCCGCGCTTCCGGCCGACAGCCTGCCCAACGGCCTGGCACTCGACAGGCACAGTGGCCTGCTGTACGTAGCCGATTCGGCCCTCGGCATCGTCTGGCGGGTGCCGGTTGCGGGCAGCACGCCCACCCGGTGGGCCGCCGCCCCCGAGCTGCTGCCCACCGGATTCCTGGGTGCCAACGGCATCAAGATCCACAACGGGGCGGCCTGGGTGTCCAACCTGGACAAGGGCACCGTGCTGCGCATTCCCCTCACGTGCCACGGCAGCGCCGGGCCCATCGAGACCCGGGCCACCGGACTGGTCGACATCGACGACTTCGACTTCACAGGCGCCGGTGACACCCTGCTCGCGGCGATCAACAAGGACAACGAGGTCGCCCTGGTCAGGCCCGACGGGAGCCACAGCATCGTGCTGACCACCGCCGACGGGCTGCAGAACCCCACTTCGCTCGCCGTACGGGGCGGCACGGCGTACATCGCCAGCGGCGCCTATTTCACGAACAGCGACCCCAACGTACTCGCGGTCCACATCGAGCACGGCAAGTGGCGGAAGGAATCGATGTGATGGGTGACCAGGAAGCCGTGGACACCAACGATTTCGACCCGGACGCCTTCCTGGTCGTACCGGCCCGGACCTTCGAGGAACTGCACGTCGGCGAGGTCTTCCGTGCGCCCAGTCGGAACCTCTGAGCGGTGGCTTCACGACCACGTGGTCGTCGTTGTCGCTGCCCGCGACGAGCCGCCGTGCGCCGTAGGACCCGCAGTGGGTCGCCGTCCACCGTGACGACCTGCAGCGGGCCCAGCGGGGACATACGGATCGTGCCGCGGTCGACCACGTCGGGAACGCCCATGTCCACCGCCCCGAACGTACGGGACAGAGCGTTGCAACCGTACGTTGGCCGTCGGTGGTCGGGCGCCGTGTCCGTGGTGTGGAGGGCGCCCGAGGGACCGGGCTCCAGCAGTGAAGAATCCGACGACATGATCTCCGCCCCAGGCCTGTGCGTTTTCCGGACACACCGAGCCAGTGGGGGCGAGTTCGCCACATCGCGTGAACGTGTGAGATCCGGGCCGGACCGGATCGCACGGGCGTGCTTGTGAGATCCGGGCCGACAGGCGGACGGCAGGTTCAGCGGGCGCTCGCCCAGGCGCGCTGCGCCCAGTCGGCGAAGCCGGTCCAGCGGATCTCCGGGTGGGCATCGTGAAGTGCGGGGATGTCGACGCGGTAGCCGGGGCCGTTCAGGAACGTCCACATCGCATGCATGTCCGGATTGCCGATGGCCGTCAGCGGTACGCGCTCATGGCGGACTTCCCGTCCCACCGCGGCACCGAGCGCAGTCGCCATCCGTGCCGGAGTGGGGGCGTCGGAGGCCAGTTCGATACGCCGTCCGACATACGGAACAGGGTTGAGCAGCACTTTCGCCGCGAACGCGCCGAGGTCGGGGCGGGCGAGCTGCTGCAACGGCCGATCGGGCGGCAGCGGCAGATCGAGAACACCGTCGAGGATGCGTTCCGCTCCGCCGAGTGCGTTGTCGAAGAAGTACGTCGGTCCCAGGATCGTGTACGGCACATCTCCCGCGGCCAGCTCCGCCTCGATGCGCGCCTTGCTCTCGAAGTGCGGTACGCCGCTGTCCTGATCGGCCCCGGCGACCGAGCTGAACACGAGATGCGGGACGCGCGCCTGCGCCGCGGCGGAGAGGATGGCACGCCCCTGGCCCACCTCCGCCTCGACACCGGCCTCGAAGGGTGTGGTGAAAGCGAACACACCGGCCACCCCTTGCATGGCTGCGGCGAGCGACCCGCGTTCGCTCAGGGACCCCGCCACCACGTCGACGTCCCGGCCGGCCAGTTTCCGCGCGGCACTGTGGCCGGGGTCGCGGACCAGCGCCCTGATCCGGGCCCCGCGGGCCAGCAGCGCGTCGATCACGGCCCTGCCCTGTCCACCGGTCGCCGCAAGCACCAATACCGGTTCATCAGACATTGAAGAACTCCTCTCCCAACAGAGGGCACCGGATCGGCAGCCGGCCCCAGCGGTCATCATCCGTGCCGGACGACGGGGCACGGTGCCGACGCGCGGAAGAAGGGCACTGGAGGGCATGTCCCGGTGCGCGCACAGTCATGACGGCCGTGCACCCGGCGCCTGGCGTTTCCCACCGCACGCGATTGCCGGAAGAGGAACCCATGTGGTTCGGCATCTTCACGCCCTCATGGCCGCCGTCCCTCCGAAGCGGTACCCGGGGACGATGTCACCGCGCGCGAAAGGAAGTTGTCCGGCCTCCGCTTCGACTGAGGCCGGCCGCCACGGGCCCTGCCGAGCCGCCGCCGGCCAGGTCCCCGCCTCGCCCGAGGCGGACGACCGCGGTGGGCGGCCGGGCGGGCAGGCCGAGGTCCTGCTCCTGCATCGCGATCACCACCGAGGTCTCGGGCAGTGTCCGGAACAGCGCGGCCAGCAGCGCCTCGGCGGTGGGCCGGTCCAGGCCGGCGGTGGGTTCGTCCAGCAGGAGCACCAGGGGGCGGCGCAGCACGGCGCGTCCGATCGCGAGGCGCCGTCGCTGCCCCTGGGACAGCAGACGTCCGCCGGGCCCCACCGGGGTGTCGAGCGGCAGCGCGGAGAGACCGACCACTTTCTGTACGGCCCGCAGGGCGGCGGTGTCGGCCGAGGGGGCGGCTTGACGGAGGTTGGCCGCCACCGTGTCGTCGGCCAGCCAGTCGTCGGCCTCCACCAGGGTGACCGTCTCGGCGACGATCCGGGCCGGCAGCTCGTGCACCGGTGTGTCGTCGAGGAGGACCGTGCCGACAGGGGCCGGTATCCGTCCGGCGAGCTGTCCGAGCAGCGTCGACTTCCCGCTGCCGTTGGGGCCGGTGACCAGCACCAGGCCGGGGCCGGACAGGGTCGTGGAGAGGGTTGCAGGCGAGCCGGGAAGCGGCAGTCCGTCTGTTTCCAGGACGTGTGAGGTCGGCCGCTGCCGACCCGCGGGTGGCTCCTCGGCAGCGAGGGGCGCGAGGCGTCCGGCTGCTTCGCCCGCCTGGGTCAGCAGGTGCAGCAGCCGGGGTAGCCGCTCCAGCAACTCCCACCCAGCGGCCACCAGCAGCACCTCGCCCACCACGGAGGCGACCGGCTGAGCCGGGGCCGCGCACAGGGCGATCACCAGCACCGAAGCCTGGCCGACGGCGGCCAGCAGGCGCAGCGCCAGACGTCCCAGCCGTTCGGCTCGGGCGGCGGCCCACTCGGCGGATTCGACAGTCGCCATCGCGGCCGTCGCCGACCGTCGCGCCTGCGGTACGGCGTCCAGGCAGCGCAGTTCGTCGAAGGCGGCCCGGCTGCCGAGCAGCACGGTACGGAGCTCGGACCTGGCCTCGGCAGCGGTGCCCAGATGGGCTCGTGCGCGGCGGTGGGCTCGCCGGGCGCAGACCAGCCCGGCCGCCCAGACGACCAGCTCTGCCGCCCCCAGGAGCGGCATCGCCCACAGCAGCAGGATCTCGATCAGGCACGCGGTGGTGACGGCCGCCGCGAGCGGTGCGCAGACGTTTGCGGGCAGACCCGCGACGGTCTCTACGTCGGAGGTGAGCCGGGCGAGCAGTGTCCCGTCGCGTTGTCCGCGCAGCTCACGGGGGGTGAGCCGGGCGGCGCCACGGGCCAGCTGGGTGCGCAGCGTCACGGAGGCGGACAGCAACGTCCGGTGGCTGACCAGGCGTTCGAGGTAGCGCAGTCCGGTGCGGGCCAGAGCCAGCGTCCGCACGGCACCCGAGGGATACATCCAGGACCAGGTGGTGTTGGCCTGGAGGGTGACCACGGTACAGGTCGTCAGAAACCATCCGGACACGCCGAGGAGCGCGGCACCGCCGAGTTCGGCCGCGATGGCCAGCAGTGTGCCGGCCAGCAGGGCGCGGCGCGGAGCCGCCATGCGCAGCAGACGCCAGGCGCCGCTCCCGTTCACCGGACTCTCCCGTGCCTCAGTGTGATGACCTGGTCCGCCAGCGGCAGCAGTGCCGGACTGTGGGTGGCGAGCAGGACCGTACGGTCGCGGGCCAGCGTCCGCAGTGCTGACAGGACCCGCGCTTCAGCCTCCGGGTCCAGGTGCGCGGTGGGTTCGTCCAGGCACAGCAGGGGCGCGTCCCGCAACAGCGCCCGGACCAGCGCCAGTTGCTGGGACTGGCCGGAGGACAGGCCGGTGCCGCGTTCGCCGAGCGGTGTGTCCAGTCCGTGGGGCAGCGCGGTCAGAAGGTCTTCGAAGCCGAGGGAGGCGATGGCGCCGAGCAGGTCGTGGTCGCTCGCGGTGGGCCGGGCCAGGAGAAGGTTCTCGCGCAGGGTGCCGGGCAGCAGGTGTGCCGGCTGGCCCACCCAGGAGACCCGGCCGGGATCGGCGGGGACGGCCCGTCCGTCCAGCATGTGGAGCGCCCGTCCCTCGTGCGGGGCGGACAGGCCCGCCGCGACGGCCAGCAGGGTGGACTTGCCCGCCCCGCTCGGTCCGGTGACGACGAGACACCGGGCCGGTGCGAGCTCCACACCGACCCGGTCCAGAGCAGGTGCCGTACGCCCCGGGTGACGGATCGTCACGGCTTCCAGACGTACGCCGGGAGGCGACGAGCCTCGGACCGGCCGGAGCGGCACGGCCGACGGCAGGTCCGTCTCCTCGGGTGCGTCCAGGATCGGGGCCAGCAGCTCGGCGGCGGCAGCGGCTCGGGCGCGGGCGTGGTAGCCGGCGGCCAGGTCCCGGGCCGGGGCGAAGTAGGCGGGTACCAGGACGAGGACGAACAGCGCGGCGGACAGGCTCATGTGGTCCGGGACGACGGGCAGGTGCAGATAATCGAGCAGGACCAGGCCGCAGTAGGTCGCCACCACGGCGAGGGTGCCGGTGATGAGCAGCTCGACCCACGCGGTCGACAGAAAGGCGATCCGCAGCACCTTCTCGGTCCGCCGGGCGACCTCCCGGTCGTCCCGCTCCAGGGCACGGGCCGCCTCGTCGTGTGCGCCGAGCCCGACCAGGGTGGGCAGCCCGCGCAGATGGTCCAGCAGCCCGGCCTGATGGGTGCGGATCCCGGCCAACTGGGCGCGGACAGCGCTCTGTGTGCCGAGGCCGATGACCTTCAGGTTGGCCGGGAGCAGCGGGGTGGCGGCCAGCACGAGCAGGGCGACGAACCAGCTGCGGCAGGCGACGGCGGCCAGGACGAGGCCACTGCCGAGCAGCATGGTCGTCCGTGCGGGCACGTATCCGGTGAGCCAGTCGGTCAGCTGGTCCACCTCGCCGTCGACGGCCCGGTCGGGTGCAGTCTCGCCCAGGTCGGTGCGGGCCGGCCCGCGGGCGGGCAGCGCCGTTTCGATGATCCGGCGGCGCAATGTCTCGCGTACCACGCGGGCGCCACGGGCGGCTGCCGCGTCACCCGCGGTCAACAGGCAGGCGCGCAGGGCGACTCCGGCCGCGGTCAGCAGGGCGGGCAGCACCAGGGCCGTCGCGGGCACCTCGCCGTGCAGCGCCGACAGACCGCGTTGCGCGCCCCAGGAGAGCCCGCCCGCCCACAGCACCGTGCCCGACCGGGCCGAGCCGCGCAGGATCCCCGCGCGACGCAGCTCGGACCGGGCGACCGCCGCCCAGGCCTTCAGCCTGACGGGCGCCGGATCGTCGGTCCGGTCCGCGGCCAGCTCGTCCAGCAGTACGGCGGTGTCGCTCACGAGGTGGTCTCCGCCCCGGTGTCCGCGTCGAAGTATCCGGCGCGGGCGTCACGGCGGTCGCCGACGATCCAGGCGGCCAGTGCGGTGCAGCCCAGCACCGTGACGCCGATCGGTCCGATGAGGTCGCAGACGCCGCCGAACACGTCCTGGGAGAGGCCGGTGGCCAGGACGCCGAGCACCGTCAGCAGGACGCGTCGCACGATCGTCCGTGGTGCGCCGGTGGACTTCGGTGCGGCCGGAAGCGAGCGGCCCCGGGCGGGCAACGGCGGTGCGGGGTCCTCCAGCGGATCGCTGTACTTGCCGCGGAAACTCCGCCACGCGTAGATGTTGTAGGCCAGGACGAACGGCATACACAGGCCGACGCCGAGGACCAGGAACAGCTGGGAGGAGTGCGGGCTCGCCGCCTGATGGACGGTCAGGCCGGGCGGCACGATCACCGGCAGGGAGACGGCGGCGAGGCCCAGCAGCCCACTGGCGGTCATGGTGGCCACGGCCGCGAATGGCCGCCAGTCTGGGCTGCGGCCGAAGCCGTGCCAGGCGACGGCGCCTGCCACGGCGGCGACCCCCACGGCGAGCCAGAACAGCACAGCCCGTACCGGCTGGCCCAGGTGGAACTGCTGCGGTTCGGCGCCCGGCAGCAGCAGGCCGAGCACGAGCGCCATGACCACGGTGGCCGACAGCAGGGACCGTCCGGTGCGCCGGACCCCCGACCGCGACCACCCTTCGGTCTTGTCCTGCAGCCAGGCGGCCCCGGCCAGCAGGTACACGACGACCAGACCGAGGGCGCACAGCACACCGTAGAGGCTGAACCAGTCGAAGGCCCCGCCGTGGAAAGCTCCGTTCCGCTGCTGCGGGCCGGTGAGCACGGCACCGAGGACGAGGCCCTGGCACACGGTGGCCGCGAGCGAAGCCCCGCCGAAGAGCAGCGCCCAGCCCCGCCGGTAGCGGCCTGCCGCGCTGTGCATCTCCAGGCCCAGTCCGCGCAGGATGATCGATACCAGCATGACGATCAGCGGCAGATAGACGCCGGGCAGCACCACGGCGTAGGCGCCGGGCAGGCCGGCCCACAGGACCACGCCGACCAGGATGAGCCAGCTCTCGTTGGCGTCCCAGGCGGTGGCGACGATCTCGCCGTATTCCCGCCGGCGCTCGGGCCCGGCCGCCAGACTGAGCATCCCCACGCCGAGGTCGTAGCCGTCGAGGACGACGTACATGCCGAGCGAGAAGAGGACCAGGGCGTAAGCGGCGTACTCAAGCAACGAGGGCCTCCGGGACGTCGGGCGAAGCGGGGCCGGTGGGCAGTGCCTCGGGGCCGGCCTTGACCGTACGGACGATGTAGCGGGCCCAGATGGCCAGCAGGGTGACGTAGAGCAGGACGAAGCACACGAGTGTGGCGGCGACTTCGGGTGTGCTGAGGTGGGAGACCGCGTCAGCGGTGCGCAACTGGCCGTAGACGACCCAGGGTTGGCGGCCCGTCTCGGCGACGATCCAGCCGCCGGTGATGGCGATGATCCCGGCCGGGGTCATCCACACCATCCACCGCAGAAAGCGTGGCGAGTCGTACAGGCGCCGGCGCATGCGCAGGACCACGCCCGTGAAGGCCGTGCCGAACATGAGCAGCGCGGTGAAGTACATGGCGCGGAAGCCGTAGAAGGTGGCCCACATGTTGGGGCGTTCGTCGGGTGGGGTCTGCAGCAGTCCGGGCGTTGTCGTCCTGCCGCTGAGGTCCTGGGCGATGACCGAGCCGAGGTAGGGAATCTCGACGTGCAGCCGGTTCTCGCCCTTGTCGGTGTCGGGGACGACGAGCAGGTTGTAGCCGTTGTTGTCGCTCTGCCAGTTGCCTTCGAACGCCTCCAGCTTGGGCAGTTGGTGCTGTCCCATGAAGACGGCGGTGCCGTCACCGACGTACAGCTGCACCGGCATCAGCACACCGAGGACGCCGAGGGCGATGGACAGACAGCGGCGGGCCATGGGCTGGGCGGAGGACCGTTTCTTCACCAGGTACCAGGCGGAAATGCCGCCGACGAACCAGGCGGAGCTGATCAGCACGGCCAGCAGCATGTGCGGGAAGCGGTGGGCGAAGGCCGGGTTGAGCAGGATGCCGATCCAGTCCTTCGCGTGGAACTGGCCGTCGACCTTCTCGTAGCCGACCGGGTTCTGCATCCAGCTGTTGGCCGACAGGATCCAGGTGGTGGACAGCAGGGTTCCGAAGGCGACCATCCAGCCGGCCAGGGCCATGGTGCGCGGGCGGATCCGTCCGTCCCCGTACAGCATCAGGCCGATGAAACCCGCTTCCAGGAAGAAGGCCGTGATCACCTCCATGCCGATGGTGACCCCGATGACCGGACCCACCGCGTGGGCGTACGTGCCCCAGTTCAGGCCGAACTCGAAGGTCATCACCGTGCCCGCGACGACGCCCAGGCCGAACCCGACCGCGAAGATCTTCTTCCAGAACCGGAAGATCTGCAGGTAGAGGGGATTGCCCGTGCGCACGTAGACCGTGTAGACGACTGCGAGCAGCACGGAGAGCCCAACGGTGAGCGCTGGGAAGGTCATATGGAAGATCGCGGTGATCGCGAACTGCCAGCGGGACAGTTCGACGACGGTGGACGAAGCCATGGGCACTCCAGGGGAGCAGCGATGTGACGGGCGTCGGGCGCGGTCCGGGCCACCGGACCGCGCCCGGGGCGGGGACACGCACCGCATGAGCGGAAGGGGCGTGGCACCCGCAGCCTGACGCCGTCGGGACGTCCGCCGGTCCACTCGCCCGACGCTGCGCACCTCTGAGTGCCGTGCGGACGGCTCAGGCGCGCACCAGCGGGGTGTCCACCAGGTGCTCGGCCAGGAACCATGCCTGCAGTTCGCCGGTGCGGACGATCTGCGAGACCAGCAGGTCGTTGGTGCCGTCGTCGCCCAGCTCGGCGGTGCGGGTGGCCGCGTCATGGGCATCCGTGAGGATGATCTCGTGGGCTTCGAGCAGTCGCGAGAGCATGGCCGGTACCTCCTCCACACCGTCCGGCGGGCGCGGAATCGACGTGATACCGGCGACGTGCCGCGGATCGCCCACGGCGACACCTCCCAGCGTCTGGACACGCTCGGCGAGGATGTCGACGAGTTCCAGTTGCTCTCCCGCGTGCTTGTCCAGGAGCAGGTGCAGCTGGTAGAAGGTCGCGCCCCGCATGCTCCAGTGGTGCTTCTTGTAGAGGCCGTAGAGTATCTGGGTGTCCGCCAGCACCTTGTTCAGGCGCTGGGAGGAGTACATGCGCGCCTCGTAGGACAGAGCGAGGGGGAACTGCTTGACGGTCCCGAACTCCTGGATGACCGAGCCCTTCTGGTGCAACCACGGCTGGCTGCTCGTGGGCTGGGAGCTGGTGGTCATGGCGTGCCTCCTGCGATGTCGTGCCGAAACGTGCGCGGTCGACGCTAGGGGCCGGACCGAGGGCCGCGTTGTCCGCGAGCGCACGCGTAGGTGCCCCTGAGCGCACCGGATCCGGGAGAGTGCGATGCACCACATCCGACGCCCGCACGCTGATCCACCAGGGATTACGGGGCAGCCCTTAGTATTCGAGCAGCTGAATTCCACCGGCGTGCCGTCCATCGAAATGGCGTCGGAATGGTGTCAGCTCCCGCAAAGACACGAACGGGGTGTTGCTGTGGAGCAATGGACAAGGCGTGAGGACGAGCGGCTGCTTTCCGGGAAAGGCCGGTATGTTGCCGATATCCACGTTCCTGGATGTCTGGACGCGGCATTCGTGAGAAGCAAGGTGGCCCACGGCGTACTGCGCGCCGTGGACTGCACGGCGGCCCGTGATGTGCCCGGGGTCGTGGGAGCCTGGTCGGCCGCGGATCTGCCGGAGCTTCCGCCGGTTCCGTACACCCTGCTGGCCAGGCTCTCCACGGAGGACGCCGTAGCGGGCCGGGAGTGGCCGGCCCTCGTGACGGACCGGGTGCGATATCCGGGCGAGGCGCTGGCGGTCGTCCTCGGGGAGGACCGGTACCGGGCCGAGGACGGGGCCGCCGAGGTCACCACCACGATCGATCCGCTGCCCGCCGTGGTGACACCCGCCGCGGCGCTGGACGATTCCGTACGGCTGTTCGACGGACTGAGCAACATCGCCCTGCGCGGCGAGGCGGGAGAGCCCGTCGATCCGTCCGTCTGGCAGGACGCCGCCGCCGTGGTCGAGGCCACGTACCGTCAGCAACTGCTGATGCCCAGCCCCATGGAATGCCGGACGATCCTCGCCGTACCGGACGGAGACCGGCTGACGGTGTGGTCGGGGCACCAGATGCCGCACCGGCTACGGCGTGAACTGGCAGCGACTCTGGGCTGGTCCGCCGACCGGATCCGGGTCGTCGTCCCGGACACCGGAGGCGCTTTCGGGTCGAAGAGTGCCGCGTTCCCCGAGTTCGTGGTTGTCGTCCACCTGGCGGTGAAGCTCGGCCGGCCGGTCCGATGGATCGAGGACCGCCTGGAGTCCATGCTCGTCGCCACCCGGGGCCGGGGACAGGACCAGACCGTACGCCTGGCCGCCGACGCGGAAGGACGGCTCCTCGCCTACGAGCTGACGATCGACGCCGATGTCGGCGCCTATCCGCACCTGGGCGCGGGACTGCCGATGCAGACGGCGTGGATGGCGACCGGCGCGTACACGACCCCACGCGTCCATGCGACCCTGCGGTCGGTGCTCACCAACACCATGGTGACCTACCCGTACCGTGGCGCCGGGCGTCCCGAGGCGGTGATCGCGATCGAGCGGGCGATGGACCTGCTCGCCCGGCGACTCGGGATCGACCCGATCGAGCTGCGGCGGCGCAACTTCATTCCGCCCGATGCCTTCCCGTACGAGACGCCGACCGGACGCCGCTACGACAGCGGGGACTACGCCGCCGCCCTGGACCTGGCGCTGGAGACGCTCGGCCACGAGGAGTGGAGCGCGGAGCGGGCCCGTCGTCGCGAGGATCCGGACGCGCTGCCGCTGGGCATCGGTGTCTCGTGCTATGTGGAGCGCTCGGGCGGCGAATCCGGTGGCCTGCACGAGTTCGGCAGCCTGGAAGTCCACGAGGACGGCACCGTCACCGCACGCTGCGGAGCGGCCCCGAGCGGCCAGGGGCACGAGACGGTCTTCCCCGCCTTGGTGGCCAAGGTCCTCGGCATCCCGGAGGCGCAGGTCCGCCTCGTCGAGGGCGACACCGACGAACAGCCCGAAGGACTGGGCTCGTTCGCCAGCCGGTCGGCCCAGGTCGACGGCGCCATGCTCCAGCACGCCGCGACCCGCCTGATCGAGGAGGCGCGCGCCAGGGCGGCGAACCTGTGGGACCTTTCGGTCGACGAGATCGAGTGGGCGGACGGCGCCGTACACACCGCCCACGACGGCTCGGCGGCCACCGGCCTCGGCGATCTGGTGAAGTCGACCGGCCCGTTGCGGGTGGAGGAGCGCTACGAGGCCGCCATGGCGTTCCCCTTCGGCGCACACGCTGCGGTGACCGAGGTGGATCCGGAGCTGGGCACGGTGAACGTCCTGCGGCTCGTGGCAGTCGACGACTGCGGCGTGGTCCTCAACCCCACGGTGGTGCGCGGGCAGGCGTTCGGATCGGCCGTACAGGGTATCGGCCAGGCCCTCTACGAAGGCATGACGTTCGACGACGCCGGCGTGCCGCAGCTGGCGAACGGATTCCTGGACTACCTGCTCCCGACGTTCACGGAGGTCCCGCCCATCGACATCAAGGACACTCGCACACCCGGCCCCGGCACCCCGCTGGGCGCCAAGGGCGCGGGGGAGTCGGGCTGCATCGGTACCCCGGCCGCCATTGTCAACGCCGTGGCAGATGCCCTGCGGATCGCCGATCCCGGCCTGCTGCAGATGCCGCTCACCCCGGGCAGTGTCTGGCGGGCGGCGCAGGCCCCGAAACATGAGGAAGGCGTCCGGTGAAACCCGCGTCCTTCGACTATGTGGTCCCCCGCACGGTCGCCGAGGCCGTCGAGGCACTCGGCGGCACCAGGCGCAAGGCCCAGGTGCTCGCCGGAGGACAGAGCCTGATCCTGGAGATGCACCTGCAGCGCATCCGCCCCGAACTCGTCGTCGACATCAACCGCATCCCGGAACTGGATTGCATGAGCGTCGAGGGCGACGAACTGCGCGTGGGCGCCCTCGTCCGCCACGCGGCCTTCGAGCCGGCCGGTGCCGTACCGGGCCCGCTCGGCACCCTGCTGTCACGGGCCGTCGTCAACATCGCCCACCCGCCGATCCGTTCTCGCGGGACCATGGCCGGCAGCTTCGGCTGGGCCCATCCCGCCTCGGAATGGTGCGCCATCGGCGTCGCCCTGGACGCCGTCGTGGAGGTGACCGGCCCCGACGACGCCCGCGCGATCCCGGCCGGCGACTACTTCCTGGGGCCGTACCGCACCGCACGCCGACCGCAGGAACTGATCACCGCCGTACGGCTCCCGCTGCTCGGCGAGCACACCGGGGTCGGCTTCGTCGAGCACCGCCGTACCCACTTCTGCTTCGCCCAGGTTGCCGTCGCGGCCGCTCTCACGGTGCACGACGGAGTGATCGGCGACGCGCGGATCGGACTGGTCAACTCCGCCGACCGCCCGGTACGGGCCCGTGCCGCCGAACGCACCCTGCTCGATACCGAAATCGGCCCGCTCCCCGCGGGGCGGCGGCTGCCCGACGACCATCCGTTCGCCCGCGCCGGCCGCGTCGCCGCCCGGGAGGACGCCGCACCGCTCGCCGAACCGTACGCCGACGTGGAGTACAAGCGGCAGGCCATCGCCGTCCTGGTCGGCAGAACACTCCGCGAGGCGGCGCTCGATCTGCGCGCACGTCTCGCCGCACGCGAGGGGGACCACCGATGAAGATCACGCTCACGGTGAACGGAACCGCACACCGCCTCGACGTGGAGCCCCGGCGCCTGCTCGCCGACGTCCTGCGTGACGACCTGGGCCTGACCGGTACGCATCTGGGGTGCGAGCACGGCATCTGCGGGGCCTGCACCGTGCTCATGGACGGCGAGCCGGTCCGCGCGTGCCTGGTGCTGGCCGTGCAGTGCGACGGCAGCTCCGTCCGTACGGTGGAGGGCCTCGAGGGACCCGACGGAGAACCCCACCCGCTGCAACGTGCCTTCTCGGCCGAGCACGCGCTCCAGTGCGGCTTCTGCACACCCGGCTTCCTCATGGTGGCCGCAGGAGCGCTCGATACCGATCCCGACCTCGCAGACCACCCGGAGGCCATCGCGGGCGTCGTCGGCTCCAACATCTGCCGGTGCACAGGCTACGAACCCATCCGACGCGCCATCACACGCGCGGCCCAGGAACAACGGGAAGCCACCGCATGACATTCGTCTGCCCCCGGCGGGAACGCGGCTCCCCGGAGTCGGCGACGGCCGTCAGGTCACGCGCAACCCGCCGTCCACGAAGAGATCCACGGCGTTGATGCCGGTGTTACGGAGGAGGAACTCGGTGGCGCCTACGACCTCCGCCGTCGTCACCAGGCGCCCGATGGGGGTGCGTGGCGCGTGGGGATGGTCCGGCACGTCGATCCACTTCGGGCTGTCTCCCACGACGCCCGGGTGGATCGCGTTGACGCGACGGGGCGCGAGCTCCACCGCCAAGGTCCGCACCAGGGCGCTGATGCCCCCGTTGGCGGTGGTCACCATGGTGGAGCCGGGATAGGGGCGTTCCTTGGCCAGGCCGCCGAAGAGCACCACGGACGCATCGAAGGTCAGCCGGTCGTGCAGAGCCCGCACCGTCTCGACGTAGGCAACCAGCTTGATGGTCACGGTCCGCACCGCGGCCGCGATGTCGAAGTCGTCGATGGAGTTGGTGCTCTGCTCGATGGCGCTGATGACCAGACAGTCGACCTCGCCCACCTCGGCGAGTGCGTCGGCGATCGTCTCCGGCCGTGCCAGGTCGAGAGCCAGCCCCTGGGCAGCGCCACCGATCTCCCTGGCCACGGCCGTGGCGCGCTCCTGGGAGCGGCTGGTGATGACGACGCTGTCGCCGCGGTCCGCGAGCCGCTGGGCCACGGCACGACCCAGCCCACTGCTTCCCCCTACAAGGACGGAGGTGGTCACGATCCAGCTCCCTACCGTGCGACGACCGACGAGTAACGGACAGAACGGGATGAACCCTACTGAAAGCTGACTGCCGTCAGTCTGTCATCGCAGCGTGGCACGTGCCGAGTGCGCGGTTTTCAGGAGGCGTCGGCATGCCCGCCTGTGTTCAGACGCCGGTGCTGTGACCTGCCCGGCCGCCACGGGGCAGGCCTTTGTCCCACAGCCTCCGGCTACGCGCACCTCCCTGGCACCCACAGCCCGAGGCTCCCTTCCCGGCGGCCTGCGCCAGTCGGTGGAGGTCGACGCCCGCCATCGGGGAAACCTGCATGCTGAGAGCTTCGAGCCACTGATCACCATGCTGGTCCGCAGTGACGACCCCTATGTGGAGCGGGACGCGGTCTTCGGGGTCAGGCGGTCGCTGGTGGTGGACTTCGTCCAGCACGATGCGGGGGAATCCGCTCCGGACAGCACCCGCATGGACGAGCCGTTCCAGACGGTGGAGCGGACCTTCGGGCCGGCTCGCAAGGAGCGGTGAAGGTGTCCCGCATCCCGCTGGTCTCCTCGAGTCATGCCCAGAGCTGCCGAGGCCACCGGCCTGATCAAGAAGGTCGCCGCAGGGGTGGCCTCATGAGACCGCTCCTGGCTCCGTGTCATGCGTAAACGCGTCGAGCGGCTTGTCCGGAACGGGGCGGCGCCCGGTCCGAGCTGCCACGTACAAGACCTGCTCCCGGAGTGCGTGCCCGTGTGTTACCCGCCCGCCGCACCGATGGTCCGTACGGTGAGTTCCTTGGCGTGTGCTCGGGCTCCCGCGCCGGTACGGGGCGTCACCGCCGCCGCGCGCTCGACGGGGCCGTGATCCCGGCGCGACGTCGCTGGGGGGGTAGGTCTGCCGAGCGGTGTCTGTTCAAGTGGCGCGGGCCTGACCGTCCCATATATTACGTTTTGCGAAACAGTTGTGTCACCGGCGGCAGTCCGGAGGCCGGTTGGGCTGCCGGGTGCGGTCGCGCGCGGTTTGAGCCGGGGCCGGTTCACGGAATCCGATGGCGGCAGCGCCGTACGGTTCGGCACCGGGCTCCTTGCCTGAGAGGAACCATGACTGACGAGACATCCGCGAGCCTGGAGGACGGGTGGAGCGGTGAAGGGTGCCCGGCGGGTGCGTTTGCCCGTCGGTCGTTTCTGCACGGCGCCGCCGCGGGCGTGGCCGGAGTGGCGGGCGGGGCAGCCTCTGGCAGCGGTGAGGCGCTCGCCGACACGATGGTCGAGAGCAAGGAGCAACCGAAATCCCGCACGGTTCCCTTTCACGGCCATCACCAGGCAGGCATCGCCACTGAGCCCCAACAGGACGCGATTTTCGCCTCGTTCGACGTGACCGCTTCCGGCCGCGCGGAGCTCACCGACCTGTTCCGCACGCTGACCGCGCGGGCCCGCTTTCTCACGGCGGGCGGCAAGCCACCGCAGGTGCCCCCGACCGCAACACCGTCGGACAACGGCATCATGGGACCCACGTTCGTGGCGGACGGTCTCACCCTCACGGTCGGAGTGGGCGCGTCCCTCTTCGACGACCGCTACGGACTGAGTAAGCGCAAGCCGGTCCAGCTCGTCACGATGACGCCCTTCCGCCACGACGACCTGGACCCCTCGCTGAGCCAGGGCGACCTGCTGATCCAGATCTGCGCCGATCACCGCGACACGACGGTGCACGCGCTGCTCGACATCCTGACCCACACCAAGTCCGCCATGAAGCTGCGCTGGCGCATTGACGGCCAGCGAAATCCGGAGCGACCCGTCGGTGTCCGGCGTGACTGGTTCGGCTTCAAGGACGGCATCTCCAACCCGAGCGTCACCGACGACGCCCAGATGAATCAGGTGGTCTGGGTCCAGCCGAAGGGCGCCGAACCGGCTTGGGCCGCGGGCGGCACGTACCACGTGGTGCGTATCGTGCACTTCTACATCGAGGCGTGGCAGAAGGTGCCCGTTGCTCAACAAGAGCGGATCTTCGGCCGCCGCAAGGCGAGTGGCGCCCCCATGTACGCCGTGGATGAGAACGTCACGGATCTCCTCGACCCCATCTACACGAACGACCCGCAAGGCCTGATCACCCCGCTGAATTCTCATATCCGCCTCGCCAATCCCCAGACTCCGCAGACCGCGGCGACCAGCACCATCCTGCGTCGCAGTTACGACTACGACCGGAGCCCCAACCCACCGGAACTCGACATGGGGCATGCGTTCGTCTGCTTCCAGCAAGAGCTGAACACCTACGTCGCCATGCAGACCCGGCTGGAGGACGAAACACTGGTGCCGTTCATCAGCCCCCGGGGCGGCGGATACTTCTTCGCACTTCCCGGAGTTCGGGACGAGAAGGACTACTACGCTCGCGGGCTTCTGACCTGATCCTTCTCTGGCTCCGGCGGGAGTCGGCGAGACGCCGTCCCGCCCGGTTTCGGACCGAACCATCGCAATGCGCACAGGAGGCGAGATGTTCTCTGCCCTGCGGACCCGAGTCGGCAACGGCCGTCGGCGCCCCGGCAGGACGCTGCGGCCGGCAGTCGCGGCGGGCATCGGGATCCTGTTGATCTCCTGTACGCCCGCCGCCCCGGTCCGCAAGGACTCCGACGTGCCGGTCGCGCCCGTCCACCCCGGTGACGGTGGCCGCGTGTATGTCACGAACCAGCAGGACGACACGATCTCGGTGATCGACGCCAGTACCTACAAGGTCATCGCGACCGCACCGGCCGGCGTGGCGCCCGAAGGCGTCGCGGTCGCCAAGGACGGCAAGCACGTGTACATCGCCAACAGCGGCTCGGACCGGGTCTCGGTACTCGACACCAGGAACAACAAGATCGTCGCAACCGTGCCGGTGGGAAAGAGCCCCACCGGTGTCGGCCTCAGCCCCGATGGAGCCTTCCTCTACGTCACCAACGGCGGTTCGGACAACGTCTCGTTGATCGACACCCGCACCGACCGGGTGGCCTCGACCATCCCGGTCGGCAAGTCTCCGGTGAACGTGGCGTTCAGCCCTGACGGTGGTTCGGCCTACGTGGCGAATTCCGGGTCCGGCAGCCTGTCGGTCATCAACGCCCGCACGCGCCGGGTCGACCGGGACCTTCCCGCAGGGCGCTCTCCGGTGGGCGTCGCCATCACACCGGACGGCAAGTCGGCCTACGTCGCCGACGAGGTGGCAGCGCACGTCCTCGCCGTCGAAACCCGTACCGGAAAGGTGACCACCGTGTCCGTCGGCGAGGGCCCCTTCGACGTGGCGGTCGAGCCCGGCGGACGCTTCGCCTACTCCGCCGACCTCGGTCCGGGCAACGTGTCCGTGATCGACACCAGGAGCCACCGTGTGTCTTCGACCATTGCCCTGGGCCCTCCCGGCACCGACCCGTTCAACCTGGAGGTCACCGACGAGGCGATCTACGTCACGAACCAGGGAGCGGGCACCCTCAAGGTCATCGACCCGAATTCCCACAAGGCCGTCGCGACCGTCACTCTCGGTGCCAGCCCCTACGGCGTGGCGGTGGGCTGACCGTGCGGCGTACCGCCGGACCGTGAGTCCGCGTCGAAGACGCCGGCGCCTGCGACCTGGATACCCGGGGACGCGGGGTGCCGGCGGAACATGGACAAATGGACAAGGAGAACAGAGAAGGGGTCTTCCATGTCTCACGCTTCCACCGTCGCTGTTCTGGGAGCAGGCGCACTCGGCGCCGCGATGGCGATGCGCCTCGGAGATACCGGCCACGACGTACGGCTCTGGAACCGCACGGAGGAGAGGGCCCGTACGGTGGCGGAGCACGCTGCCGGGGTCACGGCAGTGAGGACGGTGGGTGATGCGGTTTCCGGCGCGTCCGTCGTCATCACCGTGCTCCGTGACGGCGATGCGGTCGCGGAAGTCATGTCGGATGCCCTCGGGCGGCTCGAAAGCGATGCCGTCTGGGTGCAGGCGAGCACGGTAGGGCCGCGGCACGCAGGCCTGCTGGCCGGTCTCGCCCGTGATCACGGTGTGGCGTACCTCGACGCACCGGTCTCGGGAAGTACCGCGCCCGCTCGGCAGGGCAAACTCGTCTGGCTGGCAGCCGGTCCCGAGGGCGTCCTGGAGCGGGCACGTCCCCTGCTCGACGATCTCGGCTCGTCCGTGCTCCACGTCGGAACAGGGGTCGAGGGCAGCGCCGTCAAGCTCGTGGTCAACGCGTGGATGGCTGCCTCGACGGTCGCCATGAGCGATGTCCTCGCGCTGTGCGACGCGCTCGGCGTCGATCACACGACGTTCGTCCGGGTGCTTGAGGCCGGCCCGCTCGCCATGCCGTACGAATTGCAGAAGGTAGGCGTCATGGACGATGCCTCGTACACGCCCGGATTCGCGGTGCGACTCGCCCTGAAGGACATCGAGCTGGCCGCGGCGGCCGCCACCCCCACCCCTCTGCTCCAGGCCGTCCGGGACCGCCTCGAAGCGACCGCCGCAGCCGGCCACGACAACGACGACCTCGCCGCCGTCGACTACTTGAGGAACCCGCCGTCGTAGTTCTCAGGTGCTCCGCGATCGGAGGATCAGTGACGATGTCACCCGGCCGGGCTTCCCGGCGCGGGGCGCAATGGACAACCGGTTCTTGTGAGCCGGTTTACCGGTGTGCTGTGGGCATCGCGCGCACCGCGCACCGTGCACCGCGCTCGATGTGATCCGCCACGGTGCCGGGCGCGCTGTTGTCTGTCCCGCTCGGGGAGTACGGAGGTCTCAGGCGTCGGAGTCCGGGGTGCCGGTGGCCGCCTGATGCGGTACCGCAGGTCCGGACGTGGTGTCGAAGGCATGGGTCACCTCGGGGAGGGTCCCGGGCGTGAGCAGTTCACGAGCCCTCTCCTCGTGGCGGCGGTCGGTGGCCGTCAGCCGGACGTGATGCTGGGCGAGGTGTTCCGACCAGGAGGAGACCAGATAGGTCTCGACGAAGCGTTCCGGGTCGTTGCCGTCCTGGTAGAGGCCCCAGGTGAGGGCTCCCGTTCGGCGTCTGGACCGGGCCACGTGGTGCATGCGGTCCGTGAACTCGGCCCGGTTGTCCCGGCAGCCGTTCGTTTCCCGCGTCGGGGGTGGCCGTCGGCGGACGCCGCCACACCAGGAGGACGGCCGCGATGCCCAGGTACGAGGCCGCGTTGAAGGCGAAGACCCAGCCCGCGCCCGCCGCCGCGACCACCGCCCCGCCGAGCGCCGGACCCATGGCGCGGGCCAGGTTCATGTTCACCGCGCCGAGCGCCGTCGCCTGACCGAGCCGTCGGCGCTCCACCAGCTCCGGCTGGATCGCCTGCCAGGCCGGGCCCATCAGTGCCGTACCGCACCCCAGCAGGAAGGTGAGGACGAGCAGCAGCGTCGGCGACAGCGCGTCCGTGAACGCCAGCGCGGCCAAGGCACCGGACACCGCGAGCATCGCGGACTGCGCGACCAGCACCACCGAGCGTCGGTCGAAGCGGTCGGCGATCACCCCGGAGGGCAGGGCCGGCAGCACGACGGGCAGGCTGGAGGCGGTCTGCACGAGCGTCACCAGTGCCGCGCCGTCCCCGACCAGCAGCCACTGGGCGCCCACCGTCTGCATCCAGCTGCCGATGTTGGAGACCAACTGGGCGATCCACAGCGCCCGGAAGACACGTGCCGCGAGCGGTGCCCACGGGAAGTCGGTCCCTGCGGGTGCTGGTGACGACGGTGTGCTCTTCATGCGTGTCCAGACCGGGTGCGGGGCGGGCATGGTCGGGAGTGACCGTAGGGCCCGACGGCGGCAGGTCTTGACCCGGAACGCACAGGATGCGGCCCAGGAGCGCGGTGACTCCGTTCGGGGGCCTTGCGCGCACGGCCGGGGAGGAGGACTGAGGAGGACGAACCGGATCTCGATGGTTCCCGGTCGGGAAAGGCCCCTGGAGGCCGGCTTCTCGAAGGCGGCGAGATCCCGGCGGACGGCGTCGTGTGTCCTGCCGGCGCACTGGAACACCTGGAGCATTGCTCACAGCGCACGGGATGCGCGACCGGCAAGTGCGTCACGGGATCGCCGTTCCGGCGGCCGCCCGCCCCGCCGTCCGACCGCCGAGACGCTGTCGTGCGCTGTGGGGACATCAGAGGTGCGCCTGCGGACAACCACCGCGCGCGCAGGGGATCTACCGTGCCGAGAAGCGGCGCCGGAGTGCCCGGCACGACGAACCGGATCGGTTCCCGGAAACGACCGCCGTACCCGAAGAGTTCCAGGAGATGCGCATGTCTGATGTCTTTGCCCCGGTCGAACCGGTGCTGGAACCCGCGGCAGCCGAGTTCGCCAAGGCGACCGCCAACCCGCCCTACCTCTTCGACCTGCCGCCGGCGGAGGGTCGTGAGGCGGTCGACGAGGTGCAGTCCGGCGAGATCGACAAGCCGCTGATCGACGAGGAATGGATCACCGTCTCCGGCGGCCCGACGGGCAGTGTCCGCGCCCGCATCGTCAAGCCCGCCGGTGCCGAGGGCACCCTGCCGGTGATCCTCTACATCCACGGCGCGGGCTGGGTCTTCGGTAACGCTCGCACCCACGACCGCCTCGTGCGTGAACTCGCCGTCGGCGCGAACGCCGCGGTCGTGTTCCCCGAGTACGACCTGTCGCCCGAGGCGCGCTACCCGGTCGCGATCGAACAGAACTTCGCCGTCGCCCGGTGGATTGTGGAGCAGGGAGCCGGCAAGAACCTCGACGGCTCGCGGCTGGCGGTGGCAGGCGACTCGGTCGGCGGCAACATGACGGCCGCGCTGACGCTGATGGCCAAGGAGCGCGGCGGCGTCCGGCTGGTCCAGCAGGTGCTGTTCTACCCGGTCACGGACGCGAACTTCGACACCCCGTCGTACCACCAGTTCGCCACCGGGTACTTCCTGCGTCGCGACGGCATGCAGTGGTTCTGGGACCAGTACACGACCGACGAGGCCGAGCGCGCCCGGATCACCGCGTCCCCGCTGCGCGCCACCACCGAGCAGCTCCGCGGTCTGCCGCCGGCCCTCGTCATCACCGGCGAGGCCGATGTGCTGCGCGACGAGGGCGAGGCCTATGCCAACAAGCTCCGCGAGGCGGGCATATCCGTCACCGCCGTCCGGTTCCAGGGCATCATCCACGACTTCGTGATGCTCAACGCGCTGCGCGGCACCCACGCCGCGGAGGCCGCCATCACCCTGGCCGTCCGCACACTGCACGCGGCCCTGCACGCAGCCTGAGTCCCGGGAGACGACGGGGACACGACCGGGCCACGCGCACGGTCGTACTCGCCTCCGGCCCGGGAGAGTGGCAGGCCCCGCACTGTGTGCGAGCCGGCGAGGAACCTCTGGCTCGATGTGCTACGGGGTGAGCCAGTTGCGCAGGAGTCTGCTCACGAGGGGCATCGCCACGTACGTCTTCAGCGCATTGAAGACGCAGGCGACGATCGCGCTGCTGAGCAGGAGCGGGACAGCCCTCAGGTGTGGGACGAGGAAGAGGCTGCCGAGCACGGAGATCGGGTAGATCGCCAGGGGCGCGCTGATCGCCGTCTTCCACGGGGGCGGTGCGGGTCGTGTCGAGCCCGGCTCGGCGAACCAGGCCTCCATGCCGGTCAGTTCGCGTCGGGCGACCTCGGTGTGGTGGTGTCCCCGGCTGCCGGCGGACCAGGCCGCCCGCTCGGGCGACTCCGGCCAGGCCCGGCAGGCCTCCTCGTCCCGGAAGCGGTGGACGAGGAGCCAGGGGGCGTCGCCGCCGGAGGGGCGGAAGAGTCAGTGTCCCAGGTGGCGGCGGAAGGCGGCCGCGCTGTCGAGGATGCCTTTCGCCCACACCTCGAAGGCGGCTTCGTAACCGGGCTCCACCCGGCGGGCCATCAGAAGGGTCACCTCGCCGGTGTCGGCGGGGAGAGTGGCGTGCTCAAGGCTGACCGCAGTCACACCTACTCCTCATGATCACGCCGCGCCCGTCCACACTTTACGCCTTGCTCGATCGGCCCGAGCTGTTTGTCCGGTGGCGTCAGCGTCCCAGTTGGGCGTCGAGCCATGTGAGGACCTCGGGGCTCACGGGGTCGGTGATTTCCGCGAACTCCTGGTGCTTCTTGAGGAACTTGGCCACGTACGGGCAGACGGGGACGACCCGCATCCCCGAGGCGCGGACGTCGATCAGGGCCTGTTCGACGAGGATCGCGGCGAGTCCCTGGCCGGCGTGGGCGTCGTCGATCTCGGTGTGGAAGAAGACCCGCCGGTCGTCGAGGTCGCGGTAGGCGGTCAGGCCGGCGCGCTTGTCGTCGACGAGGATCTCGTAGCGGTGGCGGGCGTCGACGCGTCGGACGAGGGGGGTGGTGGTCGGCTCGTTCATGACGGTCCTTTCGGTGGGGGGTTCAGTGGTGGGAGGGGTTCTTGCGGGGTGCGATGACGGCGTTCGGCAGGGCGGGGGCGGGCAGCCGGTCGCCGGGGTAGCCGTCGACGCTGCCGAATCGGTCGGAGGCCCGCTCCCATTCCTCCCGCGCCTCGACGATGTCCTGGTGGCTGCGGCCGATGAAGTTCCACCACATGACGATCGCCTCGTCGAACGGCGTGCCGCCGAGCAGGACCGCCCGTGCGCGTTGGTCGGAGGCGTTGGTGAGGGTGAGTGTCGTGCGCCCCGTGGCCACGCAGCCGAGTTCGGCGGGGTGGAGGACCGTGCCGGCGAGGTGGACGTCGCCTTCGTCGACGAGCAGGCCGTGTTCGAAGGCCGGGTCGACGTCGAGGGTGACGGTGGCGCCGGGGGCGAGGAGGAGTTCGGCGCCGAGGAGCGGGGTGAAGGTGCGGACGGGGGAGGTCTCGCCGGCCAGCGTGCCGAGGAAGACCCTGAGTTCGGCGCCGTCGACGCGGAGCGGCTCAGGGGCGTGGTGCTGGAAGTCGCGAGGGGCGTGGCGGTGTTCTTCGGGGAGGGCCAGCCAGAGCTGGACGCCGTGCAGGACGGTGGTGTCGGGTGTGGAGACCTCTGTGTGGCTGATGCCGTGTCCGCCGGTCATGAGGTTGATCTCTCCGGGCCGTACGAAGGCGTGGGTGCCCAGGCTGTCGCGGTGCTCGATCTCGCCGGTGAAGAGCCAGCTCACGGTCTGCAGTCCGGTGTGCGGGTGAGGGGCGACGTCCATGCCGCCGGATTCGGCGACCAGGTCGGGGCCGTAGTGGTCGGCGAAGCACCAGGCCCCGATGAGTGTCCGGGCCCGCTGGGGCAGCGTGCGGCGTACGGTCATGGCGCGCGGGCCACCCAGCGGGACGTCCCGGGCCGTGAGGACCTCGACCTCTGTGTCACCCATCTCCAGACCCCTCCAATTAGTTCTGATTTCAACAATTGTGGAGGATGGTAGTCGTGACGACAACGCCCGGCAACAGACGAAGGAGCACAGGGTGAGCGAGACGGTACAGGTCACGGCAGCCCTCCGGTCCACCGGACGGATCCACCTCGACAAGCAGAGCCCCACCGCGTACCAGGCACTGGTGAAGACGGCCGACGCCGTCCGCACCACCGCCGCCGATGCGGGTCTCGACCGGATCCTGGTCGAGCTGGTCAACCTCCGTGTCTCCCAGCTCAACGGCTGCGCCTACTGCCTCGACGTGCACACCCGGGCCGCGCTGCGGGCCGGTGAGACTACCCGGCGCCTCGGCGTGCTCGCCGCCTGGCGCGACACCGAACTCTTCACCGCCCGCGAGTGCGCCGCCCTCGCTCTGGCCGAGGCCACCACCCACCCCGCCGACGCCCTCGCCCAGGAGCGGGCGTACGCCGAGGCCCACGAGGTGCTGAGCGACGACGAGCTGTCCGCGGTGATCTGGGTGGTCATCACCATCAACGCCTTCAACCGGGTCTCGATCCTGAGCAGGCACCCGGTACGGGAGACCCCCTCCCGCTGAAGCGCATGACCCGGCTCACGGCGCGGCGGCCCACCCCGCATCCGGGACCGAGAGTCGCCACAGAACCGCCGCGCCCGTGGCGAGCAGTGCCAGCGCCACCGCCAGGACGAGGGAGATCCCGATCTTCAGGAGTACGGCTCCGGCGAGGGCGCTGAGGAACATCGCCAGCACGGACAGGATCCGTCGGCCGGGTCTGGGCGCCGCGCCGCCGGCCGGGCCGGAGTCGGCGGCGAGCCCGGTGAGAGTGAGGGTGAGCACGGTCGTCGTCAGGTCGGGGACGCCGAGCCGCCGGGCGACCGCGTTCTGCAGCCCCATCGCGAGGCCGAGGAGCACGATCAGGGTGTACTGGACGGTGGTCCCCACTGTGTCGTGCCCCGCGACGGTCGTGCCGAGCGCCCCGGCGAACAGCACCGTCTGCACGGCCATGGCCGAGGCGAGCAACCGGCCTCGGTGCATGGCGAACCGGACGCCGAAGCGGCCGCCGGCCAGCGCGCCGGTGAGAAAGGCGGCCAGGGAGACGACGGAGGCGAGTGCGGACAGGCCATCGGCTCCCGCCAGGGCGAAGCCGAGGAACACCACGTTGCCCGTCATGTTGGCGACGAAAACATGTCCGAGCCCCAGAAAGCTCACCGCGTCCACCAGACCGGTCACCACTGTGAGGGCCAGCATCAGCGGCGGCAGCGGGCCGTGCCGGTCCCCCTTCGGGGGGACCAGCGTGCGGGCCGCGTCAACCAGCAGCGTGCGCATCCCGGGATGCTCCTTCCGCGACGGAGGGGTGGTGCAGCAGTGCGCGCGTCAGCAGCCCGCTGACGGGACCGAGGACGAGGGCGGCGGCGGAGACCCACACGGGCCACGGGGCCAGCCCGAGCGCGTGGTCCGCCGACCAGCGGCCGGGGCCGGTGAGCGCGAGCACCCCGGCCACGACGACGAGGAAGAACGGGTACTCGTACCCGTCGTGCTGCACCCACAGCCCATTGCGCCACTTGACGGTCGTGGCCACCGTCATCACTCCCGCGGCGGCCATCGCCGCCGCGGGAGTGAGCAGCCCCGCCGTCAGGAACAGGCCGGCGCCGACCTGGCCGCCGCCCGCCGCGAGCGCGGTGAGCCGGCCGCCGCGGAACCCGTCCCGCCGGAACTCCTCGGTTCCCCCGGCCAGGCCCTCGCCGCCCAGCCGGAAACTGACTTTCTGCACTCCGTGCCCGGCGACGAGGAGCCCCGCCACCAGCCGGAGGACCAACAGTCCGGTGTCCATCACGTTCCTGCCTGTTCCCGTCTTCTCCGTCCCTGCCCGTCCCGGGTTCTCAGCCGGCCGCGTGGGTGCCGATCATGGCCTGGGCGTAGACCACCCCGAGGCCGTAGGCACCGGCGTGCCCCTTGACGACGTCGGTGGTGGCGACGTACGTCTCGGTGCGCGCCCAGTCGCGCTGGAGCTCCAGGAGCACCTGGACCCAGGTCACCGGTATCGCACCGCCCTGGATCATGCGCTGCACGGCGTGCTCGTGCGCCTGTGGGCTGACGCCGCCGGACGCGTCGGTCACCACGTACACCTCGTAACCCTGGGCGATGGCGGACAGCGTGGGGAGGACCACACAGACCTCGGTCCACAGGCCGGCGATCACGAGCTTCTTGCGTCCGGTCGCCTTCACCGCCTCGACGAAGGCCTCGTCCTCCCAGGCGTTCATCGAGGTGCGGTCGATGATCTTCTGGTCGGGGAAGACGTCGGCGAGCTGCGGCAGGATCGGGCCGGAGAAGGACTCGGCCGCCACGGTGCTCAGCACGACCGGTACGTCGAAGACCCGGGCGGCCTTTGCCAGGCCGACGGTGGAGTTGATGACCGCGGTGCGGTCGCCGCTGCCGGTGCCGAAGAACATCTGCGGCTGGTGGTCCACGAAGAGGACGGCGCAGTTGTCGGGGGTGAGCAGGTCGGGGCTGGGGGCCGCGGTGACCTGGGCGATGTCGACCATGGGAGTACTGCCTTTCGTCGGTGGACACAGTGGATACACAGGTGAATCGGGGTGGCTTCAGAGGGAGACACAGGGGTCGAGAAACCCGTCCCCGTACGCGTCCCCGCCCTGAGGTGCGAGGCCCCGGCGGACCCGCCACCGCAGGTGCTCGCCGGCCTCCCCGACGGCCTCGCCGATCAACTCGGCCTGGCGGACGCCGCCGAGGTGCGCGGTGTCGGCGGACCGGTAGCCACCGAAGTGCGCGACCGGGCTCCAGGCGGGGGTAACGGGGGGCAGTTCCTCGTCGAGGCCCTCGTACTCGCCGGCGGCGTACACGATGCGGCCGCCCACGACCGTGAGCAGGGACTCGATGTGAGGGATCACGGGTTCCGGCACGGTCAAGCAGTCCTCGGAGAGGACCGCGAAGTCGCCCAGGTATCCCGGGCGCAGGACGCCCTTGACGTCCTGTTCGCCGGTGAGTTCGGCGCCCGCCGTGGTGAACATCGCGAGCGCGGTCCGCCGGTCGACCCGGTTGCACGGCGGGCGGACGAGGACGTCGCCGACGGTGCGGCCGGAGACCAGCCAGTGGAGGGCGACCCAGGGGTTGTACGTGGAGACGCGGGTGGCGTCGGTGCCGGCACCGACGGTCAGGCCGCGCTCCAGCATGGCCCGGATCGGCGGAGCGGCGGCGGCAGCGCCGATGCCGTAGCGGCGGGCGAAGGCCTCGCCCTGGAACGACAGCCGGTTCTGCACCGACAGGGCGCCGCCGAGCGCGGCGATCCGGTCCAGGCTGTCCTCGGTGACGGTCTCGGCGTGGTCGAAGAGCCAGCGGTTGCCGGACGGGAACAGGCCTTCGGCGGCGAGCCGTTCGAAAACGGCGAGGTCCCTGCGGATGGTCTCGTCGTAGGTGGCGTGCAGCCGGAAGCCCCAGCCGTTCTCCATGAGGAGCCGCACGGCCTTCTCGAATTCCGCCTCGTAGCCGGAGGCGAGTTCGGGGCGGGGCTGGGCGAAGTTCTCGAAGTCCGCCGCGGCCCAGGTCAGATTCTCTCCCGCGCCGTTGAGCCGCAGCCACTCGTCGCCGTCCTCGGGGCGGGCCGTCTCGACCCAGCGGGTGAGGTCGGCGATCTCCTGGCCCGCGGTCTGCGGGAAGAGGTGGTAGGCGATGCGCAGCGACAGCTGTCCCGCCTTCGCGAGGTCGACGACCGTGGCGTAGTTGTCGGGGAAGTTCTGGAAACCGCCGGCCGCGTCGATGGCCGAGGTGAGCCCGAAGCGGTTGAGTTCCCTGAGGAAGTGGCGGGTGGAGGCCTTCTTGTCCTCGCCGTCGAGGACCGGGGCCTTGGCGAGGGTCGAGTAGAGGATCAGGGCGCTGGGTGCGGCGAGCAGCATGCCGGTCGGCTCTCCGCCCCGGCCGCGTACGATCTGGCCGCCCCGGGGTTCGGGGGTGTCCCGGGTGAAGCCGGCGGCCCTGAGCGCCGCCCGGTTGAGCACCGCCGACTGGTACAGGTGCAGCACGAACACCGGAGTGTCGGGGGCGGCGGCGTTGAGTTCGGCGACGGTCGGCAGCCGCCGTTCCGCGAACTGCTCGGCCGACCATCCGCCCACCACACGCACCCACTGCCCCTTGGGCGTACGGGCGGCCTGCTCGCGCAGCAGCGACAGGCCCTCGCGGAGACTCGGCACGCCGTCCCAGCGCAGCTCCAGGACATAGTTGAGGCCGCCGCGAATGACATGGAGATGGGAGTCGTTGAGTCCGGGCACCATTCGGCGCCCGAGCGCGTCGACGACTCGGGTCGCGGGGCCGACATGGCCGGCCATGTCGTGGTCGTCGCCGACGGCGAGGACACGGCCGTCGCGGACGGCGATCGCCTGGGCCGCGGGGCGGGACGGGTCTCCCGTGTGGATCTTCGCGTTGCGGACGACGAGGTCCGCCGCGTTCTCGGTGGCGCGGGGCACCAGCCCCCCGACCGGCATCGTGGACACCTTCCGCAAACCTCCTGCGACGTGGACGAACGGCTCTCGGTCCGCTTCGTCGTCACGCTAAGTCGGTTCACGGCGCCCGGTTTTCCCGAGAGCGCACCGGCATCGTTCCGACAGTGCACTCAGGGCGTCGCGTGCTCCAAGGAGCATCGCGGTGCGGGCGCGGGCAAGTCCCCGAGACCCTCGCGGCCCAGTACCGCAAAGGTCTTCTGGGTGACGGTGGGTCGGCTTCCGGTGGTGCGTGGCCTCGTCGTCCGTAGTGGCTGGTGCGGGTCCCCTTCCGCCGGGGCAGATGCCCGCACTCAGCGCGTCGGCGACTGATCCGGCCCTGCTTCAGGCGGGTGCCAGCAGACGCGACGCCGCCTTCCGGGCCAGGCCGGCGGCGGCAGTGTCGCCGAGGCTGACACGGGCGCAGGCCGCTCCGTCGGCGAGCATGAGCACGGTGGCCGCGGTCGCCTCGGGATCGGTCTCCTCCGCTTCCTCGGCGAGTGCTCCCAGGTAGTGGAGGATTTCGCGTTTGTGGTCGCGGATGGCGACCCGCACGGGGTGATCGGGGTCGGGGTATTCGGCGGCGACGTTCACCAGATCACTGCCGCGGTAGGCGGGGTCGGCGAACTCCTCGGCCAGCAGGTCGAAGATCGCAAGGAGCCGGTCCTGGGGCGTCCGCGCGGCCGCGGCACTCGCGCGCAGGCGCGCGCACCACGCGTTGTTGCGTCGGCGCAGAACAGCGGCGACGAGTTCGTCCTTGGAGCGGAAGTGCTGGTACAGGGTCGATTTGGCCACCCCGGAGGCGCGCCAGATCTCATTGATACCCACGGCGCGCACGCCGCAGCGGGTGAAGAGGTCGGCCGCAGCCGTGACGATCCTGCCGCGAGTGGTCTCAGAAGCGGTCATCGGCACCTCCGGTGAAGGGCGGGAATGGGCAAGGCCCCACCGCCGTTGTCATCGAACAGACTAGTCGGTTCGATTGGGAGGCTCTACCCATGATCGACCTTGATGTGTTCAGCGATCTGATCTGCCCCTGGTGCTACATCGGCGGGCGCCGGCTGCAACGGGCCGTCGACATCGTGACGGAACGCACCGGTCAGGAGTTCCGCATCCGCCACCACGCCTTCGAGCTCAACCCGGCGATGCCGACGGCCGGTGTGGACCGGCGTACCTATCGCAGTGAGAAGTTCGGCAGCTGGGAGCGTTCGCAGCGGCTGGATGCCGGCACGGTGCCGGCCGGCCGGGACGAGGGCATCGTCTTCGATTACGAGGCGATCACCAGGACACCGAACACCCGGGCCGGACACCGGCTGATCGCGCTGGCCGAGCAGAGCGATCAGTCGAGTGCGGCCATGGCCGACCGCCTGCTCGTGGCCTACTTCTCCGAGGGGCAGGACATCGGCGATGTGGACGTGCTGGCCCGGATCGGTAAGGAGATGGGGCTCGGCGACGGTGTGGCCACACGGCTGACGGACCCTGCGCTGGAGACGGCCGTGGCGAAGGACGAACAACTGGCCGAGTACATCGGCCTTCGCGGAGTGCCGCTGCTGATCATCGGCGACAAGGCGGTCAACGGCGCCGTCGGCACCGACACGCTCGTGGAGATCCTTCAGCGTCATGCCACCCAGGTGCCGGACGGCGCCGTGTGTGAGAACGGAGTGTGCTCGCTGTGACCACCGTGCCGGACATCGAGTCAGTGGGCGTCGTCGGCGGTTCGCTGGGGGGCCTGTTCCAGGCGGTCGCGCTCACCGAGCTGGGACTGGACGTCACCGTCTGGGAGCGGTCCTCCGGCCGCCCCGACGACCGCGGGGCGGGGATCGTGCTCCAGCCGAGCGTTGCCTGGTTCCTCAGCATGTTCTGCGGCGTCGACCCCGACCGGATCAGCGTGCCCGTCACGCACCGGCAGTTCTTCAGCCGGGACGGGCGTAGCCATCACACGCTCATGCGGCAACAGATGATCTCCTGGGGTGCGCTCTACACATCCCTGCGGGACCGCCTCGACCCCGCGCGCTACCACGACGGGAAACCAGTGACGGCACTCGCACCCAGGCCCGACGGCGTAGACGTCCACCTCGGTGACACCGTCCACTCCGTGGACCTCGCAATCATCGCCGACGGCTCCGCCTCCCGCCATCGCGGGCTCGTCACACCCGACAGTGCTCCCCGTTACGCCGGGTATGTCGCCTACCGGGGCGTCATCGGCGAGGCCGACCTCTCCGAGGACTTGAGCGCAGTCTTCCGCGACCGTTTCAGCTTCTACGACGGGGACCGCACCCAGTTCCTGTGCTACTTCATCCCGGGCGACTTCGGCACGACCACGCCGGGAAAGCGCCGGATGAACTGGGTGTGGTACGTACGGGCCGACGCGGCCGGCCTGGACCGCATCACCACCGACCGGAACGGCACCGCCCACGGACTCTCCCTGCCCCCGGGGCTGATGGCCCCGGGGGTGCACGACGAGCTCCTGGACCGTACGCGGAAGTTGCTTCCCGAGCCCATGCGTGAGCTCGTGGAGCACACCAGGGAGCCGTTCGCGCAGGCGATCCTCGACGGGCGGGTCACCCGGATGCGCAACGACCGGATGCTGCTGACCGGCGACGCGGCCTTTGTCGTCCGGCCGCACACCGCGGCCAGCGCGGAGAAGGCGGCCGCCGACGCCATCACCCTCTTCACCGCCCTGCAGCAGGTTCCGTCCCTCGACGGCGCCCTGCGGGCGTGGGAGAAGAGCCGGCTCGCTGAAGGAACGGCCCTCTACCAGCACGGCGTCGGCCTCGGACACCGGCTCGGCCTGGGCGGCCCCGCCACGCCCGCCGCCGCTGCTGGACCAACCGGCTGACGGCCGGGTACCGCAGGACACAGACACGGTCCAGTTGGGCGAGGGACGGCGGCCCGGAGAACTCGACCTCCGCGAGCCTGCACAGCGCGTACACGATCGCTTCCGTCCACGCTCCGTCCGCTCCCGTGTCCCGCAGAGCCCCGTTCCTCGCCAGGGCGCAACAGCCGTGGCAGTAGAAGAGCCCCTGGCGTGCCGACTGGGAGTAGCGCCCGCAGAGCCGGCACGGCCCGCGCCCCGCCAGGTCCACGGGGGCACCGAAGAGCGCCTCCAGGGCTCGCCGGTAATACGGGTTCTCCACCGCGTCGTCGACGGGCGGCAGCAGCAGGCTCCCCGCCTTCGCGGCAAGCGCCTCCCCGTCGTCGGGCTTCGCGCCGAGCCAGCGGCGGTGGGGCTCCGGGACCAGCCGCCGCGCGGCGGCCGTCACCCGGCTGGAGCGGCCGACCGGGATGATCCCGGCCGGCGCGACCGCGGCACGGAGGTTGTGCCGCTCCACCTCCTCGCGCGGCGTGCCCCAGGTCACGAGGCAGCGCAGACTGCGAAGCCCGGGGCGAAGTCCTTCGCCGGATCGCCCGGAGCCACCATGACAGGCGAGCCGAGACCGCTTCGAGGACCGGGCTGAACGTCGAGCCGAGAGCACTCGATGTCGAGCTCAGCTTCTTCTCAGCCGGTGTCGCCCAGGCTTGAGACGACCGAGCATCTTTCGCACCGGATGAGGGGGAGTTCATGGTCTCCCGCACCGCTGCGCTGCCCGACGTCCTGATCGGTGACTGGACCGAATCGAGGAGAACGGGCGACGCGGACAGACTGAACCAATTCTTCGAGGGCGCCTGCGACCGCACACCGGCAGCCATCGCGCTCGAATGCGGTGCACACCGGTTGACCTACGCCGACCTCGACGTCCGGGCCAATCGAGTCGGCCATTACCTGCGTCGGATCGGAATCGGTCCGGGCAGGCTCGCGGCCCTGCTGCTGCCGCAGTCCGTGGAGACGTACGTGTGCGTGCTGGGTGTCTGCAAGGCGGGGGCGGCGTTCGTTCCGATCGACCCCGCGGCGCCGCCCGACCGGGTTGCCTTCATCCTGCGTGATGTGGGCGCCGACGTGGTGCTGACCACGTCCGCTCTCGCCTCCGACGCCGTCCGGGCGGGGCCGCACAAGGAGTGCCCGGTGGTCGAGGTCGACGCGCGCGCCGGGGAATTCGATCTGCTGCCGTCCTCGCGCCCGTCCATCGAGGACCGGCGCGCGGAGGACCCGCTGGCGTACGTCATCTACACGTCCGGGTCCAGCGGCAGGCCCAAGGGCGTGGAGATCGCCCAGTCGAGCATCTGCAACTTCCTGCGGGTCGTTTCCCCGGTCTACGGTGTCCGGCCGCGGGACCGGGTGTACCAGGGCATGGCGATCTCGTTCGACTTCTCCATCGAGGAGATCTGGCCGACCTGGGCGGCCGGAGCGACGCTCGTCGCCGGACCGGCCGGCCCCGGACGCCTCGGTGCCGAGCTCGCCGATTTCCTCCAGGAACACGGGGTGACCGTCCTGTACTGCGTACCGACGCTGCTGGCGACGATCCCGCGCGACCTCCCGCGGATCCGCAGCGTCGTCGTGGGCGGTGAGGCATGTCCCGCCGCACTCGTCGAACGATGGAGCAGGCCGGGACGGCGCATGCTCAACACGTACGGACCGACCGAAGCAACCGTGACGGCCACGTGGCAGGAGCTCCTTCCGGGCCGGCCTGTCACCATCGGCCGGCCCCTGCCGACGTACACGGTCGTGCTCCTCGACGAGCGGCGCCGCCCCGTCCCGCAGGGCGCCGTCGGCGAGATCTGCCTGGGTGGCCCCGGCCTCGCCCGTGGCTATGTGGGACGACCGGACCTGACCGCCGACCGCTTCGTCGAACACCCTCTGGCGCCCGGGAACGGCCCTCTCTACCGCACCGGGGACCTCGGCAGGATGACCGCCGACGGGGAGATCGAGTACCTCGGCCGGGCCGACGCGGAGGTGAAGATCCGCGGGTATCGCGTGTCACTGGAGGAGATCGACAGCGTACTGATGGAGGACCCCGGTGTCGCCCAGGCGGCCACCGCCCTCATGGCCGCGGGCGACGGCGACCGTGTCCTCGCCGCCTACGTCGTGCGCACCGAGGACCGCGAAGGCTCCGAGGGCGATCTCACCGCCCGGCTGCACGAGCGCCTGCGCCGTGCACTGCCCGCCTACATGGTGCCGTCGACCCTGGACTTCCTCAGCCGGCTGCCGGTCATGCCCAGTGGCAAGGCCGACCGCAGACGACTGCCGCCACCGGCCGGCCGCCGGCTTGCCGGTACCGGCCGCGTGGTGTCGGTCCGCGGGGACCTGGAGACGAGAGTGCGCGACGCCTGGGCGCAGGCGCTCGGCATGGCCCCCGGGGAGCTGTCGGCGGAGGCCGACTTCTTCACGGACCTCGGCGGACATTCCCTGCTCGCCGCCCGTGCCGTGTCGTTGCTGCGCGACCAGGACGGCACGGCAGGACCCACCCTGCGGGACCTGTACGAGCACCCCACCGTGCGGGCGCTCGCGGCACGCCTGAGCTACCTGGCGGCCCGCCCCGCCCCGACGGCGCGGCCCCGCCCCGCCCCGCTACAGCACGGCCGTGGGCGGATCGCGCGTGCCGGGCTGGCCCAGCTGGCGGCGATGTACGGCCTGCTCCTGCTGCTCACGGGGCCGGTGGCTCTCTCCTACTCGGTCCATCACGGCCAGGATTCGGGCTGGGGAGCGGTGTGGTCCACCCTCACCGTGCTGGCCGGCTATCTCGCCGTGCGCTGGCTCGTTCCCGTCGCTCTCGCCCGGCCGTTGGCGGCGGGCATCAGGCCCGGCCGGTACCCGCTGTGGGGAGCGACCTATCTGCGGCTGTGGGTGCTGGACGTGCTGGTGCACGGTATCAGTCCCCTGCGGGTCCTCAGCGGGTCGCCCATGATGGGCCGCTACCTGCGGCTCCTGGGGGCACGCATCGGCCCTGACACCACCATCGCCACCAGCCTGGTCGGCCTGCCCACGCTGCTGCGCATCGACCGTGACGCCGCGATCGGCTACGGCGCCGTACTGCGTCCCTGGCAGGTCGCCGACGGCTGGGTCACGATCGCCCCGATCACCATCGGCGAGCGGGCCTTCGTAGGTGCCAACGCGGTCTGTGAACCCGGCGCGTCCCTGGGACCCGGATCCGCGCTCGGCGAGCAGTCCGTGGCGGGCCCGGACGATCCGGTACCCGCCGGGGCGCGCAGCGCCGGATCGCCCGCACGTCCTGTCACCTCGCTGTCGCCCTCTGTCGAGGCGATGCTGGGAACCCGCGGCGAGACGGACCGCTGGCAGCCGAGGCAGCTGCTCGCCGTCCTGCTCGGTCTGGTCCTGCTGGAGGCAGTCGCGGTCGCCATGGTCCTGCCGAGTGTCTCCCTGCTCTGGTGGGCCTGGCAGCACGGCGGCCCGATCACCGGACTGGCCGCCGCCGTGCTGTCCGGCCCGGTCTTCGTGATCACGGTGTGCCTGACCGTCGCGGTCGGCAAGCGCATGGTCCTGCCGAGGACACCCCCGGGAACCCACCCGGCGCGTTCGGCACTCGGCGTACGCAAGTGGATCGCGGACAAGCTGCTGGAACACAGCCTCATGTTCACCAACTCGCTGTACGCCACGCTCTACACGGCCCCGTGGCTGCGGCTGCTCGGCGCCCGCATCGGCCGCCGCGCCGAGGTGTCCACCGTGTCGCACATCGACCCGGACCTGCTCACCCTCGGCGACGGCAGCTTCGTCGCCGACATGGCCGGCATCGGCGTCGCCACCTTCGCGGCCGACCGCATGACCTTCGAGCCGACCGCGGTCGGCGAACGTTCCTTCGTCGGCAACTCGGCGCTCGTTCCCGCGGGAACACGGCTCGGTCCGGGCTGCCTGATCGGTGTGGGCACGGTCCCGCCCACGGACCGTGTGCCTGCCGACAGCACCTGGCTGGGCTCGCCCGCCCTGCGGCTTCCCGTACGCCAGGACAGCGGGACGTATCCCGAGAGGCTGACGTTCTCGCCTTCCCGCACGGCCGTGCTCGGCCGTCTGGCCATCGAGTTCCTCCGGACCACCATGCCCGCCTCGGTACTGGCCGTCAGCGGCTGCCTGTACCTGCTGGCCCTGGCCGACACCGCACACCGCACAGGGCCGCTCGTGCCCCTGCTGGTGTCCCCGCTGCTCGCCATGGGCGCCGCGCTGGCGGTCATCGCGTACTGCGTGCTGGCCAAGTGGGTGGTCGCCGGAAAGTACCGGCCGCGCGTCGAGCCCCTGTGGAGCCTGTTCGTGCGCCGTACGGAGTTCGTGACCGGACTGTTCGAGGCGGCCGCGGTCCCGATCGGTGTGGGCCTTCTGGTGGGGACACCGCTCCTGCCGCCGGTGCTGCGCCGGTTCGGCGCCCGCATCGGACGGCGCACCTGGATCGGTACCACGTTCCTCACCGAGTTCGACCTGGTGGAGGTGGGCGACGACGCCGAGATCGGTATGCACGTCTCGCTGCAGAGCCATTTGTTCGAGGACCGCGTGATGAAGATGTCGACGGTGACCGTCGGCCCCGGGGCGAGCATCGGCCCGCGGACGGTCGTGCTCTACGACACGGTGGTGGGCGCCGACGTCCGGCTCGGAGCGCTGTCGCTGGTCATGAAGGGCGAGCGGCTGACTTCGGGTACGAACTGGCAGGGGCTCCCGGCCGAAGGAACCGCCGTGGCATCCGCCGGTCCTGTGTTTGCCGGTCCTGCGCCCGTCGGCCCTGTGTCTGCCGCTCCTGCGTCCGTCGGTCCGGCCCGGTCCACGCACTGAGGGAGACCGCCATGACACACACCGAGGCGTTCGCCGGGCACCGCCGCCTGGCCCTCGTCTACCGAGGGCCGGCCTCACAGCCCGGCTGCCCCGAGGCGGTCGCGGGGCTCCTCGCCGCGGCTCGATGGAATCTGGACGTCCGATTCACCGGGCCCGACGAGGCACTTCCGCTGACGGCCCGGACCCTGTCCCACGCCGCGCTGTACGCCCAGCCCGGTGGCGGCACGCTCTCGTCCGCCTACCGGAGACTACGAAGGCAGCGCCGGGCAGTACGTGACTTCGTCCACCGAGGAGGGAGCTATCTGGGCTTCTGCCTCGGCGGCTACCTCGCCGGAGCCACCCCGGGCTTCGGTCTGCTGCCCGGTGACACCGACCAGTACATCTCCTCCCCGGGCGCCACGGTCCACGACGAGCGCGACACGGTGATCCAGGTGACATGGCGCGGCCGTCCGCGCACCGTGTTCTTCCAGGACGGCCCCCTCTTCGTCCTCGACGAGAACGCCGACGCGAGGATCCTCGCCACCTACGACAACGGTGCCGCCGCCGCCCTCGTGACCCGGTTCGGCCAGGGCCGCGTGGCGGTCACCGGACCGCACCCCGAGGCCACCGCGGACTGGTACACCGACCACGGCCTGCCGATTCAGCACACCCAGGACCTGGCCGAGGAACTGGTGGAAGCCGTGATGCGGGAGTGACCCGGGAACCCGCGCCCCGCGCGTGCTCGAAGTCCGATGTCGCCGAGAAGCGCACTCGGCCTTTGGCCCGAGGCACGGGCCTGCCAAGTGCGCTTCTCGATATCGGTAGTTGCTCACTCCGCCATTCAGCCGAGTGGCTGATCGGTGACACGCGAGGCACGAGCCAGACGCTCACGTTCCCCGGTGCCGGGCTCACGTCGTCCTTCGGGCCGCCTGTTGTCCCGCCGCTCGTCGGATTCCCGCCGGTCGCCGCTGTCGTCGTACCGCCTGCGCTCAGGGGCGTCCTCGTCCCTGCCCCGGCGTCCTTCCCTGAGGTCGCTCATCGTTCCTCTCCTCGACTGACCATTTCCGATTGACGACTCCAGCCTGTGGCCGCGGCACTGAGAAGAGACTGAGAACCGGCTCGCCTCTCAGCGTCCTTTCAGGAAACAGCAACTTCGGCCCGGGGCTATGGTGGACGGAGAGGTCACCATGCGGATGCTGATCACCGAGGACGAGCCCGCGCTCGCCGATGCCATCGCCGACGGACTGGCTGCAGAGGGGTTCGTCGCCGACATCGCGTACGACGGGGCGGACGGACTGTGGCGGGCCCTGCACGAGCCCTACGACGTCATCGTGCTGGACATCATGTTGCCCGAACTGTCCGGATACGAAGTGCTGAAACGGCTGAGGGCAGCCAGGATCTGGACGCCGGTGCTGATGCTCACGGCGAAGGACGGCGAGTACGACGAGGCGGACGCCCTCGACCTCGGCGCCGACGACTATCTGAGCAAGCCGTTCTCCTACGTGGTGCTCGTCGCCCACCTGAGAGCCCTGCTGCGCCGTGGCGCACCCGCCCGGCCCGCCGTGCTCACCGCCGACGACCTCACCGTGGACCCCGCCTGCCACCGCTGCTGCCGCGGGGAACGGGACATCAACCTGACAGCAAGGGAATTCGCTCTCCTGGAATACCTGCTCAGGCACGCCGACGAGGTGATCAGCAAGACCGACATCCTCACCCACGTCTGGGACGAGAACTTCGACGGCGACACCAACATCGTCGAGGTGTACGTCGGCTATCTCAGGCGCAAGATCGACGCCCCGTTCGGCCGCCGGACCATCGAAACCGTCCGCGGTGCCGGATACCGACTCCACAGCACTGCGAGATGACCGATGGCCGCCGACGTCCGCTCCTGGTGGGCCCGCCGGTCGCTGCGACTGAGGCTGACCGCCGCCGCGGCCCTGGTCATGGCAGCCGGACTGGCCGGAGCGGCCCTGCTGCTCGTCGTCTGGTTGCACGCCAGTCTGATCAACGGCCTCGATCAGACCGTGCTGCAACGTGCCCAAGTCGTGGCCGCTGACGTGGACAACAACCAGATCGGCGCAGAAGTGCCGGCCACCTCCCACGCGGAAGCCGCCGTGCAGATCGTCGACAGAAAGGGAGACGTACTCTCCAGCTCGGCCAACCTGCGCGGTCTGCCACGGCTGTTCACCTTCCCGGCAAGCCGGTCCGGGACCCCGCACGCCCACGCCGTCCACGACATCCCCGAGCACGAGAAAGGAACCTGGCGGGCCGTCGGCGTACCCGCAGGCACGCCCCACAACCCCGTGACCGTGTACGTGGCCGTGCCCACCGAGAGTGTCGACCACGGATTGGCGCAACTCTCCGCAGGCCTGGCCACCGGCGTACCGGCAGTCGTCGCCCTGCTCACCGGAATTGTCTGGCTGCTCACCGGACGCGCGCTGCGACCCGTGGACGCCATGCGCGCCCAGACGGCCGAGATCACCGGGTCCGATCTGAGCCGCCGTCTCGACGTGCCACCCGCCAACGACGCGCTGGGCCGACTGGCCACGACCTTCAACGACCTGCTCGGCCGCCTGGACGCCGCGACCCGGCGACAACGGAGGTTCATCGCGGACGCCGCCCATGAACTGCGCAGCCCCCTCAGTACCCTGCGCACCCGCCTCGAAGTCGCCGACCACCACCCGGAATCCGCCAACTGGCAGACCCTCGCGCCCGACCTGCTCCGGGAGACCGAACGGCTCAACCGTCTCGTCGACGACCTCCTCCGGATCGCACGACTCGACGCCCGGCCCCGGCTGCGGACCCGGCCCGTGGACCTGGACGAGATCGTCTTCGCCGAGGTGCGCGAGGCCCGCAGCCGCACCCGCCTCGTCATCGACCAGCACGCCGTCGGCGCCGCACGCCTGACAGGCGACGAGGACGCCCTCGCCCGCGTCGTACGCAACCTCCTCGACAACGCGCTGCGCTACGCCGCGACCCGCGTCGACATCAGCCTCCATACGCTGCACAACACCGCACACCTGGTCGTCGCCGACGACGGCCCCGGCATTCCCGAGGCCGACCGTGAGCGCGTCTTCGGCCGATTCACCCGCCTGGACGATGCCCGTGCGCGGGGCACCGGCGGCAGCGGGCTCGGCCTCGCCATCGTCCGCGACATCGTCACGGCCCACCACGGCAGTATCCACATCGAGGACAACCATCCCGGTACACGGCTGGTCGTCCAACTGCCGACAGGCGAACCGTAGTCGCCACGCCGGGACGGACCCGGCAGGAGTCCGCGGGGCATGCGGGTCATCGGGCCGCTCGTCGCGGGACGGACGACCGATGACGGCCGTACCGCTGCACCCCGCGCGTCCTCAGACGGGGTACGCGTGGGTCTGCGTCGCCTTCACCGTCGCCCAGACCTCCGCCCCCGGGTGCAGGTCGAGTTCGGCGGCGGCGACCGTGGTGAGATCGGCGGCGAGGGGGAGGTCGCCGGTGAGGGCGGCGCGGATCTGGTCGCCGTGGGTCTCCAGACCGGCGACCTCGCAGCGCCAGACGTTGCGGGCGCTGGAGCCGGTGGGACGGCTGCCGTGGAGGGTGACGGCGCTCGGGGGGAACGCCACGAAGACCGGTCCGGACAGGAGCTCCGCGACGGTGATGGCGGGGCCGGTGTCGAGGCGGACCGTATGACCGTCCGCGTGACCCCGGTGGAGGTTGAGGCCGACGAGCTGCGCGATGTAGTCGGTACGCGGATGGCGGGCGATGTCGGACGGGCTGCCCTTCTGGACGACTTCGCCGTGCTCGACGACGACCAGGCGGTCGGCGAGGACCATGGCGTCGAGCGGATCGTGCGTGACGAGTACGGCGACCGCTTCGAACTCGGCCAGATGGCGCCGGAGTTGGGTACGGACCTCCAGGCGGGTGCGGGCGTCGAGGGCGGCGAGGGGCTCGTCGAGGAGGAGCAGGCGCGGGCGGGTGGCGAGGGCGCGGGCGAGGGCGACGCGCTGCGCCTGGCCGCCGGAGAGCCGCCGGGGCCTGGCGCCGGTGTGCTCCGCGAGACCCAGGCGGTCGAGCCACTCGGCGGCCTGTGCACGTGCCTGGGCCTTGGTCGCCCCCTGACAGCGCGGCCCGAACGCCACGTTGTCCAGGGCGGTCAGGTGGGGGAAGAGCAGGTAGTCCTGGAAGACGACGCCGACGGGGCGGGACTCCGGCGGCGTACGCTCCAGCGTCGCGCCGTCCAGCCGCAGATGACCGCCGGTGAGCGGTGTCAGGCCGGCGAGGGCGCGCAGGGCCGTGGTCTTGCCGGCGCCGTTCGGGCCGAGCAGGGCGACCACCTCGCCCGGCGCGACGGTCAGCGCCACGTCGAGGCGGAAGGCGCCGCGGTCCACCACGAGGCGGGCGTCGAGCCCGTCCGGGGCGGTGTCGGTGCGGTCGTCGTGGGTCTCGGTCATCCGGCGGTCATCCAACGGTCACGCAGCCCGGCCAGCACCGCGATGGACACGGCCAGCAGCACCAGGCTGAGGGCGATGGCCGCCTCCGGATCGCTCTGCAGGGCGAGGTAGACAGCGAGGGGCATGGTCTGGGTGCGGCCGGGGAAGTTGCCGGCGAAGGTGATGGTCGCGCCGAACTCGCCGAGCGCGCGGGCCCACGCCAGGACCGCGCCGGCCGCGATGCCCGGCGCGATCAGCGGGAGCGTGACCCGGCGGAACGCGGTGAAGCGGGACGCGCCCAGGGTGGTGGCCGCCTCCTCGTAGCGCGGGTCGGCGGCCCGCAGGGTGCCCTCGACACTGATGACGAGGAACGGCATCGCCACGAACGCCTCCGCGACCACGACCCCCGCCGTGGTGAACGGCAAGGTGACGCCGAACCAGGAGTCCAGCCACTTACCGACGATGCCGTTGCGGCCGAGCGCCGTCAGCAGCGCCACACCGCCCACGACCGGCGGCAGGACGAGCGGGAGCGTGACGAGAGCGCGGACGAGGCCGCGCCCGGGGAACTCGACCCGGGCCAGCAGCCAGGCCAGCGGCACCCCGATGACCAGGCTCACCGCGGTGGCGGCGGTGGCGCAGATCAGGGACAGCTGGAGCGCCTGCCATACCTCGGCACTGGTCAGCTGCTCGGGCATGCTGCGCCACGGGGCCCGTACCAGCAGGGCGACCAGGGGCACGACCAGGAATGCCAGGCCGATCAGCGCGGGCACGAGCAGCGGCAGCGGTACGCCGCGGACACCACCCGCCCGGACACGCCGACGCCGCGGCCCACCCCGGGGGGTGCCGGTCGCGGCGTCGGACTTCGCGGTCGAGGTCACGGCTTCAGGAACCCGGCCCCGGTCAGGACCTTCTGGCCCTCGGCGGACTGCACCAGCGCGATGAACGCCTTGGAGGCATCGGCGTTGGGGGCGTCCTTGAGCAGCGCGATCGGGTAGTCGTTGACGGCCTTGGCCGACTCGGGGAACTCCACGCCCTCCACCTTGTCACCGGCCGCCTTCACATCGGACTTGTACACGACCGCCGCGTCGGCCTCCTTCAGCTCGACCTTGGTCAGGGCGCTCTTGACGTCCTGCTCGTACGACACCGGAGTGAGCTTGAGTCCGCTGGCGTCGAGGGCCTTCCGGGCGGCGGCGCCGCACGGCACCTCCTTGTCGCAGAGCACGACCTTCAGGCTCGACCCGGTGAGGTCCTTGAGGGAGGAGATCTTGTCGGGGTTGCCCGGCAGAGTGGCGATCTCCAACTGGTTGCGAACGAAGGTGGCGGGCGTGCCGGAGGCGTCGCCCGCGTCGGTGACGATCTTCATCGTCTTGGGACTGGCCGCGGCGAAGACATCGGCCGGCGCACCGCCGGTGATGCTCGCGGCGAGAGAGTCGCTGCCGCCGAAGCTGAAGGTCACCTTCGTACCCGGGTGCTGCTTCTCGAACTCCTTGCCCAGGGCCGTGAAGCTCTCCTTCAGCGAGGCCGCGGCGAACACGGTCACCGTGCCGGACAGCTTGTCCGACGAGGAGGCCGGGGTGGAGGAGTCCGACTTGACCGACGAGGAGTCGCCGGACGAGGAGCAGGCGCTCAGGGCCAGCAGCGCGGCGGCGCCTGCACCTGCCATCTGCAGGGTCCGGCGGGTCCTGCGCGCAGTACGGGTTATCACGGTTCCACTCCCTCTGGTCCTGACGGACGTATCCACGGTCTGTCGACGACCACGTCGGTCGACTTGATCACGGCAATCGCCGGAACACCGGGCTCCAGCTTCAGTTCCTCAGCCGACTCGCGGCTGACCATCGCCACCACCCGGAACGGCCCGGCCTGGATCTCCACCTGCGCCGAGACGTCCCCGAGGATCGCGTCGGTGGCGATGCCGGAGAGGCGGTTGCGGGCCGAGGATCCGGTGGAATCCCGCTCCGTACGCCGCGACTGCCGGGCGTAGGCCGCGAGGGCCGGCCCGGGGGTGATCCGGCGGCCGGTCCCGTCGCGTTCGGCGGTGATTTTCCCGCCGTCGACCAGACGCCTCACGGTGTCGGCGCTGACGCCGAGCAAGGCGGCAGCGTCCCCGATCCGGTAGGTGTGCATGCGCTGATGATACTGCCGCAGATGCGAGGGAAAAGTCTTCTGTGGCTTTGCATGAGCCGGATCATGGATCTGTCCGGATAGCATGTGCGTTTGTACAGGGTGGCTGTCCGGGTAGGGGAATCCGGGAGGTGGTAGCCCGTGAGTCAGTCCCCCGCAGCGGCGGACCCGGTGGCGGAATTCGCCCTCGCCGGCGATCTGACCCGTCCGGTCCGCCTGACGGTGCCCGACCTGCTCGTCTGGCCGCAGCACGAGGCCGATGTCAGTTTCGAGTGCGCCACCAGCGGTATCCAGCACCACCGCTTCACCGGGCCGCTCCTGCACGACGTCCTGTCGGCGGCCGGTCCCGTCTTCGACCCCGCGCGCCGCAAGGACCGCCTGCGTTTCCTGATCGCGGTGTCCGGCGCGGACGGCCACCACGCCCTGCTGTCCTGGGCGGAGATCGACCCCGATTTCGGCCGCGCGCCCGTACTGCTCGCCGCCACGATCGACGGCGCTGCGCTCGACCGCGCCGGCGCTCAGCTCGTCCTGCCCCAGGACCGCTGCGGGGCCCGGCACATCAGCGGCATCAACGCGATTCGGGTGGACGGCGGCTACGCCTCCTGGGCGTGACACCGGGCCGTACCCGTACGGAAAGGACGGAGGGCGAGCTGTGAGCCGGGCGGGACCGAGGGCGTCCTGACCGTCCGGCGTGTGCCGCGCGGCCGACACCGGTGACGGCGGACGGCGTGGCCCGCCCCGGCGATGCCCGGCAGATCCGCGGATCGCCGCTCCCGGCGGAGGGCCGGCGGAAGCCACCCGCACAGGAATCGCGTTGCCGGAGGTGAGCGGCATGGCTACGGTCGGTTCCATGGCGGATGACGAACCCACGCGCTCGGCACGACTGTTGGACGCCCAGGCGAAGGCAGCGCGGCTCTTCGCGGAGATCGAGGAGCGCGGGCTGGTCGCGCCCGGCGAGGGGGAACGGGCGGTCAGCGACCGGATCCGGGACCTCGCGAACGAGCTGTTCGGCACGACCCGGCACTGGCACAAGCGCATCGTGCGCTCCGGGCCGAACACGCTGATGCCGTACCGGGAGAATCCGCCGGACCGGCCGATCGGCGCGGACGACATCGTGTTCGCCGACTTCGGGCCGATCTTCGAGGAGTACGAGGCCGACTTCGGGCGGACCTTCGTCCTCGGCAACGACCCCGTCAAGCACCGGCTCCACGACGACCTGCCGAAGGTCTTCGCGGCGGGCCGGCGCTTCTTCGAGGCCGACCCGGAGATCACGGGCGCGCGGCTGTACGCCGAGATCGAACGGCTGGCGGCGCAGGCCGGTTGGGAGCTGGGCTGCTGGCACGCCGGGCACCTGGTCGGGGAGTTCCCGCACGAGCGGATCGACGGCGCGGACATGGAGTCGTACATCACCCCCGCCAACGACACCCCGATGCGGCGCACCGACAAGGCCGGGCGCCGCTGCCACTGGATCCTGGAGATCCATCTCGTCGACCGGGAGCGGGAGTTCGGGGGCTTCTACGAGGAGCTGCTCACGCTCTGATCCGACAACGCCAGCCACACCCGGTCGCGGGTGAGGGGGAGCCGGGTGAACCGGATGCCCGTCGCGTCCCTGGCGGTGCACGGTGGGGGTGCCGTTGCCGAACTCCGCCGTACCGACGCCCAGTTCGAAGCTCCCGTCGGGCATGCGCCCGACACGGCATTCCGCTGGCCGCCGTGCCGGCCGACGTGATGTTCCGGGCTGCCACCGACACCGTCTACCTCCAGCAGTGGGGCGAGTTGAGTTGCCACCACGCACTGCCGGAGAGAGCGCGGGCGCGGCTGAGTCGCCTGGGCGCCCAGGACGCCGGTCCGGACGCGAGCGTTGCCGCGGCCTTCGCTCATCTCGACCGGGCGGTCGTCGCCCATGTCCTCACCCCGGCCGGCCGTACGGTCGCAGCCACGGAGGGCGGGAGCGCGCTCCCCGCCGCAGAGGCCGCGTCGCTGTTGGCCGGCGGCCCCGGCACCGGCACCACGATCCCCGTCGACGCGGGCACCGCCTCTCCGTACGTACGCTGGCACCTGTGTACCTGCCCGACCCCGGCGCCGTGCCGCCCCGCATGCTGCACGAGGTCGCCGCGATCCTGGGCCGCTGCCAGGAGACACGGAGCCGACGCAGGGCCGCCGATCACCGGGTGACGGGCGAACTGGGCGCGCTGCTCGCCGCCCCCGGGGCGGGCCTGCGGGCTTCCGGCCGAGGGGCCGCACCGGGTGATCACCGCCGACACCTGCCCACGGCGGACGGGGCTGGAGGAAGAGGCACTGGCGGAGGTGGTGGCTCATGCGGGGGCCGGGCCGGCCGCGGTCGGACGCCTTCCGGACGGCACCGCGTTCGCGGTCGTCCACGGCGCCGTCGCCGCGAGCGAGGTGTGGCCGCCGGTCGCCGCCTGCGAACCCGTCCGTCCCCCTGCACGGCGGGAGCGGACGCCCCGCCGCCGGACCGCAGGACCTGGCCGGAGCGCCGGCACAGGCCCGCTACGCCCTGACCTCCGCCAGGATCACCGCCCCGGACGCCGCGCTCCTCAGCGACGCCACGTCCTTCACCAGCCTCGACGCGCTCCTCACCGGTGTGCCGCCCGAGGTCCGCACCGTCTACTGCCGTGCCGTCCTCGGCCCCCTGACCGACGCCATGAGCCCCTCCGCGGCGCCCTTCCTGGAAACCCCGAGGACCTTCCTCGCCTGCGACGGATCATGGGCGCGTACGGCGGAGGCCCTGCACCTGCATGTCGACACCGTCCACTACCGCATCCGGCGCATCGAACACTTCACCGGCCGCGACCTGTCCGGTCTCACCGACCGCCTCGACCTGTGGGCCGCCCTGCTCTGCCACGAGGAACCGGCGGGCGATCGGGCCCTACCGGCACTCGTCGAGCACGCTCGTCGACTTCGCACGGGCGGTGACCCCGACGACGACCGGGGGCGCGGGTGTTCGGAGCGGTGACGATGCCGGTGAACGCGTTACGCACGGGGAGGCCGGCGCTTCTCGGTCAGACACGGTCGATGTGCACGTTCGTCGACTTCACCCGGGCCGTGGCCTCCATCCCGACCTCCAGCCCCAACTCCTCCACGGCCTCCCGCGTCAGTAGCGACACCAGCCGGTGCGGACCGGCCTGGATCTCCACCTGGGCGGCGACGTCACCGAGCTTCACCGCGGTGACGATCCCGGGGAAGGCATTGCGGACCGAGGTGTACGAAGCGTCCTCCTCGCCGCCACCGCCCTTGGCCAGCTCCACGGAGAAGGCGGCAAGATCCTTCCCCTCGATGAGCCGCCGTCCGCCCTCGTCCCGATGGGTGGCCACCCGGCCTGCGTCGGCCCAGCGCCGCGCGGTGTCGGGGCTCACGCCAAGGAGCCGGGCGGCCTGGCCGATTGTGTAGAACTGCATACGCGCCAAGATAGGCCCATCCGCGGATGCCCTGCCCACCGCACTGGTCCGGTCAGGTCGGAAGCTTTCCGGGCGGGCGGCGGTATCCGGCATCAGGTGCGGTCACCACCGCCGGCTCGTCGCCGTTGGCCGGCCGGATATCATCCGTTGATGATCAAACTTCGCGCCCGCACACTGGTTTTCGACATCGACGGCACGCTCTGCTTCGACGGACGGACGATCGATGATCGGATTCTCGCGGCGATCGGCGAGTGCGAGCGCGTCGGCCATCGCGTGGTGTTCGCTTCCGCCCGGCCTGTCCGGGACCTGCTGCCCGTCCTGGACGGAGCCTTCGCGTCCGCCGGACTGATCGGCGGGAACGGGAGTCTCGTCTCGGTCGACAGAGAGGTTCGGGCTCGGGCCGCATTCGATCCCGCCGGACTCGGCGCGCTGCTGGAAGCGGTCGGGAAGTACGAGGCGACGTACCTCGCCGACGGCCCCTGGGACTATGCCTACACCGGACCTGCGGACCATCCGATCCGGGGCCGTGTCGATCAGGGCAACCTCGCGAGAATGGTGGACATCGCCGAGCTTCCCGAGGTCGTGAAGTTCCTCGTCGTCGGTGCGTCGGACATGGCGGCACTCGCCGAGGTCGGCCGTGGGCTGGGGATGACGGTCAATCACCACCTCGACGAGGCCATCATCGACTTCGCGCCGGGTTCGACGACGAAGTGGGAAGCCCTTCGGTGGATGGGGGTCGGCGAGTACGTCGCATTCGGCAACGACATCAATGACGTCGATCTGCTGCGGAACGCGGAGCGGGCAGTGCGCGTCGGCTCGCACCCGGGTCTGGACGAGGTCGCCCACGTCACCGTCGTGGCCGACCCGGAGGCGGTCGCGGCCGAGATCTCACTGCTGGCCGAGGCGGCCCAGGACATTGTCCGGGCGGTGTGATCGCGGGCGTCACACGTGCCTGACGGCCTCGGCCCGTCCTCGCGATGAGTCCATCCCGTGCCGGCAAGGTACGGAGCCGTGGTCGGGCGCCCGAAGGTCCGTCCCGCGGGCCGTCGCCTTCGGATCCGCCCCGGCATCGCACCCCGCGACCCGGCGCGGCCGACGCACTGACGAGGCGCGGGCCGCCCGGCCGGATCCTGCCTCTCGGGCCGGAGCCCTCTCCGTGCTCCCCGGCCGCCGGCGCATCGTCAGCCGGGTCCGGGCGCCGTGCTGTCGCGCACCACGAGCCGCGTGGGCACCAGCGTCGTTCCCCGCTCCGCCTCGCCCTGCCGCACCTGGCGCAGGGCGCTCTCCACGCAGCGGCGGCCGACCTCGGCGAAGTCCTGGTGGACCGTGGTCAGCGGGGGAAGGAACGAGCCCGACTCCGGGATGTCGTCGAAGCCGATGACCGACACGTCCTGGGGGACCTTGCGGCCGCGTTCGTGGAGGGCGCGCAGCAGGCCGAGTGCCATCTGGTCGTTGGCGGCGAACACCGCGGTGCAGTCGGCCAGTTCGGCCAGGCGGAGGCCCGCGCGGTAGCCCGACTCCGCCGACCAGTCGCCGCGGACGAGGGGTGGCGGCACGCGCCCCGCTTCCTCAAGCGTCCTGCGCCAGGCGTCCGTCCGGCGTTGCGCCGCGAACGACGCCTCCGGTCCGGCGAGGTGCCACACCGTGCGGTGCCCGAGGCCGAGCAGGTGCTGCACGGCGTCCCGCGTGCCGCCCGCCTGGTCCGTGTCGACGACCGCGTACCGGTCCCCGGCGTCCGAGTCCGCGACCACGATCTTCACGTGCGGCGGCAGCGACAGGCTCGCCGAGTCGAGCAGATGGACCTCCATGATGACGATGACCGCGTCCACCGCCAGCTCGCCCAACCGGGAGAAGGCGCCGCGCACTTCGTCCTGGGTGGGAACCGCGACCGGCAGCAGCGTGACCGAGTACCCCTCCTGTGCGGCCGATGTCGCGATGGCCTCCAGCGTGCGCACATTGCCCGTCGTGGACAGCGTGAAGGTGATCACGCCTATCGTGCGGAACTCGCCCCGCTTGAGCGCGCGGGCCGCGCTGTTGGGCCGGTAGCCGAGCTCCTTCATCGCCGCGAGCACCCGTTGCCGCGTCTCCTCGTTGACGCCGGGGAAGCCGTTGGAGACGCGGGACACCGTCTGCGAGGAGACGCCCGCGACCCGGGCGACGTCCGCCATCGACGCGTTCTGCGTACGGCGTCGGCCACCGGCCCCGCCACCCGCCGCGGTGCTGTCCGCTGCTCCCACCGGCCCCGCCACCCGCCGCGGTGCTGTCCGCTGCTCCCACCGTCCCCCTCACCGGCCGCCCCGTTCGTTTACGTTCACGGTGCCCGCGCAGTCGGTGACCTCGTTCGTCGTCGACGGGGTGTCCGGTGCCGCGAAGGACGCGGCGACCCTGCGCAAGGGCCACGCCTACGAGCTGACGGGGGTGCAGAGCGGCAAGGACCTGACCGTCGCCGACAACGGCAGCGGGCTCGTTGTCAAGGCCGGCGCCTCTACCGCGGACCGGCAGTGGCAGCTCCGGCAGATCAGCGGAGAGGGGGCGGACAACCGCAAGCAGTACGTGTTCACCAGCGCGGCGAGCGGCAAGCGCCTTGCCGTACGCGACGGTGTACCGCTCGTCGAACCCGACACGGGCCGGCGCGACGCGGCCACCCGGTGGATCATGTCGTCGACCGGTGACCACACCTGGACGCTCGTCAACGCCAAGACCGGCAGACTCCTGGAAGTCGGCGGCCAGGCCACGAACGACGGCGCCGCCGTCACCACCTGGCTGCCCAACTCCGGGGCGAACCAACGGTGGAAGGTCGCCGATGTGACTCCGTAGACGTACGACGTGCCGGGCCCCACGGCGACTGCTGTGGGCGACCCGGGCTCGAAGCGGTTGCCGGGCCGAAGTCATGGAAGACCGCCGGTCCTGGGCCCTGTCGTCGAACTGCCGTCGTCGCCCGGACGGCGGCGGTACGGCAGACGGCGGCTTTGACGACAGGACCTGGCTTCGCCTCTGCTGCCGCGCACCGTGTGTCGTACCGGGGCCGGGGCGCTCGTGGGCGCCCCGGCCCGTCGGGCGCCTGCCGTCAGGACGCGGGCAGCTCCCCGCGTACCGTGCGGGCCGCGGCGACCAGGTTCTCCAGGGACGACTTGGTCTCGGGCCAGCCGCGTGTCTTCAGACCGCAGTCGGGGTTGACCCACAACCGTTCGGCGGGAATGGCCTTGAGCCCCTTGCGGAGCAGGGCGGCGGCCTCGTCCGCATCGGGCACGCGCGGGGAGTGGATGTCGTAGACACCGGGTCCGGCCTCGCGCGGGTAGCCGTGCGCGGCGAGTTCGCGGGCGACCTGCATGTGGGAGCGGGCGGCCTCCAGGCTGATGACGTCGGCGTCGAGGTTGTCGATGGCCTGGACGATGTCGCCGAACTCGGCGTAGCACATGTGGGTGTGGATCTGGGTGTCCGGACGCACGCCGCTGGTGGTGAGACGGAACGACTCGGTGGCCCACTCCAGGTAAGCGGCGTGGTCCGCCGCGCGCAGGGGGAGGGTCTCGCGCAGGGCGGGTTCGTCGACCTGGATGACCGAGGTGCCACTGGCTTCCAGGTCGTCGACCTCGTCGCGCAGGGCGAGGGCGACCTGCCGGGCGGTGTCGCCGAGCGGTTGGTCGTCGCGGACGAAGGACCAGGCCAGCATGGTGACCGGCCCGGTCAGCATGCCCTTGACCGGACGGTCGGTGAGCGACTGGGCGTACGAGGTCCAGCGCACCGTCATCGGTTCGGGGCGGGAGATGTCACCCGCGAGCACCGGCGGCCGGACGTAGCGGGTGCCGTAGGACTGGACCCAGCCGTGCTGCGTGGCGAGGTAGCCGGTGAGCTGTTCGGCGAAGTACTGGACCATGTCGTTGCGTTCGGGTTCGCCGTGCACCAGGACGTCGATGCCGGCCTTTTCCTGGAAGGCGACGACCTCGCCGATCTCGGCCCTGATCCGCTCCTCGTAACCGGCCGTGTCGATCCGGCCCGCGCGCAGGTTGGCGCGGGCCGTGCGCAGTTCGTCGGTCTGCGGGAAGGAGCCGATGGTGGTCGTGGGCAGCAACGGCAGTCCGAGGTGGGCCCGTTGGGCGGCGGCGCGCTCGGTGTACGGCTGGGAGCGACGGCCGTCGAGGTCGGTGACGGCCGCGGTCCTGGCGCGTACGGCGGGGTCGCGGGTGAGGGGGGAGTGCGCGCGTGAGGCGAGGTCGGCCCGGTTGGCGGCGATCTCCGTGGCGATGGCGCCGGTGCCCCTGGCCAGCCCCTTGGCCAGAGTGACGATCTCGGTGGTCTTCTGCCGGGCGAAGGCGAGCCAGCGAAGGACCTGGGGGTCGATGTCCCGTTCGGGTGCTGTGTCGAGGGGGACGTGCAGCAGGGAGCAGGAGGCGGCCACGTCGACCCGGTCGGCGAGGCCGAGAAGTGTGGCGAGGGTGGCCAGCGACTTCTCGTAGTCGTTGATCCAGATGTTGCGGCCGTCGACCACGCCCGCGACGAGCCGTTTGCCGGGCAGCCCGCCGGCGGTGGCGAGGTCCGCGAGGTTGGCGGCGGCGGCGTCGGTGAAGTCCAGTGCCAGTCCGTCCACCGGGGCCTTCGCCAGTACGGGGAGCGCCTCGCCGAGCCGGCCGAAGTACGAGGCCACGAGCAGCTTGGGCCGGTCGGTCAGGCCGCCGAGTTCACGGTACGTGCGGGCAGCGGCGTTCAACTCGGCCGGCGTCCGGTCCTGGACCAGTGCGGGCTCGTCGAGCTGGACCCACTCCGCGCCGGTGGCGCGCAGATCGCCGAGTACCTCCGCGTAGACCGGCAGCAGACGGTCCAGCAGGGTGAGCGGTTCGAAGTCGGCCGCCACCCCGGGGGCGGGCTTGGCGAGCAGCAGGTACGTGACGGGGCCGACGAGCACCGGCCGGGCGGTGTGTCCGAGCGCGAGGGCTTCCTTCAGCTCGGCGACCTGCTTGGTGGAGTCGGTGGTGAAGACGGTGTCCGGGCCGAGTTCGGGGACGAGGTAGTGGTAGTTGGTGTCGAACCACTTGGTCATCTCCAGCGGCGCCACGTCCTGGGTGCCGCGGGCCATCGCGAAGTAGCCGTCGAGCGCGTCGGATTCGACGGCCTCACGGTGCCGGCGGGGGACTGCGCCGATCATGACGCTGGTGTCCAGGACGTGGTCGTAGTAGGAGAAGTCGCCGGTGGGCACCTCGTGGACACCGGCGTCCGCCAGTTGCCGCCAGTTGGACCGGCGCAGGCCGGCCGCCGTTTCCCGGAGGGCGTCGGCGGTGACCCGGCCCTTCCAGTAACCCTCGATGGCCTTCTTCAGTTCCCGGTCCGGACCCTGGCGGGGGTAGCCGTACACGGTGGCGTGTGCTGCCGCGGCTGCGGGCTGTGCTGTCACGGAAATCTCCTTCGCGAGATGACTCCTTGAGATCCCGGGACGGGACACGGACGCGAAGGGATGACGAACCGGACGGATGCGCACGCCATGGGTGCGGTCTTCCGTCCGGTATGTACGCCGACCCGCCCACGAGGTCACCGGGATATCCGCACACGAGGGGTCGCGTGCGGGCAACGGGCAGGTCTTCGGACTCGCGGGCACATCTGCCGAGGGCAGACACCTACTGGCCGTCGCTTCCCGGATCCGTCCGGATCCAGTGCGTATGACGGCGGTCGTTCCCGCTCACCGCTGCGGGGCAGTCCCGGATTCCCACCGGGTTCCCTCTTACGACGCGCCTGCCTGGCGGGCAGGGCGAACCAGCTGCACCGGCCAGACTAGAGGGCGGATCGCTCCCGGGGCACCGCAGTTCACATTCCGGAACGTGACATGAGCCACGGGATCGGTCCGGCCGGGCAGGCTGAAGGGGCGCGCGACGGACCACCGGCCGCCACACGACCCTCCGGCGTCGCACCTTCCCCGAGCGGCGTGACACCGCCGCCTCGGTGATCCTCGACCCGATGGCTGGTTCTCGGCCGCGCCGCGCCCCTGGGCGTGCTTCCGAAGCGCTCGTCCGCTCTCTACCGTGGGAGGAGCAACTTCACACGCGCGCAGCGCGACGGCGACACAACGGGGGCATCGTGGAAGCGGAGTTGGCGGCGCTGGCGGAGACGGGGGCGACGACCTTGATGGGGCTCATGGTCTCGGACGCCTGGACACAGACGCGGGCGCGAGTGGCACGTTTCCTCGCTCGGGGCGAGGAAACCGGTGGTGTGGACGAAGAACTCGAAGCGTCCCGGGCGGAACTCATCTCGGCCCGTGACGGTGAGGCGCCGGATGTCGCGGAGGACATCGAGGACGAGTGGCGGCTCAGACTGCGTCGAGCGCTGCGGGCGGACCCGGCGGCAGCACAGGAACTGCGACTCCTGCTGGATGAACTCGCCCCCGCAGCGGCGGGTGTGCCGACCGTGACAGTTCACAACAGCGTCAGCGAGGGCGCCCGGACCGGCCCGGTCATCCAGGGGCAGCAGCAGAATTTCTCCGACACGACTTTCAACTGACGGGCGCACGTGCGCCCGAGAGGGATCGCAGACAGCGTGAACGGCGCGGGATGCGGGACCGGCGCCGAGCACACGTACATCGGCAACGATGTCGGTCCAGGGCGCGCGTCGTCCGGGAGTCGCCGTGGCAGGTCCCGGTCCGTCCGGCTCGGGCCGTGGGGCGCGGCCGATGTCTCCGGGGGCAAGGTGGTCAGGTTGGAACCGGACCTGCTCCGGGGCGCGGGCGCCCGCGGGACCGCCCCGGCCGATGGGGAGGTCCCGGGCCGGCCCGCGCCCCGGAGCGCGCTTCAGGACTTGGGGGAGAAGCGCAGCCGCGTGGCCGCCACTGCGCCGAGGGCCAGCAGGACGATGGACACCCACAGGCCGGACAGATGGTTGCCGGTGGCGTCCTCGGCGTAGCCCATGATGTACGGGCCGACGAAGCCGCCGGTGATGCCGATGGTGTTGAGCAGGGCCAGGCCGCCGGCGAGGGTCTTGCCCGAGAGCCGGGTGGCGGGGAAGTTGAACAGCAGGGGCTGGACGACGAAGAACGCCAGGCCGGTGAAGCAGAAGCCGAGCAGGGCGATCACGGGACCGGCGACGGCGGCGACGATGAGGCCGGTGAACATCATCAGCAGTCCGACCACCACGAAGTTGCGGGAGCGCCGGGGTGTCGTCGCGCGCGGCGGCACCAGTACGGCACCGACGGCCGCGGTGAGCCAGGGCAGTCCGGTCAGCAGGCCGATGGTGAACGGCGAGAGATCGCCCCAGCCGCCGATGATGCCGGGCAGGAAGTAGACGACGGAGTACAGGGCGACCTGGTGGGTCCAGTTGGCGAAGATGGCCAGCAGCATCTGTTTGTCGCGCAGCACCGTCAGCAGGGAGCCGGATCCGGAGCCGTTGCCGGCCGCCTCGGCGCCCTCGGCCTGTTCGCGGGTGACCGCGTCCTGGACCAGCCGGGCCTCCTCCGCCGTCAGCCAGGGCGCCTTGGCCGGGCCGTCGGGCAGGAACCGGAAGATGGCGAATGCCAGGAAGAGGCAGGGGACCCCCTCGATGACGAACATCCACTGCCAGCCGTGCCAGCCGCCGAGCCCGTCCATCTCCATGAGCAGTCCGCCGAGCGGGTTCCCGACGACGCTGGCGATGGAGGCGCCGAGCAGGAGCAGTCCGATGGCCCTGCCGCGGATCTCGGAGCGGAACCAGTAGGTGAAGTAGAGCAGGATGCCCGGCAGCAGCCCGGCCTCGGCGGCGCCGAGCAGCAGCCGCATGGCGTAGAAGGACTTCTCACCCTGTACGAAGGCCATGCAGGCGGAGATGACGCCCCAGGTCAGCATGATCCGGGTGATCCACCAACGGGCGCCCACGCGGTACATGATCAGGTTGCTGGGCACCTCGGAGATCGCGTAGGTGAGGAAGAACAGCCCCGCGCCCAGCCCGTAGGCCGCGGCGGAGATGCCCAGGTCGACCTCCAGGCGTTCCTTGGCCAGGCCGATGTTGGTCCGGTCCAGGAACGACATGATGTAGGCGGCCAGCAGCAGCGGCATCAGCCGCCGCAGATTGCGCTGGTCCAGCTCGCCGAGCGCATCGCGCGGGGTTTCTTTTGGTCTGGCGGCACTGGGCGTGCGGGAACCGCGGATCAAAGACATCGGTGTCCTCTTGGAGTGCTCTGGCAGCCGTCGGGCGCGGACTGCGGCCTAGGGGGTGTTTGAGAAGTAGCGTCGTCCGCCCGGAGGGCGGGTCTCGCGGGGTCTGGCGTGTGATCGCAAGGCGCCGGGGTGCCCTCGTAGCGGAGCTACCAGGGCATTTCGGCAACGCGGCGAGCGTGCGTGTCAGACCCCGCGAGACAGACGGGACTTC
>NZ_JBHWIY010000021.1:133859-145323 GCF_042731715.1 Streptomyces sp. NPDC059832 | reverse complement strand
CCGGACAGAACAACTGCAGGACAGCCCAGCAGGGCGTCAGTCAGACCCTGAGCCACGACCACCGGAACCCGCTACGAGTATCAATGTCAGACCCCGCGAGACAGACGGGACTTCTGAAACACGCCCTGGCGCCGGCACACTGAACTTCTTCGAGCTGGCCACCGATCGGGGGACGGTCCGTGAGCCGCAACGAGCAAGGCCCGAGATGTACGGGTCCGGCCCGGCCGGGACGCCGTGGATGATGAGCCGGCCCCGACCGGTTCATCATCACCCGCGACGGTGCGATCGTGCACCAGGGCCGTCACGCCCTGGCCCGCCCCGACACCACCGAGCCGCGCCTCACCACCGCGGCCGGCCCGGACGGCACCGTCGGCCTGGCCGTCGTCCGGGAGCGGGCGTACGCCCCCCGCTGAAATGAGCTTGTTGCAGCAGAGGATCCTGGCCCGGGATGCGGAGCTCGCCGCCCGGGGACAGCAACAACCCGGTTCGGACGGGTAGATCGGCGCGCCGGATCCGGGTCCGCTCATCAACACGCTCGCCGGGCTGAAGGGGCGCAGCGGTCCGCGTTCCGGCCCGAAGCACGGACCGCAGGCGCGAGTGCAGGGGTCCGAGGCCGATGCGCTGCTTTGGCTGGGAATCCCTCCCGCCGACACGACTGCGGGCCGGGCGTACCGTCTCCGCCCTGACCGGTGGCCTCACGCTCGGCCGGCTCTTCACCACCGGGGCGACCCTGGGTGTCGCCGACGTATCGGCCTCGACCTCCGCCTCCGCTCTGGTACCGGAAGCGGGGCGGCAGCGCGCCAACGCCTGAATGGTGGGGCCGAGACCGTGGGGCAGGAGTTCGCCGGGCCTTTCATCGGCTGGCTGCTGCTGGCCGCCGGGACCGGTCTCGCGCTGGGGCTGATATGCGCCTCCTACGCGGTCGCCGCCCTCGCCCTGCTTCTGCCGGTGGGCCCCTTCCAGGCCGACAGGCCCGCCCCGGACACAGTTCCCGTCTCCCACGACACCCGGGCGGCAATCACCGTGCCCCACACCCGCCTTCAGGTCCTGGTCCCCGAGCCGGCCGGCCTCGCCCAGCAGGCCGCAGATGCCACGTACGCGCTGCGCAAGGCCATCGACCGGACCGAGCTGGACGCCCGGCGGCATGCGGCCAAGGAAGCATCCGTGAAGCCGCAATCAACCGTTCTTGAAGATGACCTACGCAGCCAGGATCCCTCTCGCGTCCGCTCGTCCGTCCATTCCTGAGGTGCTGGCCGGTGCCATGGCGCTCTGTGCGCCGCGTCGCGGTGAACACCGAGGCACCGGCGCGCGGCCCCGCCGACGCGCGAGAGGGACCGGCCGGCCACCGATCCCCGAGACGCCGCCACCCACCCGTCCCCACCCTCCCCCTTTCAACAGGCGGGCGGCAGGAGGTGCGCAGAGGGGATGCCAGCACCCCGACCACTCCCCTACGGGCATGATGACCAGTGCAAACGCCCGACGCCCCGAAAGGCCAGCGCAACAGATACCGCAGGAAATACCGCAAGGCATGACGCAAGAGATCCCGACTCCGGGGCGTCGCCCGGACGGGCCGAACGAGCCCAGCAACCCTGATTCGGGGCCGGCGGGCCGGGACCGTGGCCCCGGCCTGCGGTGGCCGGGCCGACCACCGGGTGACGGGCAGTCGACACCCCCTGAATGCGCCGTACAGGTCGCACTTCTGGTCGCGCCTCACGTCGCGCTCCTGGTCGCGCCAGGATCCGGTGCGATGGAGGTAAGACCGCAGGCCGCAAGGTCCGCCACGGCCAGGCGGCACGCCGACTGCTTACCTACGGAGGGGTCTGTGCGCAGCCGGACCCGTCATCGCCGTCCGATGCAGCAGCCACCCGGCCCGGCCGACACCGTCCTCCTGGCCGTCGCCGCAGTACGTCACCCCGGAGATGTACGCACCGGACGGAGACGTGCACGGCCACCTCGGCCGGGCCGGACACCCCGGCCGCTGACCCAATTGCTGACCCACCCAGCTCGGGGCGTTCCGCAGGACACATCACCCGACCAGATCCCGCCCGGCATGACCGGGGCCAGGAGACGAGGCGGCGGGAACGCCAGCGGTGGCCGGTGCGGCTGATCAGTCCGCAGGCTTCGAGGCGGCCGAGCTGGTAGGGAACGGAGCTGGTGCTGGACAGGCCGACCCGCTCGCCGATCTGCCGGACGGAAGGGCGGACTTCGAGATACCGAAGAGCGGGGCAAGCCAGCGCGACGTCAGGTCTGTTCGCCAGTAGGCCGCCACGAGCAGCACGGGCGCGTGGCCGGCGCAGGCCAAGGGCGGCAGCCGGCACGGTCAGTCAAGTGACCGATGCCTGGTCGCGGGGGTAGCGCAAGCCTTGAAGTGTTCAGCCCTCCCCGTGGGGCACCGGCGCTCGCACGTGCAGCCTGTGCGACGCAGCGAGGCGCAGAGGATGCCCCGAGAACGGAGTGACGGCCCTCAGCAGGCAACGACTATCAGCGCTTTGCGCCGTCAATGTTGAATTAGTTACGTATCATCCCATATAGGAAATATTTCAATCCTCATGAAAAATGTCCATCTTTCTGAGATCTGCCGCCCAGGAGCAATGCATGTCAGACGAGTCCTTTACCCCCGAAGCCACCGTGACTCTGCAGGTAAACGGGACAAATACACAGGTCACGTGTGACGTGCGGACAACCCTTCTCGACCTCCTCCGCGAGCGTCTTCGGTTGACCGGAACGAAAAAGGGGTGCAACCGCGGCGAGTGCGGCGCTTGCACGGTCCACCTCGACGGGCGCCGGGTCAACGCCTGCATAGTGCTGGCCGCGAGCGCCGACGGCTCCGAGGTGACGACCATCGAAGGACTCGCCCGGGACGGCGAACTCCACCCCGTCCAGCAAGCCTTTATCGAGGCGGACGCCTTCCAGTGCGGATTCTGCACACCTGGCCAGATCATGTCGGCCGTCTGCTGCATCCAGGAGGGTCACACCGGCTCGAACAACGAGATCCGCGAATGGATGAGCGGCAACATTTGCCGCTGCTCCGCATACCCCCAGATCGCCGCGGCCGTCGAGGCGGCGGCCGGAAAGGAGCAGTGACATGCGGCCGTTCACCTACGTACGCGCCGAATCTCTGCCCGCCGCCCTGGACAGCGTGCGCACGGCGGACACCAGGTTCCTCGCCGGCGGCACGGAACTGCTCAACTGGATGCGGACCGGCATCGAATCACCACGCCGACTGGTCGCCATCGGGCGACTGCCCGATCTGAACGAGATCACGACCTACAGCGGTGGCCTGCGCATCGGCGCGCTCGCCCGGCTCAACGACGTGGCCCAGGACCCGCGCGTCGAGGCGTCGTACCCGGTGCTCTCCCAGGCCATCCTCAAGTCCGCCTCCGCGCAGTTGCGCAACCTGGCCACCATCGGCGGCAACCCTGTGCAGCGCACCCGGTGCCCCTACTTCCGCTCTCACGGACCGGTCGCCTGCAACAAGCGTGTCCCCGGCTCCGGTTGCGCCGCCCTGCACGGCTCGAACGAGCGGCTGGCCATCTTCGGCTGGACCGAGGACTGCGTGGCCGTACAGCCCTCGGACCCCGCCGTTGCCCTCGCTTGTCTGGACGCGGAGATCACCACCGAGCACGTAGACGGCGGACGCCGGATTCCGGCGACGGAGTTCCACACCCTGCCCGGTGAGGACCCGTCGGCGCACAATGTGCTGCGCCCCGGCGAGCTGATCACCGGCATCGAGATCGGCACGCCCGCGCCCAAGTCGGCGTACGTGAAGGTGCGTGAGCGCCAGAGCTATGAGTTCGCGCTCGTCTCGGCGGCCGCCGCCGTCGAGATCCAGGACGGCCTGATCTCCCGCGCCCGCCTGGCCCTCGGCTCGGTCGCGCTGCGTCCGTGGCGGCTGTACGACGCGGAACAGGCGCTCGTCGGCCTGCGCCCGGGCAGCCCTGCGGCGAGGGACGCGGTCACCTCCGGGTTCTCCGCCAGTCGTCCGCTGTCCTCGAACGCGTACAAGATCCCGCTCGCTCGCAACACCGCACTGCGTGCCCTCGACCTAGCCCTGGAGGCATGATGACCGGCATTCGCGGCGTGACCAGGCAAGACGGCCCCGCCAAGGTCACTGGAGCGGCCACGTACGCTGCCGACTACAACGCGGAAGGCCAGCTATACGCGGCCCTGGTCGGCGCGACGATCACCGCCGGCCGGGTCGCGGGATTCGATGTCGAGGAGGCGCGGCGGGAGGCGGGCGTCGTCCATGTGCTGACCGGGCTGCCGGCCGTCGACGAGGCATTCGCCGGGGTGCCCAGCCCTCCGCTCGCCACCCGCTTCCTTCCCATGCAGGGGGACGTCGTCAATTACTGGGGGCAGCCCGTGGCGATGGTCCTGGCCGAGTCCCTGGAGGCGGCCGAGGGCGCTGTGACGTGCGTGCGGGTGTCGTACGAGCGGGAGTCGTTCATCAACCCGGACACGGCGGTGTCCGTGCCGCCGTCGCCGGACAGCGGCTACGGCATGCTCGACGCGCAGGAGTTCCGCAAGGGCGACGCGGCCGGCGCGCTCGCCGAGGCGCCCGTACGCGCGGCCGGCACCTACACGCAGCCGTCCCGGCACGGCAACCCGATGGAGCCGAGCGCGATCCTCGCCGAGTGGCACGACGGCCGGCTGACCGTCCACGACTCCGTCCAGCACGTGTACGCGGTGCGGGACGCCCTGGCCGCGGTCTTCGGCATCGACTCCGACAAGGTGCGGGTGATCAATCCGTACACCGGCGGCGGCTTCGGCACCAAGGCGTTCATCTGGCCGCACGAGATCCTCGCCGCCCAGGCCGCCAGGGCGGTCGGCCGGCCGGTGAAGCTGGTGCTTACCCGCCAGGACATGTACAGCATCGTCGGCTACCAGCCGCTGATGGAGCACCGCGTCTTGCTGGGTGCCAACGCCAGCGGCGAACTCCAGGCGGTCGTCCACGAGGTCGACAACGTCACCGCCATCACTGACGACTACGTCGAGTTCGGCTCCGTGCCCGCCAAGGCGCTGTACGCCTCCCCGAACATCTCCACCAGCCAACGGGTGCGGCGCGGCCACGTCAACCTGTCGTCGTTCATGCGCTCGCCCATCGACGGCCCTGGCACCTGGGCGCTCGGCTCCGCGATGGACGAGCTGGCGCACACCCTGTCCATGGACCCTCTCACCCTGCGCCTGGCCAACTACGCGGAGAGCTACCCCGCCGACGGCACGCCCTGGTCCTCGAAGAAGCTCAGGGAGGCGTACGAGGAGGGTGCCCGGCGCTTTGGCTGGTGGGACCGGCCCAAGGAGCGCACCCGGGACGGGCACTGGCTCATCGGCTGCGGCATGGCCGACTGCACGCAGGGCCAGTTCCGGTTCACCTCGCAGGCTCGGGTGCGGCTGCGAGCCGATGGCACCGCGAAGGTCGAAGCCGGCTACACCGACATCGGCGCGGGTTCCACCACGATCTTCCCGCAGATCGCCGCGGAGACCCTCGGCATCGACATCCGCTCCGTCCAGGGGATCTCCGGCGACACGGAGCTGCCATACGCCGGTCCCACTTACGGTTCGGGCACCACGATCGCCATGGGCACCGCCGTCCACCTGGCCGCGAACGACGCGCTGCGCCGGCTCGCCGACCTGATGTCCTGGCCGGCCGAGGAGGTGCGCGCCGACTCCGGCGCCCTCATCTGGCGCGAGCACCGCCGACCGTACACGGACATCCTGCGCGCGGCCGGGTTGGACGAGGTGGCCGGCAACGGCGAGATGGTGCTGCCCGGCGGCGCGTCCGCGGACGCGGGAGCGCCCGGTGTCGCCTCCCGCACCTTCGGCGCCATGTTCATCGAGGTCGGCGTCGACCCGGACCTCGGGCTGCTGCGGCTGCGCCGCGCGACCGGTGTCTACAGCGTGGGCGCGGTCGTCAACGAGCGCACCGCCCGCTCCCAGATGATCGGCGGACTCGTGTGGGGCTGGGGCATGGCCGCCATGGAGGCCAGCCGCTTCGAGCCGAATCTCGGCCGCTGGCTGTCCCAGGACCTCGCCGGGGTGGCACTGCCGGTGAACGCCGACATCCCGCCGCACATCGACATGTCCTTCGTCGACGAGTTCGACCCGTACGCCGGGCCGCTCGGCGCCAAGGGAATCGGTGAGCTGTCCGCCACCGGCATCGCGGCAGCCGTGGCCAACGCGGTGTTCGACGCGACGGGGCGGCGCGTGCGGGACCTGCCGATCACACCGGAAAAGCTTCTGGACCCCCGCATGTAGGAGCCGGGCCGGGCCCGGCCGACACCAAGCCGATGGAAAATAAAGTGCTGGACATCGCAGCCGAGGCGGCACGGATGGAGCGTGCGGGGCCGAACGTTTGCGGTCGCCACCGTGGGGTCGACCAGTTACCTCGTCTCGACACCGGTACGCAGATTCCTGAGTGGTCGGCTTTGGAAGTCCTTCGGGGGTTGACATGCGGTCAGGTCGAGTGGACGGGTGGCGACGAGGTGCAGACCGCACGTGCAGTCCAGTGCGTGCTCGGGGAACCGTCGAAGCTGACGGTGGACAGCCGGCTGGCCTGGGGTGGGTGTGGCTGCGGGCAGATGCCGAACGGGAGGTCGTGCGAGGTGGGAATGTGCCGATCGGCAGGTAATCCCGGTCTTCCCTGGACGAGCGAGGGAACACTCTGCATGATCAACTGGTGACCACCCCAGAGGCCGTCGTCGAACGCCAGCTCGCCGCCTACAACAGTCATGACCTCGAAGCCTTCGCGGCGACGTACGCCCCCGACGTCTGCATCAACCGCCGCAGCGGCGACCGCCTGCTCGGGCGCGACGCCGTGCGGGAGGCGTACGCCGACATGTTCGCCAAAGGCCGCTGCCGGGCCGAGATCGCCGGCCGACTCACCGAGGGCAACTGGGTGGTGGACCACGAGATCGCCCACGGCATCACGGACGACCCCCTCCGCGTGCTGGTCGCCTACCGGGTTCGCGACGGCCTGATCGACCACGTCGACTTCCTCGGCTGACCGCCGGACCTCCTTGACCGAACGAACCGTCAGCGGGTGTTCGGTACCGTCTCAGTGGTCAGCTCCGGAAGTCCTCCGGGGGGTGATCAGCTTGGCGGCGAGGCGGAGAATTCCTCTTGTCGGTCGGCGACGACTTCATGTACGTGCGCGTGGCCCGCCTGGAACCGCACTCCTACCTGTGGGAGCACCGCGCGACTACGCGGAACTGCGCGACTCCGCAGGCATCGCCTGCACATCCCGCTCGTCACCAATCCTTCGGCGGTTCTGATCACCGCAGGGACCAGGATCCGCATGGCGGCTGGGGCATTGTGGCGGCTGACGCCCTCGCAGGCACACGGCGTGTGCAACACGACCGGCCCGGACCGGCTCCACCTGATCGCCGACGTGTACGCCAACGACGCCTACCAGGCCCTGGCCGCCCGCCCCCACCTGTCGCCGTCCGCGACGGCCGGCTGCCCGCTCTGATGAACAGCCTGGACGCGCTGATGTCCACCACCTTCGGCACGCTGCTGCCCGGATGGCGGGACACCATCGTCGACGATCTCTGCGGCGCCGGGTTCGTCTACCTGCTGCCGCACGACAGCAACCTGCTCCACCTCGACCTGTACCTGTGCCCGACCAGCGCGGTCGGGGCGCTGCGCACAGGATCGGCCCCCGCCTGCTGTGGCAGGGCCCCGGCGCCGACGACCTCGCCGATACCGGCACCCGGCAGCGCACGGCGCAGCAACTCGCCCGCGCGGCACAGGCACCGGCCAACTGCGGCAGTCTCCTCGTACAGGCGATGGTGCTGCACGCGATGCTCCGCAAGCACCTGGCAAGAGTGCAGCAGTACATCGCCTACGGCCTCCTGCACGACCTGAACGCCACTTGCCGGGGCGTGATCCGCACCGCACTGGTGCCGCACTCCCGGCATCACGGCTGGCACCACCTCCCCGACGAAGTCGGCCACACCGCCAGGGGCCGGAAGTGCCTGACCGAGCTGACGCAGGCGCTGACCAGTCCTCCGGTCCCCACCGTGGCGCAGGCCTACGAGGCACCGGACCGCATCGTCCGCCTTGCGCAGCAAATCGCCCCGCACGCCGTCGGCTCGCCGGCCGACGAGATCTCCGCGTACCGCGCCTGCCAGCAGCCTGAGGAAGGACTCGTATGAACAGCGCCGACCTCACCGCGGCTCTGTTCGCCGGAGTCGTACCGCCGGACGGCGAGGAACCGCTGGCGGAGGCCGCCGACGCCGACCTGGCCCGCGCCGGGTACGCCCTGCGGCATGGCGCCTACAACGGACTGATGGAGGCCGCCGCGCGCGGCGCCGCGCCCCATGGAGTACCGGTCACCGCGATCACGCTGGCCGACCGCTCCGACCGGGGAGCCCTCAACCCCTACGTCACCAGCACCGTGTACGCCACGACCATCGGCGCCCGGCTGCATGCCTGTCTCGACGACGCCGACCTGGTCGTCGCGATGGGCGGAGGGGGTCGGCTCGCTGCACGAACTCACCGCCGCCCTGTACTACGCCACCACGATCCGCTCCCTGCCCGTGCGGCTGCTCGGGCCCACCGCGTGCCGCCTGGGCGTGTTCCTTCGAGCCGGGGGACGGCTGACCGAGAGCCCACCCGGCCGCTGGGCTTCCTGCGGGAACTGCCCGACGCCGCGGCGCTCGAAGCGGACCTCAAGGCCCTCGATGCCGGACGGTGTGAGCGATGACATTGCCCGCCGTCACCTTCGCGGAGAAGATCGCAGGCGCCGCCTACCGGCCCGGCCCCTACCTGCTGCCGGAAGGCGGCACCCTGGACACCTGCTTCGACCCGTACCGGCTTGCCGGTGCCCCGGAGCCGCTGACGGAGACCGCAGCCGCGCTCGCCGGCCCGCTGCCCGCCGACACCGAGGCCCTGGCAGGCCCCGCGCTGGCCGGCATCCCGCTGGTCACGGCGATGCCCCTGCACACCGGTCTGCCCGCCGCCTTCCTTCGCCCGGCCCCCAAGGAACACGGCGTGGCAGCAGATCGAGGGCGCCGACCCGGGCGCGGCCGGCGGACGGTCCTGCTGGACGACACCGCCCGCAGCGGCACAAGTCTCCTGCGCAGTGCCCGGCTGCTGCGGATGGGCGGCGCGCGGGTCGGCACGGCTCTGTGCGTCCAGGACCGGAACTGCGGACCACGAATCCGATCGAGTCGATGTTCTCCACGGTCAAGCTGCGGACCAAGGTCACCCGCGGGGCCGGCAGCCCGGCCACGGCCCTGGCCATGGTGTTCAAACTGGTCGAGTCCGCCCAGGCCCGATGGCGCACGATCACCGCAGCTCACCTCGTGCCCCTCGTGCGCGCGGGCGCCCGCTTCGAGAACGGCGTCCTGGTCGAGCGCGCCGACGTGGCGGCATGACCGCACTGCCCGGCCGGGCTCTGCCTGGCACGGCTGGAGATCCGCCCCTCCGGCCCGCGGCCCCCTCGCGCCTGCCGATCAGCGTGCGGATCGTGTACGGGCAGGTGACACCAAAGGCGCTGTACCGGCAGGACCGGTACCCGCGCGGAGTGATCGAGGCCGTAACCTGGACCAGGAACGTTCACTACTTCTCAAGCCGTACCGCCCATCGGAATGACAGGCCCCATGAAGAGTATCGATCACCCCTACTTCGGGCACCTTGAGGTTCCGTCGATGGACGAGACGGAAGTCATCTGGGAAGGCGCAGCCGCGCTGGGAAGCAGCGAGGTCGAAGTCCGGCTGTGGGCCGACCCCAGTTCCGGGCTGGACGCGGGAGTACTGGATGCGTTCGCGACGCACCTGACCCGCCTGCCGGCCCTGGACACCGCGGCTCGCGCGGCGATCCGTGAAAACCTGCAGCAGGATCGCTACTTCATCGACTACCACGCCGACGAACTCGACGACGTCGAAGTGATCAAGCGCCTCACCCGGGAAGCGAACGGCGAAGCGATCAGCGTCGACGCGTTCACTGCAGCCATGCACCCCGTTCAGATCGGGCTGTGGCACCTGATCGGGGAGGCCAGGGCCCAGGTCGTCATGGACTACACGATCGACGCTGCGACCAGTGACAACCTCCTTGCCGTCAAGGTGGCCCGCGACGGGACCGTGGTATCCGTCGACTGGGAGAGCTGACGGCGTCAGCGAAGCGCTTCTTCACCGCTTCGTCGGCGCCCCTCCCCGTTCAGCACTGGGGACAGGGTCTGCGTCTGGCCGACGTGCGTATAGCGAGGGCTTCGTCAATGGTGGGTCGTGTGCCAAGGTCTTTGTCGAGCAGGCGCGTGATCAGTTCGGTGAGGCGTCCGGCATGTTGCAGTGGTGCGGGCTCGTGGGCGATTACGGCGCGGAGCGCTGCTGGCCGGCCCCGCGTGTAGTCCAAAGGAGCAGGTCAGACCGGTAATCCGGCAGGGCAGCGAACGCCGACTACTTCCCTGAAGAGCTCCTTCAGCGGGCTCCTGACCCTGCGAAGCCTCCCAGGCGCTGCACCCCCCGGTGCGGCGCCTTCTTCACGCCCACCCTCGATCATGTCCGGTAGCACTAGCCAAACCGGTTTGTTCTGGAGCAGCAGAACAATCGACAGGCGGGTCCGCGGCCCGGTGCGGGTCGCCAGAGGCCGGCATCATCTACGTACTGTGCAAGGGAGTGGCCTGGCGCGACGTGCCCAGCCAGGTTGTGGGCTGCTCCGGGGTGACCGCCTGGCGCCGGATACGCGATTGAACCGAAGCTGGGGTCTGGCGTCGCCCACACGAGGCATTACTTGCGGGGCTGCGGGCAGACAGCCTGCTGCCCCTCGACGATGCCGCGATCGACGGCTCCCACATCATCGCCCTGCGAAGGCTACGGAATGCCCGGTGAATTGTGCATGCGCGTATCCCTCTTCCTCCGTACGCGGCATAGTGTGATCAACATGATCGGACGCCTGTTCTCTCTCGTCATTGACTGTCCTGCCCCATCCGAGCTCGCGAGCTTCTACGAGAGCCTGCTGTCGCTACCGCGGGTGGAGGACTCGTCTGACTATGTGGTGCTCGCGAACACGACGGGCACGGAGATCGTGACCTTTCAGCGTGTCGGCGGTTTCCGGCCGCCCCAGTGGCGCAATCCCGATCGTCCGGCCCAGATGCATGTTGATGTGATGGTCGATGACCTGGATGTAGCAGAGGCGAAGGTCCTCGCCCTGGGCGCCACGCTGCTTGAAGGATCGGACAAACCAATCGGCTACCGCGTGTACGCCGACCCAGTTGGACACCCCTTCTGCCTCCTCACACGCGAAAGTGTGACGCCCAGCAAGTAGCAGCGGCGACCACGCGGCCTCCGGTCGCCGCACACGGGCCGGCGGCACTGTGCCACCACCTCGACGCGGCTCTCGCCAACTAGTGTCCTGGGGAGGGGGGGCGGTGGGGGGAGGAGGGGGGGGGGGGGGGGGGCTTTGGGGGAAGAGAAGAGGGGGGGGGGGGGGGGGGCTTACCCCCCCCCGTCCTGAAAACCCATTG
>NZ_JBHWIY010000021.1:86606-133849 GCF_042731715.1 Streptomyces sp. NPDC059832 | reverse complement strand
CTATTGCCCCCCTCTTGCACCGCAGCTCCCTCATATCTTTTTTTTGTGGGAGGCTTGGGGGGAGGGGGGGGGAGGGGGCGGCAGGGCCCCCTCCCCCAGGGACACTAGGGGGCGGAGGTGGAAGCCTGACCGCGCCCGGTCATGAAACCCGGTGAGCCGCCGGTTCCCCTCCACCGAAGCATGCTGCCGCCGGACGCCTCGAAGACCTCGACGTCATCCCTGCCGCGCCCCCGCCAGCCGCCCCCGTGCGGCGGCCTGGATCCGGGAGGGCCCGAGCCCCCACTGGAGGGTGCGTCCGACGGCCGTCGCCAGGGGCCGGTCCCAGCCGGTGCGGACGGGGGCCGGGCGGTGGATGCCGAGTTCGGTGCGGGCCCAGTCGGGGAGGAGTCCGACCGAGGCGTTCGTGAGCAGGCCTACGACCAGCCGCTCCCGTTGTGTGCGTCCGAAGCGGCGGAGGAACAGTACCGAGTCCAACGCGGCCGGAGTGGCGTGGAGTTGGGGGCGGAGGCGGGCCAGGTACCGCTCGGCTTCGAGGGACGTGCGCGGTATGTTCCGTGCGCCCAACGCCTCGGCCACGGGGGCGGCTTGGCGGTAGTAGGCGTCGCACTCGGCGGGGGTCAGTCGGAGCGGCCTGGGTGCGTAGGTCTGGTGGCCGGCGAGGAAACTGCGTACCTCGGCGGTGTGCACCCAGGTGAGCAGGTCGGGGTCGTCCGCGCGGTATGGCCGGCCGTCGGGGGCGGTGCCGTGCACCCGGGTGTGGATCCGCCGGACGAGGTCGATCACCTCGCGGGCGGCGGCCGAGGAGCCGAAGGTGGTCGTGGTGATGAACCGTACGGTTCCGTTCAGCCGCCCGACCGGATCGGCGCGGAAGTCGGAGTGCTGGTCGACCCCCGCCATGGCCAGCGGATGCAGCGACTGGAGCATGAGCGCGGCGAACCCGCCGGTGAGCATCCCGGTGGCCTGCCCGTGCACCCGCCACACCGGATCCCCCGGCGCGATCCCGAACAGCCCGGGATCACCGGGCGGCCCCGCGTACCGCTCCAGCTTGAGATCCCCGCCGTGCATGGTCGCCGTGAGTTCCGCCGCGATCCGTTCCCGCAGTCCCACCAGTACCTCCAGGATCCGTATCCCTCAGCCGAGGGTACCGACCCGCCCGGCGAGCACGGCCACGAGGATGAGCAGTCCGCACAGAGGATTGGTGCCGAACGCCCGCCCGCAGGCTCCGACATCCGCAGGGTCGGCCCGCCATACCTGCCATCCCAACTGCCCCGCGACTGCGCACAGTCCGGGCCAGTACAGCGGCCCGAGCCCGGCCACGATCCCGAACCAGGCGAGCAGCACCACACACCCCGCGTACACTCCGCCCACCACCACCCGGCTATGCCGCCCCAGCAGCACGGCGGCCGACCGCACCCCGGCCCGCACATCGGCCTCCCGGTCCTGGCACGCGTAGATCACGTCCGTCCCCACGGCCCAGCAGATCAGCGCCCCGTACAGCACCCCGCCCCCGAGCCCGAGCCCTCCGGTGAGCAGGCCGTACACCAGCGGCACCGTCCAGTTGATGGTGATCCCCAGCCACACATGCGGCCAGTGCGTGACCCGCTTCATATACGGATACACCGCCGCGAGGGGCGCCCCGGCCGCCGCCCACACCACGGCCTCCACACTCCAGAACCCCATCACCAGCGGAGCGACGGCCCCCACCACGACACACAGCACCAGTCCCCGCCCGGCCCCCAGCCGCCCGGAGGCGACGGGCCGCCCCGCCGTACGCGGCACCTGTGCGTCGAACCGTGCGTCCAGCACATCGTTGAGCCCGCAGGCGGCCCCTCTCGACAGCACCCCGTACACCAGGAGCAGCAGCCCGAGCAGGCCCCCGTCCCAGGGCCCGGCGATCGCTCCCAGGGCGATCCATCCGGGCACCACCAGCAACCAGGCCCCCACCGGCCGGTCCAGCCGCAGCAATTCCAGATACGGCCGCACCCCAACGGGGGTCCGCCCCACCAACCGGGCGGCACGGCCTTGGGTCGGGACTTGGGCCGGGGCTTGTGAGGCGACGGTCATACCGATTCATGTCCCTTTCCAGGGGGATTGCATGCCGATCGGTCCAACCTAGCCCCGGCCAGGTGGTGCCTTCAAATGATCTGGAGCGGTGGATCACGGTCGGGTGATACGTCGACATGAACTGTCGGGCGCCGAGGGGGAGTTCGTCCGGTCGCTGTTGCCCAAGTCGTTGCGGGGAAGGAAGCGGCTGGCTGACCGCACAGTGCTCAACGGGAACGTGTGGAAGTTCCGTACCGGGACGGCTTGGCGGGACGTCCCTGAGCCGTACGGTGCGTGGGCCACGCTCCACACTCGGTTTCGCCGGTGGGCCCTGGACGGCACGTTCGAGCGGATGCCTCAGGCCGCCCAGGCAAGGGTGGACTCGACCGGCGGCATTGACTGGCTTGTGTCGATCGACTCAACCGTGGTCCGTGCCCACCAGCACGCTGCCGGGGCCCGAAAAGAGGGCTCCGTAACCGAGGGCTCGGCAGGTCCCGAGGTAGCCTGACCAGCAAGATTCACCTGTCCTGCGATGCCCTGGAGCGCCCGCTCGCCTTCACTGTCACAGGCGGGAACACCAACGACTGCACCCAGTTCACCGCCGTGATGCATGCGATACAGGTGTCCCGCCCCGGTGCTGGCGATTTAGGTGCTTTTCTGGTGCTTGCTGGTTGGTTTGGTGGGTGACCAGTGTGATTGTTGCTGCGGGTGGTCGGGGTGGGTTGCGGTGGTGGGTGTGTTTGAGGCGCCAGTTGGCCATCTTGCGTTTGATGACAAGGGGGTTGGAACGTTGCCTGCGGGGTGGCAGGAGTCGTTCCAGCAGCTCACGGATGGTGTGAGTCAGGGCTCGACTGAGTCGTGAGGGGGGAAAGCGCCGCCTGGTCGGTGACGTGGCGGCGAGCGATGCGAAGGGTGCGGGTGAAGGACAGCCTGTCGGGGTCGAGGCCGGCTTGGTGAGCGGTGCGGTGCATGACGTCCCGGAGTGCGTGGTGGACAAGAAGGAAGCCGTAGATTTCCTGCTCGACGCCATCGGGGTACTGGGAGCGGAGGACGAGGTGGTGTCCGCCCTGAAAGGTCTTGATCTCGTCCAGGGTGTTCTCGATCTCCCAGCGTTGGTGGTAGAGGCCCGCCAGGTCGGCCGCAGAGGCCTCCTGCGGGTTGCAGATGGTCGTGATCAGCCGGTAGACCGTGTCGTCGTCCTCACGGCCGAGGGTGTACTCGATGACGCGGACCCGGACCGGATCCCGGCGCTTGCGGTCGCCTGCCGCAACGATCTCGGACAGGTAGGAGCCGTCGTCGAAGGCTTCGAGGGCCGGGAGCACGATGTTCTTGCGGACGCGCCACAACAGGTCCGCACCCGTGTCCGAGGCGGCCCGCCACAGCTCGAAGCCGGTGATGCCGCGGTCGGCCATCAGCAGCATTCCCGGCTCGAGCCGGCCCAGCAGGCCGGGAATCAACCGCCGTTCATGAACCGACAGCGGGCCGGTCACCGCGGCGAACACCGCGTGTGTCCCACACTCCACCAGTGCAGCAACCCTCACCTGCGGGTAGGCACCGCGCTGCTGTCCCCTGCCCGAGCCGGGCCGGCCGAAGAAACCGCTGTTCGCCCCGGTGTCCGGCACATCGAAGACCGTGCCGTCCACCGCAACCAGACGCCACCGCCGATACCAGGCACCAGCAGTGTCCGGGGCGGCCACCGGCCGACACACCCGCGCGAACAGCACCTTCAACGGCTCCGGCCCCAACCGTCGGCGGGCGCGGCCGATCGCCGCTTTCGTCGGCATCCGCCACGGCTTCTCCCACCGCCGCACCCGCTCCAGCCCCTGCGTCAGCAGCCGGGCCGCCTCCCGAGCAGGTGAGCGATGCGGGCAGGTCCCCACCGGCGTGCGAGGCGGACCTTGATGATCCGGCGTTCGGTGCGGGTCGGGGTGCGGCGCGGTCTGGTGTGAGGGCGCAAAGAGCGGTCGGCCATGCCCGCCTCGCCGAAACGGCGGTAGCGGGCGGCCCACCGCTGGGCCGTGGTCGGCGAGGCCTGGAAGCGTTCGGCGGCCCGGCACAGGGGCCAGTTGTCCTCGACGACACAGCGGGCCAGACACAGGCGTCCGGTCTCGGACAGGGCTGCATTGCAGTGTGGCACGAGGGCCTTTCAGTTCGTGTAGATGTCGCAATCCACACCGAACCGGAAGGCCCTCACCTGTTCAAGATCCCTCAACCGAGACCTGAATCACCCGTCCACAACCTCCCGAGACAGAACAACTGGCACGGGGGTTCCCGGGAGAGACGGTCTCCGCCGGCGCCGAGTACGGTGCGGCGCTCACACCTCGTCCGGGGCGCAGAGCGTGATCTTCCGCAACATGGACGGCAGTCCGGGCACCAAGACCGCCGCGACCAGCACCGTGACGCGGGACGACTCCGCCAAGAAGACGCACTACCGAATGACCCTGCCCTGGGCGGAGCTGGCACCGATCGCCGCGGACCAGCGCCTGCTGAGCGTCTCGGTCCTGGTGAACGATGACGACGGCGGGGGCCGCTCGTTCCTCGCATGGGGCGGCGGCAGCATCTCCAATGTCAAGGACTCGAGCCAGTACAACGCAGTGACTCTGATGGACTGACCATCCCCTTCGGCATTCCGCCGTCGCGGCTCCTGTTGCGGCGGCGGAATACTGTCGTTGGGGAGCATTCACGGAATCGAACCGGTCGCGGACCGAGGCGGCCTCGGAGCCGGTCCGCGAGGCACGTGAGCGAGTGTCACTGCTCGGCCCGGAGAACGTCGATCCGACGTGCTCCCAACTGGCCGACGCGCTGACCGGATCGGTCGAGGCCACACGTCTACCTGCGGGGCGACCGGGGGTGGCGCCTGCCAGAGGGGCCTGCGAAGAGGCTCGGGATCGGGCGGAGGCGGAGTACGCCGCCCCCGGGCCATGGAGCTCGGGCGGCCGGCCCCACTGGAAGCCGAGGTCCAGGAGGACGTCGGTGATCCGCGCGGCTTCGAGGTCCTGATGGTCGCCGGCGGCCCCAGGAACCGATTGCGCGGGTCCCAGCGGCGGACATTCATCGCGCGGTACTCCACCACCAGCTGGAGCAGCTGGGCAACCTGCGGCCGTTCAGCGGGTGTATCTCCACCCGCGTCCCGCCACCACTGTTGAGACGGCGCAGAAGGTGGGTGGCCACACTCTGGCGGCGCACAACCCGAGCCCGCCTCACTGCTCGACCTGCGGGCCGCGGTGCACGCGATGCTGCCCCGCGCCGACCTCCGAGGTCCTGCTGGAGGTGATCTCCTGGACCGGCGCCGACCAGGCGTTCACCTGTCCAGGCCCGGCGGCACACCCTTGACGACGGACGGCGCGGGAGGAGCACGCGCGGTCGGCGAGCACATGGTCGGGGCGGGTGCGGGGACGTCCACCACTGATCCGGGGCATCCGGATGCGGTCCATGACCTCGGTGAACGCCGGTGCATCGCCGCGCCGTCCGGCGGTGATGACGGCGGCCAGAACGTGGAAGGAGGCATCGACCGCGAGGTGAATCTTGGTGGTCAGGCCGCCGCGCGAACGGCCGAGCGCGCGGTCGTCCGGCTCGGCCGCCAGCCCGTCGGGATACGTCCGGCCCGTGCCGGGAGCCCGCTTTTTCAGGCCCCGGCTGCGTGCTGGTGGGCCCGGCAGACGGTCGAGTCCACCGAGACCTCCCACGCAATGTGCCCGGCGGCATCCGCTTCGACCTGCAGTTTCTTCAAGACCTTCGCCCAGGTCCCGTCGATCTGCCATCGCCGGAAGAGCGTGTACGGTCTCCCAGGGTCCGTACCGCTCGGGCACGTCCCGCCACGGCGAACCTGTCCGTGCTCGCCACCAGATCCCGTCGAAGCACTGCCGCCGATCCAGCAGCTTGCGCCCCGTCCTCGGCAGCGGCGGCAACACCGCCTTCAGCCACTCCCACTGTGTATTCGCCAGATCGCCACGAGATATCCGAAGATCGTTTCACGGCCTTGATCGATGCACGTGTCCGGGTGGCGGCCTTGCACCGCGGCAGTCAGCAGATCTTGCCCGTCCTGGCCGCCGTGGCCCGCAGCAGATCCCGGAGGAGCACGAAGTCGATCTTCTCCGGCTTGCGGAAGCGCAGGCAGCCCTTGCCCATGTCCTGACCCGCCAGCCGCTCAGCGAATGCCTCGCGGACATCGCTGCGCAGCAGATAGAAGGAGATGTACTGCTTCTGGCTCGCGAAGGCGATCTCCCCGATGCCGTCCCGCTCATAGGCGGGCATCCCGTACGCCATCACCTCGGTGAATCCCTGCAGCTCGGCACGGCACAGCTCACACAGCCGAGTCAGAGCCTCTTTGCGTTCCTCGGGCACCTCGGCGAGATAGCCGTCGACATCTTCCGCCTGGCTTTGCACCATGCTCCGAGCGTAAGCGACACGAGACATTGATCCACATCTCAAACACGTCCCAGTGCCGCATCAGGCAACGTTCGCCGTGCCGTGACTCGCCGTCCAGGGGCAGGTCCGGGCGGCGTGGATCCGCCACTCTGTCCTGGTGGCTGAGCGGGTACGGGTACGGGTACGGAGATCGATGACGACGAGGGCGCGCGGCTGCTGCGGATTATCCGCGGAGCACCGGGTCGGTGGTGACCTGGCAAAGGGCTCAGATGGTGCTGCTTTCCGCGCAGGGCATGCCGGTGGCGAAGATCGCCGGGGTGTCGTTCACCAGTGACGACCGAGACCGGGACGTGATCCACAACTTCAACGCCGACGGCTTCGACTCTCTGCACCCGAGATATTCCGGTGGCCGGCCGAAGACGTTCACGTTGCCGGAGCGCCGTGAGATCGCGAAGTCCAAGCCCACCGAGCACGACCTGCCGTTCTCGACCTGGAGCCTGTCCAAGCCGGCGGACTCCCTGGTCGCCGAGGGGGTGGTCGACGACATCAGCCACGAGGGCCTGCGCATCCTGCTCCGCGAGGAGGGCGTCTCCTTTCAATGCCTGAAGACCTGGAAGACCTCCCGCGATCCGGACTACGCGGCCAAGAAGGCGCGCGTCGAACACTTGTACGCGATCACCGACGGCGAGGTCATACCCGAGGATGGCGAACCCGAAGTCATCTTCTGCATGGACGAGTTCGGGCCGCTCAACCTGATGCCCCACCTGAGCCGGCAGTGGGCCGAGCGAGGCGGCAAGCGCAAAGACCCAGATCGCGAACCGCGCCGGCGGCGGCGAGCGACCTACAACCGTTACGGCGGGGTGCGGCACCTGTTCGCTGCTTTGGATCTCTCCAAGGACAAGCTCTACGGCCACGTCAAACCGGTCAAGCGGCGCACCCAGTTCCTGGAGTTCTGCCGCTGTCTGCGCAGCCTCTACCCGACCGACGTCAGGATCGCGATCGTGGCCGACAACTTTTCCCCGCATCTGACCACGAAAAGGTGTCAACGGGTCGGCATCTGGGCTGCCGCGAACAACGTCGAGATCGCCTACACACCGACCAACAGTTCCTGGCTCAACCGCATCGAGGCCCAGTTCACGGCCCTGCGCTACTTCACCCTGGACGGCACGGACCACGCCGACCACAAGGAGCAGGGCAGCGTGATCAGCCGCTACATCATCTGGCGGAACAAGCACGCCACCGACGAGCGCCTGCGGAGAGTTGTGCGCAGGGCGAATGTCGCCTGACGTGCAAGACCATCACGTGGTTGCAACTCGTGGCTCGTCGTTGACGAAGCCGAGCCGTCGGTTCATGCCGATGGCCGCTGCGTTGTCAGGGTGGTGGAAGGTCCGCAGCCACTGCATGCCGTGAGAACGCGCGAAACCGATGGCCAGGAGCTTCATGGCCAGCGAGATTCCCCTTCCCCGGTGGCTGGCCAGCAGCCCGGTCATCTCGCTGAGGGCGTGCCCTTCGGGTTGGAGCGACGTGGTTGCCATGCCGACCCACGACCCGCCGTCCAGGGCGAGAACGACGCCTTGGGGATCGTAGGTCGGAGTCTCGATGCGCTGAGCGAGGTACTCGTCGAACGTGTAGAACTCCCCCCGCTCCGGGATGTCGGCGGAGCACGTCTTGTTCAGGTCGTACAGCGCACGCCGATGTTCAACCGTGTCGCCGGCAGCTGCCATGGTCGTAAACTCGATACCAGTCTGCTGGCAGCGTCGGAGGTAAGGCTCGAATCGGGCATCGTCGAACGCATCCAGATCCAGCTTGAGTCGAACCCACTCGATGGCCATGAGGGTACCTCCAGTATCACTGGCCTGAACACGTTCTCGAAGCCTATCGATCAAGGGCACGTCACATCACAGCAGGGCGAACGTCGTCTGATGCGGCACTAGTTGACCAGTGGCTCTTCCGCTGTCTCAGGTCGATGGCACGGCCGCCGTGTCTCACGAACGTGGCATTTCCTCACGATCTCGGCAGGCCCGCCGCAATCGGCGGGCCGCTTGTCCCGTCGCACTGCATCTGGCAGAGCGTGAGCTGCTTTCGCGAAAGTGCCCCGGCGGTGGGCAACGGCCGTGGGACCGAGTGGCTCATCGGTGAACTGGCTGAGGGCGATCGTGGCGTCCCGCCCGCCGATCTCCTTCGGGCTGGAGGAACTCGTCGAAGGGTCCGGCTGAGTGGTGGTGCTGGAGTTTCAGTCGACGTGCGGCATGAGGGGCGGGCCGTCCTCCTCGACGGCGAGAGCCACGACCCGCAGAAGGGCGGCCAGGTGCCCCAACTCCTTCTCGCCCAGGGGCGCAAGCAGTGTGGCCTCGGCCTCCCGTTGGTCGTCGATCACCGCCGCCCACGTTGCGGCCCCCTGGGGAGTCAGGCCGACGAGAAGGCTGCGGCGATCCTCAGGCGCGTGCTCGCGAGTGATCAGCCCCGCCAACTGCAGGCGGTCGAGGCGGTTGGTGAGGGTCGCGGGGTGGACGCCGAGTCCCTGAGCGAGACGTGTAGGTGTCATGCGGTAGGGCTCTCCCGCGGAGCGCAGGCGCCATAGGATCTCGTACTCCCACAGCTTCAGGCCGTGCCGTGCCAGGGCGGCCTCCTTCTTTTGCTGCAGGTGCCGCACGAGCTTCTGCATGCGGGTGACGGATCCCTCCAACTCCGGCACCAAGCCGGGGACTTCACGCCCCCAGCGGGCGATGTGCCGGTCGATCGAGTCCCGTGGCTGCGCTGATTCCGCCGCCGAGTGCCATGTTGTCACGGCGTCACCCTACCCTCCAGAAATTATGGATTCAGATATTTTGAAATCGTAGTACTGTCCCGAGGCATGTCGACCTTCACGCTCGCCGGACGCATAGACGAACACGTCATCGACAGCGCGCTGCTCCGCGGCAATCCCCTCAACGACCCAACACAACGACCGTTGTGGGTCTACACCCCGCCCGGCTACGACGATGCGCCCGAACGCCGCTACCCCGTCACGTATCTGCTACTCGGCTACGCGGGGACGCTCCCGGTCTGGCGCAACCGCACAGCCTTTCGGAAGCCAGTCCCCGAGCTCGCCGACGAGATCTTCGCCCGCGGGGAGGCACCCGGGATGCTGCTGGTATTCGTGGATGCCTGGACCACCTACGGCGGCAGCCAGTTCATCGACTCACCCGGCACCGGCTGCTACCACTCCTACCTGTGCGAGGAGGTCGTGCCATACGTCGACGCCCGCTACCGCACGCTTCCCGCGCGCGACCACCGGGCCATCGCGGGCAAGTCCAGCGGCGGACTCGGCGCCGCGGTCACCTCGATGCTCCGCCCGGATCTGTTCGGCGCCTTCGCCACCCACTCCGGCGACTCACTGTCCGAGGCCCAGTACCACCCGCACTTCCTCACCGCGGCCCGCCAACTGCGGCCCTACGGCGGCGACATCTTCCGCTGGTGGGATGATTTCCGCTCGCGGGTCGCCTTCACCAAGGAGGAGGACCTGAATCTTCTGGAGATTCTCGGCGTCTCCGCCTGCTTTTCTCCAGGCCCCGACGGCTCTCCCACCCTTCCCTTCAACCCCCGCACCGGGGCCCTGCGGGATAGCGAGTGGCAGCGGTGGCTGGCCTGGGATCCGGTACGAATGACCACCACGCACGCCGACGCCCTCCGTTCCCAGCGGGGGATCTGGATCGACGCCGGCATCCGCGACGAGTGGTTCCTCGACCTGGGCGCATTGGCCTTCCGGGATGCGCTTGCCGAAGTCGGAGTGGCCGACGACATCGTGCATTTCGAGCTGTTCGAGGGCGGCCACCACGCCGTCGAATACCGGATGCCGCCCGCCCTTGCCTGGCTGGCGCACCGCATCGCCGATCGGCCTTGACCTCCCGGGTTGGATCACCGCTGAACTGCGGTTTCCGTGCTCGGCGCCGCGGTCGACGCCAAGATCGTGAGCCCGTGCCACGAAATTTGAGACGCTACAGGAATGTGGGATCTCGTTGGCTCGTGGCACAGGCTGGGCTTCTGACCAGCGGCTTTCAGGCAGTCTCAGCGATGGCACACGGATCAGTCTCACGAAACGCGCATTTCCTCGGCTGCTTCGCGAGACCGACACCTCTTGACCTTCATGTCTCACGGAATTGCCGTCACGTGCCGCGATCAAACGAGATTTTGCCGCGAAATTTGAGACCCTACAAGGAAGTGGGAGGACCCGCCCCGTAGACGTCGTAACAAGATCTTGTAGGGATGGCCCGGTTGGGCGTGTGAGGGTTCCGGCACCGGTCCCTCGCCCGTCATGGCAGAGTGGTCTCGCATGATCGATAATTTCGCAAAAGAGTACCTGCACAGCGATCTGCGAGAGATGCGCGAGGCGGTCCTCTGGAAGCTCGACGGGCTCGTTGAGTACGACACCCGACGCCCCTGACCTCGACTGGAACCAACCTTCTCGGCCTGGTCAAGCACTTGTCGATCTGGGAGTCCAGGTACTTCGGCGAGGTCTTCGACCGACCGTTCCCCGGACCTCTCCCCCGGTGGGACAACACCGGAAAACGTGCCACCGACATGTGGGCGACCGAAAAAGTCGGAGGGCATGGCCGTGGGTGAACGCGCGCAGGAAAGTGCCGAGCGTGGAGGGGGCACGGATACCGCCGAACATAGTCGGCATCGCACCGTGCCGCAGGACGTCGAGGTCGTCGATGCTGTCTGCGCCTGCGGTCATGCCGCCCACGATGCTGGTGACCTTCGCGTCCGCCGCCGCACCCGCGCCGGTTCCTCACCCCGGTCAACTTGATCTTCTCCGTCACCAGTCGCGGCAGACCACACTGCTCGGCCAGCCGCATCACCGGGACCAGCCCGGCCTGCGCAATCAGATTCGGGTCATCGAACACGGCGAAGACCGCCGCCGGCGTATGGGAAACCTGCATCTCGGAAGTGCCCTGCTGATTGCGCGTGCTGGAAGCGTGAAGAACTCCCATCATCGCAGGCCACAAGACACTCCTCCATTCTCCCAAACGTCATCCACGGGCATCAGCCGTGGATCGAGGTTTAGTCTCACGGGAGTTGATGTTCCTCAGCTTCGGGAGGATGACCTATGGCAGCCGTGCACGTGACCGTGTGGGATGACCGCGATCGGGTCGGAGGAGGCCGGGCCCCGACAGCTTCGGGGGCCCCGGCGGCTGCTGCCGCCCCCGCCCTCTTCATCCACAACATCTTCACCTGGGGCAGCGACTCCACGTACGGGTTTGCCGGGCAGCGGCCCCTCGCGGACAGCCGGCGGCTCCTCATGACAGATCGCCGGGGCTACGGCGACAGCCCGGACACCCCGCGCAGCGACTTCGACGTCGACGCCGAGGACATCGTGGAGGTTCTCGGCGACGGGGCCTCCGCCGTGGGGCTCGGCGGCGCCCACCTCGTGGGGCACGGGAACGGCGCCGTCGCCGCGCTCATCGCCGCCGCGCGCCGACCCGACCTCGTCCGCTCCCTTGCCCTCATCCAGCCCTCCGCCTTCACCGCCGCCGCGCACCATCCAGTCGTCGCCGACCTCCTCGACCGGGTGCGCGACGGTGCCCCGGGCATCCCGGACGGCGTCACGCCGGAGCAGTATCTACGTGCGTCCACCGAGGGGTTGGGGATGGCTATGCCCGAGCCCACGTCGCGCCGGCTCCGTGCCGTTGCCACATCTATGAGGGAGCGGCCCATCTGGGAGGCGGAGATCCCGCTGGAGGTGGTCCGGGGCGCCGCCCTGCCGATTCTGGTGATCTGCGGAACCTGGGAGCGCGCGCCGGCCACGTACCGCGAGCACGTGGGGCTCCCCCTCATGGCCGTGGCCGAGTCCCTCACGGACTCCCTCGGGGGCCGCCTCCTGCGGGTGCCCGGTTACTACCCGCACACCCAGGAGCCCGCCGCCGTCAACGCCGCCCTGCGGGAGTTCTGGGGCTGACCCAGTGCCGCATCGGCTGCCAGTCCCGCGCGGCCCACCCTTGCCTGGCGGTCCGTCTCATCAGGTGCAAACCGCACGTGGAGCTTGGACTATCTGATGCCCGGACAGATTGCCTCGGTGAGAGGCTGGGATGCGGATGCCGCACAGGTTTCCGCCGGGGCGGCTGCTCTACGGGATGCAGCTGCCCACCCAGTCGCAGAGCTCCCCCTACGCGGAGGGTTGGGGGGCGGACGCCACCGCCGACGACCTCGCCGTGATCGCCCGCACCTGGTGACCTTCGCGTCTGCCGCCGCACCCGCGCCGGTTCCTCACCCCGGTCACTTGACCTTCTCCGTCACCAGTCGCGGCAGACCACACTGCTCGGCCAGCCGCATCACCGGGACCAGCCCGGCCTGCGCAATCAGATTCGGGTCATCGAACGCAGCGGAGACCGCCGCCGGCGTATGGGAAACCTGCATCTCGGAAGTGCCCTGCTGATTGCGCGTGCTGGAAGCGTGAAGAACTCCCATCATCGCAGGTCACAAGACACTCCTCCATTTTCCCAAACGTCATCCACAGGCATCAGCCGGTGGATCGAGGCTTACGACTCGGTGCGCATCGCGGTCTGGTCGTGCATTCTGCCGGGCCGGTCGGCCCCGGACCACAGCAGGCGTCCCGAGCCGTCGCTGATGGTGGTGGTCTTGGCGGTGTTCTGCTTCTTCTTGCCGGATACGAACGCCGTGCGGCCGGGACGGCCGGCCCGGGGGCGGCGGACCTGGGTCTCGGTGCCGTCGATGCGCAGCTCGACACCCTCGGCCTTGGCGTAGGCGAACCCGTGCGGCCACCGTCACGTCACGGTTCTCCGGCGGCCCGAGCGACGTAGGACTTCGCGACCAGTTCCTCCACCAGAGCGCTCTTCGCCCTCGAGTAGTCCCGTCTGCCCTGGCTGTCGGCACGGAACCGCTGTGCGAGGGCCACCTTCAACGCGCTGTAGCGCCGGACTTCATCGGGCCGCTGACGTAGGTAGTCACGGAGCAAGACGTGATCAAGGTGGGGTCTGGAGCCCGTGACCACGCTATACAAGTGATGTTCAGGAGCCGCAGGAGGGGCTTGAAAGGCCTCCCGCCCCGGAATCCCCAGATCGCCTTCGTGCCGGTAGCCCTGCTCGGTGAGCCGGGAGATCAGCTCGGGCATGGTGGCGTCCTCGGCCACCACAATGTCGAGGTCGATGATCGGCTTGGCGGCACATCCGGGCACGGCTGTGCTTCCGACATGCTCGATGGATACAGCCAGGTCCGCGATGTGAGGTGCAAGCCGCTGCCGCAGGTCCTCAAACCGCTCGGGCCATCGGAGGTCGTAGTCGCCGACCACGATCATGCCAGTCATGTCAGCAGTCTCGCAGGATCGCCAGGGCCCATCGAATCGCTCTGACGGCCCTGGCTATCGCGTACCAAGTCGTAGGCGGCTGCTGGTGGAGCGGGAAGCCACAGACCGGACGGATATTCGTCGCAGCGGCCTGACCTGCGCGGCTCACCGACGTCGACCTGCTGCAGCAGCGTGCGTCAGTAAGCGACCAGGTTCTCCACGATCTCCTGCTGCTGACGGCGGATCTCCTCCAACTCCTCCCGGGCGTGGGAGCTGCATCCTGCATGGTCAGCCAGGGAGTGGGGCTAGGCCCAATACCGGTGACTTTGGTGGTGATGTGTCGTTGGTTGTGGTGTGCCGAGGCCTGGACAGGTGAAGTCGTCGTGTGCGCGTTTGTCGGACCGGATTGCTCCGGGGGTGCTGACTCAGGTGTTTCCGCCGGGGCTGGTGGATGAGGCGGTTGCGGAGTGCGGGCGTGTGGAACAGCGGTCACGGCTGCTGCCGGCCCGGGTCGTGGTCTATTTCGTGCTCGCCATGTGCCTGTTCTCCGGGCAGGGCTATGAGGAAGTCGCGAGGCTGCTGACTCACGGTCTGGAACGGGTGCGGCAATGGGAGAAGCCGTGGAGGGTGCCGACCACGGCGGCGATCGGCCGGGCCCGTCGGCGGCTGGGGCCGGAGCCGTTGAAGGTGCTGTTCGAGCGGGTGTGCCGGCCGGTCGCGACCAGGGAGACGGCCGGTTCCTGGTACCGGCGGTGGAGGCTGGTCGCGGTGGACGGCACGGTCTTCGATGTCCCGGACACCGAAGCCAACGCCAACTTCTTCGGCCGGCCCGGCTCGGGCCGGGGACAGCAGCGGAGCGCGTATCCGCAGGTGAGAGTTGCCGCGTTGGTGGAGTGCGGGACACATGCGGTGTTCGCCGCGGCCACCGGTCCGCTCTCCGTGCACGAACAGCACCTCGTTCCCGGACTGCTGGACCGGCTCGGGCCCGGGATGCTGATGATGGCCGACCGGGGCATCACGGGCTTCGAACTGTGGCGGGCCTCGTCCGGCACGGGCGCCGACCTGCTGTGGCGGGTCCGCAAGAACATCGTGCTCCCGGTTCTCGAACAGCTCGGTGACGGCTCCTACCTGTCCCGGATCACGGCCGCCGATGACCGTGCCCACCGTGACCCGGCCCCGGTCCGGGTGATCGAGTACACCCTCGACGGAGACGACGGCACGGTCTACCGGCTCATCACCACCGTCTGCGATCCGGACCAGGCCCCGGCCGCAGAACTGGCAGCCCTCTACCACCAGCGGTGGGAGATCGAGAACACCCTCGACGAGATCAAAACCCACCAGGGCGGCCGCCAACTGGTCCTGCGCTCGCAACACCCGGACAGCATCGAGCAGGAGATCTACGGATTCCTCCTGGTCCACCACGCCCTCAGAAACGTCATCCACGACACCGCCCACCAAGCCGGTCTCGACCCGGACCGGATCTCCTTCACCCGCACCCTGAACGCCGCCCGCCGCCACGTCACCGACCAGGCGGCACTTTCCCCCCTCACGGCTGAAACGAGCCCTCTCCCACACCAGCAGCGAACTGCTGGAACGACTCCTGCCACCCCGCCGACCACGCGCCAACCCCCGCGTCATCAAACGCAAGATGTCCAGCTGGCACCTCAAACACCCCCATCACCACAACACACCAGCAGACGCCAGAAGAGTCCTTAAAGCAGCGATATTGCGGCTAGGCCCACCCCGTCGTGTGTCCAGGCCCGTACCGGGGCGAACGGGCGCCTCGTAGCGTCGTAGCCATGGAAACCAACGCGCACCCCACGACCGACGCAACGCCCCACCACACGCCCCAGACCCTGCGAGCCTTCGGCACAGCGATGAACAGCATCACGGTGTACGGCGCGCTTGGCGCCATCGCCTTCCTGGCGGTCGCCGTGGCAGCGAGCAGTGGTCATATGGTGAACACGTTCATGTGGGTCCGGGCAGTACTGCTCCCGGTGGTCGCCGTACTGATCTACCGGATGGCCATTTCCGCTTCCCAGGGGTCTCGACGGGCCTTCGAGCGCGTGGGTACCCTCGCCGTGATCATGCCGATTGCGATCATCGGCGTCGACCTGATCCCAGGTGTCTGCCCGCCGTGGTACGCCGCGATGCAGGCCGTCTGTATGCTGCCCGTCATCCACGTCGCCCTCATCACCCGCGGCTCCGCACTGCGCGCCGCTTTCCTCAGGGGACGCTGACCGGGAAAGCACCATGACCACGGTGCAGATCGTGACGGAGTAAACGCGGTCCAACGGCGCCAGGCCCTCCACCACCCGGGGGGAGCCCCATCTCCTTCGCGGCGACCCGGTATACAGCCGTCATCATCGCCAATTCGGTCTCCATCGGCGCCAGGGCCGCCACCGAGTCGAGCTTCCGCACCGACACGGACGGCTCCCCCAGCTCGCCTCGACACTCACGCTGCCGGGCGTGCGACGCGAGCGCCGGGGCCCCGTGCGGGGCCGCCCCGCTCTGCTCCCTCACCGCTTCGAATTGGGCGCAGTCGGTCCGGCGTGATGACCGGCGACGGCAGCCGGTGCCTGCTGTCCGTGACGCCATCGCTGCGGGCTCCGGCGTACCGTCGCCCTGGCAGGGATCGCTGACTGAATCGGGCCCGTGGCAGATTGCGGAACTCCGGCTGACGGACCGCGTACTCGATGTCAGTGCTCTGCGATAGACACTCCGGCAGTAGCGTAAGCGCGACCGCGGAAGAGAGACCCACCATGGCAGACAACGCAGTCTCAGACACCACGCCGGGAGACGGCGTAACAGATCCGGTGCCGGGGCTGACCGGGCGCATCGGCGTCGTCGGCGGTATCGAGTCGCTGGCCCTCGACGGCCGCCGCCTGTGGTTCGGCTTCGATTTCACCTCCGACCAGGTGCTCTCCCCTCTGATCGACGACGCAGGGGCCATGGCTCGGTACGCCGCACGGCACATGCGCCAGCGCACAGGTGCCCACGACGAGTCCTACTGGGCCCAGCTCGTCCAGGCCGCCGTGGAGAACTCAGATCTGGTGCGGTACGACGAGCAGCGCACCTTCACCACGCAATCACTGGAAGCAGGGGACGCCGGCCCCGCACACGGGCACCTGCTCTACCTCCTCGACGCGGCGACGGAGGACCCTGCTGACGGCGACCCCGTCCACACCGGGACCGGATCCCAGGAGCCGGCCACTCAGTCCGGCCTCCGGCCCGACGAAGTGACCCCCGACGACGAGGACGGGGAGTCGGGAACGGCACTGGCCCGGACCACGGTCGGCAACTGGTCGCTGCTGTTCGCGCCGTACGCCCGCAGCGCACAAACCGTCTGACCGCCGACCCGGACCCGCCGCTGTGTCGGCCTGCGGATGTCCGTAGAGGCAGTTTCGGCGTTCGACGCGCCACCACCAGTCGGCCGCCCGGCGCGCAACTGGCGCCGGGCGGCCCTGCCCCACCGGGCCGACATCTGGACGGAACAGCCGCTCCGTATACGTCGTACGTCAAGCCGGAGCACTCTGGATTTGGCCGTGGTCCGCCCTGGTACGCCGAGCGGCCCGGGGTCGGACCCGTTCGAGGCCGCGCGTCCGCTCGGGCGACGAGCGCACGCTGCCCGAGATGACCGACGAGCAGCTCGGCGCCGCGATCCGGCCCGGAGTGCACGACGAGCGCGACCTCGACCGCATCGGCACCGAAGGCGACGGGCGTGACGAGCAGGCCTGCTCAACCGCATCCGGCCGCACGGTCGGCTCGTCGACAACCTCGCCGAGTTCAGCGACGACGAGCTCGCCGTGATGTCGGCGAAGACCGGGGTGGCTCGGGTGGGGCGGACAGCGGCGGCCGTGGCGGCGAAGGTGAAGGAGGGCAGGATCACCTCGTCGCCGGGACCGATGCCCAGTGCGAGGAGGGTCAGCCACAAGGCGGAGGTCCCCGAGTTGATCGCGATGCAGGAGTGGCCGTCGACCAGGTCCGCGAACTCGTCCTCGAAGGCGGCGACCTCGGGCCCCTGGACGAGCCGGCCGGATTCGAGGACGTGGACCGCCGCGGCGATGTCGGCCGCGTCCAGGCGCGGTGCGGCGGCCGGGATCGGTGGTGTGTTCACGGCGGTGTTCCTTCCGGTGGACGCCTGGTCGCCGACCGGAAAGGTGGCGGGGCGTCAGGGATGGTGTCGGGTGGGGTCGAATCCGTGGTGCAGGTAGAGGGTGGTGTCGTGGGTCAGCGCGCGGGCGCAGGCGTGGAGGCGGCGGGCCATGTGGGGTGGGAGGAGGGTGTTCCACTCCTCGGGTGCCGCCAGCGTCCACTCGGTCAGTTCGTCGGTGTCGAGGTGCACCTGCCGCTGTGCCTCTTCCTGCGTGGTCAGACCGCCGTCGAAGATGAAGTTGCACAACGGGGGGCGGCCGTCGGGCTGCTCGGGTGCCCAGTCGACGACCAGCAGTCGGCCCGGGGTGAGGTCGAGGCCCAGCTCCTCCTTGATTTCGCGCTGAACCGCTCGCCTCGGGTCTTCGCCCTGGTCCAGCCCGCCGCCCGGGACCTCCCAGTAGTCGCGGTAGGACGGTTTCACCAGGAGGAACCGGCCGGCGGTGTCGCGGATGGCCGCTCCTGCCCCACCAATGATCTTGGGGAGGGCGGCGTAGTACTCGGCGGGAGGCAGATGTGCGGTGCTCATGGAGCGGGACGCTATCCGTGCCGCTCGTACGACTCGGAGAGCATTACTTGTCTGGCACAGAACAGTGACAAACTGGTGTGATTCTCACTCCAGTGACACGGGCTGGTGCCCGGCGGCCAGTCCGTCCCCGTCGTGCCGCGGTTGGTGCAGCGCAGTTCCGTGTCCAGGGAGTGGCCGCACCGGCATGCCCGGCCGACGTGTCGAGCGGGGTCTCCGATCACCAGGCCGTGCGCGGGGATGTCGCGGATGACGACTGCGCCGAGCGCGACCAGTGCGTGAGGGCCGACGGTGGCGCCGGGCGCGATGACGGCCACAGCCCCGATCGTGGCCCCGGTGCCCATGGTGACGGGGTGACGGGGTGACGGGTCCAGACCTCGGGGCCCTTGCGCCGCCCATCGCGCCGTCGGCGACCTGGGACTGATGCCGCAGACGTGTACCTTCTCCGAAGCTCGCTTCGGCGTCGAACCAGCCCAGTTCCGGAGTGTCGTAACGATGTTCCTGATGCACGGGAACACTCCTGTCGGTGGTGGGCGGGCGACTGGCCAGGTCGGCGGGAGCGGCGGCGTGGGAGAGAGCCGGGCAACACCGACTTCCGGCAGTTCGTCAACGAGCTGGAGCAGTGCCGGGGCGCAGTTCCATGCCTGCGGCGGCCAGGTCCATCCAGTGCTGGGTGACGACTCCCCGGACCGGGCGTACAGGAACACGGTTTCATCGGTGCGGCGCAGCACTGTTCTGTGGCCGTCGTTCTCCAGACTTCGGTATGTCCCATGAGAAACGAAGTGACCTTTTGGCGGGTGGCGTTGGGCGGTGAGGGAGTACGCCGGCGTCGGGCCGGGTCACGCGAAGCGCTCGTGGTCGGCCAGCACCGCGTCGATCACATCGAGATGGATGGCGACTCGCCCGTCCCTGGGATCGGGGCACTGGGTCAATGTCAGCAGGGACTTCCACAGTGCCCAGCCTCTGGCCCTGGCCCAGGTGCCGTCATCCTGGCCGACTGTGTGCCGGAATACCTCGCGGCTTTCCTCACAGAGCATCGTCCAGGCGATCACGAGATCGCAGGCGGGATCGCCGATGCCCGAGGTGACGAAGTCGATGACGGCCGACAGCTTGCCGTCGGTGACAAGCAGGTTGTTGCCGCCGATGACGCCGTGGAACCACACCGGCGTTCCCCACCGTGGGGCCTCGAGTGCCGCTCGCCAGGTCTCGGTGGCCCTCATGGTGTCGATCCGGCCGCTCAGGGCGGTGATGCAGCGACGCGTCTCGTCGTCGTAGTGGGCGGGTGACGTGCCGCGATATCCGCTGTGCGCCCCGGCGAGAGGACTGCCCTCTGGAGAACCGTCGTTCCCCAGACTACGACATGCCTCATGAGACACGCGGGGAGGAGATTTCCCCCAGCGCCGGACTCCGGTGCTCCCGGGAACACTATTCATTCGGAAGCCCTCCTTCGGCTGTCGGGCTACGTGCCGTCTGCCGCACACCATGTCTGATCCATCAGACAGCCCCTGGCCAGGACTGGGGTTGCAGGCGTACAGGGAAGACTTTCAGGTGCCAGTTGACAGGGTTGGTGCCGCGTTGCAGGTGTTTCGGGTCGGTGGCGAGCTGTAGGTCGGGGACACGGTTGAACAGCGCGGTCAGAGCCACGGCGGTCTCTTCCTGGGCGAGGTGCGCGCCCAGGCAGCGGTGTGCGCCGTGCCCGAATCCAAGATGAGATTCCTTGCTGCGGCGGGTACGGCCGAGGTCGAGGCGGTCGGGGTCGGTGAAGGCGGCCGGGTCGCGGTTGGCCGCGGAAACGATCGGGAGAACAGCTTCCCCGGTACGCACGGGGGTGCTGCCGACAGTGGTGTCGCAGGTGGCGTAGCGGGGCAGCGCGCGCACGACGGGGCCGCAGTAGCGCATGAGTTCATTGACGGCGTGCGGCATGAGGGTGGCGTCTTCACGCAGCAGGGCGAGCTGGTCCGGGTGGGTGAGGAGTGCTTCGGTGCTGTTGGCGATGAGGTTGACGGTGGTGATGTGCCCGGCGACGACGAGGTTGGTGATGAGTGCAACCAACTCGTCGGTGCTCAGCGGGTCATGGTGATGGGGCGCGAGCAGTTCGGAGATGAGGTCGCTCCCGGGGCGGTCGGCATGGTGGTCGACGAGGGCGTGCGCGTCCTCGACCATGCCGGCGAGCGCGGCTCCCAGTTCGTCACCGCAGATACCGGCGGTCAGTGTGGCGCTCCGTGCGCGCCAGCGGTCCCGGTCGGCTTCAGGGACGGCGATGAGCTCACAGATGACGGTAATGGGCAACGGCCGGGCGAAGTGCTCGATGAGGTCGACGACTCCGTTCTCCGCGTGGCCCGGCAGGCGGTCGAGCAGTTGGTCAGCGATTGCCTCGATCCTGGGGCGCAAAGCGGCCACACGGCCTGGGGAGAACGCGGCGGTGACCAGGCCGCGGAGACGTCGGTGATCGGCTCCATCCGTGTCGAAGATTCCAGCACGCAGGTATTTCTCGTGCCCTGGGCACATGCCGCGGGCCTGCCAGGTCTGCTCGGTGCGATGGGCCACCGGCGCGCCGGGAACGGTCGCGGCGTCAATGGTGAAGCGGGAGTCGCTCATGATCGTACGGATGTCGTCGTGGCGGGTGGCCACCCACATCGGGTCGACTCCTTGCACGCGTCCCCGCACCATCTGTTCCCGTTCACGGACGGGCGCGTAGGCGGTGAACGGGTCACGAACCAGCTCTTGATCGGCCAGGTCCAGCGGTTCGCCGTCAGGCTCGGTGGTGCCATGGTCCTGCGCAGTCACTTCGGAGCCTCCAAAACAGGTGATCGTTCAGTGACGGCATCATGCGCAAAGGCCGCCGTCCCCATCCCTCTGGGGGCGCCAATCCCCCCGAACGAACGCAATTGCGGCAAGCGCGCCATCATCAATGCCGCAAGAGGAAACCTGGGTGACTCAAAGGGACTTGCTTCCACATCAGGTGGAGGTGATCGACGCGTCTACCGGGCCGGCTCGTCGTACGTAGGTCGCGCACGGGCTCCAGGGCGGGTCGGCGCGTGAGCCGGGCGCGGCGGTATGGGCTGGATGCGATCGATCCGGGGCGGTACCAGGCCTGGGGCACCGGGTGGCAGCGCTGCTTCCGCCACGTCCAGAACCACGTCCAGGCCGGTGGCCCGGTGCCGGCGCCCATGGGCGGAAGTTCAGGCCTGGCGCTGGGGAGCGAGCGCATCGGTCAACATGGTCACTTCGGTGAGCAGCTGCTGGAGTGTCGTTTCGTGGTGCTCGGTGGGCCAAAAGGTCGTGCATGCCTCGAAGTCGGTCTTCAGCGACAGGTGGAGCTGGGTGTGCACGGCAGCCAGTTGCACCGCTCCGGCGATGTGTCGCAGGGGGTCAAGGGGTAGTCGGCGATGTCGACGAGTTCGAAATCCGCGTCCCGGCGTGAGCGGGCGGTCTTGTCGATCCATTCGGCTATCTGCGGACACGGCCGGGACGGGTAGAACCGACGATGATGCCGATGTTGGTCATGGCTGTCTCCGGTGTGCGCTGCGAGTCAAGGAAGGGCAGAAGCAACGTGGTTGAGCACGGTAGAACCCACCGTGCCCAGATCCGGCCGGTGACGATGTCGCATCGGGTGAAGGCGCCCGCTACGGGCCTCGGTCGGCGGCGATGGACCCGGCAGCGCCGTCCGCGAGGCTCACCCACTGCCGTTCATGAGGCGCACTGGATGCTCGACGGACCCGCCGTTCGCCCCGCGCCGCAGCACGGCGTGCAGCACGGCGTGCAGCACGGCGTGCAGCATGACGTCGGTGATGGCCGGCGGCCGCCCACGGTGGCGTCCGTGCGAGAGGCGGAGGCCGGGATCCTCAGATCTGGATGTGCCCGGCGACGGTGGAGGCCGGGGTGTTGAGGATGGCGTCGAACGCGTCGAGGACGGGAGTGTGTACGTAGGCGCTCTGTATCCGGATGCGGTCGGGCCCCGGAGCGTGGCCGGCGTCGTCATGGGCCTCCGCCTGGCGGAGATCGGCGATGGCGAGCCCGAGTCCGGCGTCGGCGAAGGCGGCTTCGACGCTCCCCGGCTCGGGCGGCTCCAGCGCGGTGGTGTCGATGGTGAAACCGAAGCGTGCGTTCTCGTCGCGGCTCATGTCCGCGGTGTGTCCAGTGACGCTCGTCAGGCCGAGGGCGACGTACTCGTCGCCGAGTACGCGGTGCAGGTGCTGTCCCATCGGGAGCCCCGTGAGGTGGCCGTCGAAGGAGACCGGTGTTTTCTGGATGTGGGCGTTGTGAGCCGCCAGCACGATGCGGGTGCCGGGTTCGAAGCGCTCCAGGTGCCAGCGGACCGACTCGGCCATGTAGACGTCCCGGGCCGAGGTGTCGGCGGTCAGCCCTTTGCCGGCGAACAGGTCGGCCATGGCGCGGAAGGTGTAGTCGCCGTGGCAGGCGCCTTCGAGGCGTCGCAGGGCGATGTCGTAGCTGTGCTGGTCGCCGCGGGAGACGTAGAGCGGTTCCACGGAGCGGAACCGGATGAGCAGGCGCGTCAGGATCGCGCTGAGGGCGTCCTGTTCGGCGGTGGCCAGGCGTGCCCACGCGGGCGCGGCGTCGGCACCGGAGCCACCGGCGAACGATTCGGCGATCCGTATCGCGGTCCTGACCGCGGGCAGGGCTTCGGGATCGATGTGCCGCAGGTAGTCGGCGACCGGGGTCAGGGCGGGAAGCAAGGACCCACCGGCCGCCGGGATGTCGATGCCGGCGAAACGCACCGGTGGGGAAGCGGTGCGGTTATGTCGGCGCATCCAGCGCAGCGGCTCGTCTACTCCCACGGGGATCGATGTGGCGAGGTGGGCCGACAGGTCATTGTCCGTCTCCTCACCCTGGGCCCATGCGTCGAGGGAGAAGCCTTCGCTGAAGCCGTATTCGAAGGCCAGGACGGTGAAGCCACAGCGTTCGACCAGGAACCGCAGGATGCGCTCCCGCATGGCTGCGAACTCGTCGATGAAGTGGGAGTTCTCACCGATCGCGACGACGCGGGCTTCGCCGATGATGGTGCGGAGCGGCTCCAGGTCATCCAGCGGCGCCTCACGGTCGAGGTGGGTGAGGGGGACGGCATGGGCTCGAAGCCAGTCGGCGAACGGGTTGTGAGGAGACGGAGCAGGCATGCTGACAGCTCGATTCTCGGTGTTGGAATGTGTATGGATCGCCGGTACGACGGCAGGGCACAGCGCGATGCGGATGATCTCTGCGGGGCACTGGCCGGCCGTTCAATGGCCCGTGGTGGTGCGGGTCTATGGCTCTTGACGTGGCCTTTCCGGGTGCCCGGCCGCGGCGTTCTCCAGGTCGTCGATGCTGCCGGACATGATCGTGCGCATGTGTTCGGTGATGTGCTGGAGCGGCCAGTCCCACCAGGCCAGGGCCAGGAGGCGGTCGACGTCCGCGTCGCTGTAGCGGCGGCGGAGGAGACGGGCGGGGTTGCCGCCGACGATGGAGTAGTCGGGGACGTCGTCGACGACGACGGAACCGGAAGCGATGACCGCTCCGTGTCCGATGCGGACGCCGGGCATCACCAGGGACCGGTAGCCGAGCCAGACGTCGTTACCCACCACGGTGTCCCCCCGCCCGGTCAGGCCGGTGATGAGGTCGAAGTGCTGGGCCCAGGAACCGCCCATGATCGGAAAGGGGAACGTCGAGGGGCCGTCCATGCGGTGGTTGGCACCGTTCATGATGAACCGCACGCCCTCGCCCAGGGCGCAGAACTTCCCGATAACCAGCTTTTCCGGCCCGTAGTGGTACAGCACATTGCGGGTCTCGAAGGCGATCGGATCATCTGGATCGTCGTAGTAGGAGAACTCTCCGACCTCGATCAGCGGCGAGGTGACCAGCGGCTTCAGCAGTACCACCCGCGGCTGCTCGGGCATGGGATGTACCACGGTCGGATCGGCGGGAACAGGCAGCGTCATGTATTGCGTCCTTTCTGCATGGGTGTTCGAGATCTCGGGGGCGTCAGGCCCTGGCGGCGGACGACTCGGTCGCCCGCATGGCCAGGCGGGCGCCCCGCCAGCGTCGGCGCAGCCGTCGATCGTGGCTGACGATGACGAGGGCGCCGTCGTAGTCGGCCAGGGCGGTTTCCAGTTCCTCGACGAGAGCGGGCGACAGATGGTTGGTGGGTTCGTCGAGCAGCAGGACCTCGGACGGCTCGCTGAGCAAACGTGCCAGGGCGAGACGCTGCGCCTGCCCGGTGGACAGTCGGCCGACCGGCACCGTGAGCTGGTCGCGGTCGAACAGGCCGAGGGACAGCAGCCGTTCGGCGTGCCCGGCGGCGTCCCCGGCCCGGCCGCGGGCGAACGCGGCCAGCACCGTCTCGTCCGGCTCCCCGGGCTGCGGCTCCTGGGGGAGGTAGCCGATCCTGCCGCGCCGGGTGACGCTCCCGCTGTGGGGAGCGATGTCCCCGGCCAGAGCGCGGAGCAGAGTGCTCTTGCCCGCTCCGTTCGGCCCCGTGATCAGCAGGCGTTCGCCCGCCGCGACGGTGAGGCTCGTACGGTCGAGTCGGCCCGTGACGGCGATGCCTGCGGCGTCGAGGACGGCACCCTCCAGGCGGCGGGTGCGCAGTACCGGGGTGAAGTGCAGCGGCTCCGGCGGAGGCGGGACCGGGTCGGCGAGCAGGCGGCGCAGCCGTTCCTCGGCGTTGCGAACCCGGCTGGCCAGGGACTGCTGCACTCGGCCGCCCGCCCGGTCGTAGGCCATCTTGTTACCGTCCTTCATCGGACGGCCGGGGGCCACCTGGCGGGCGGTGGTCGCGGCGGCCTCGCGAAGCCGGTCGGTGTCGGCCCGCCACTGGTCGTGTGCCTGGGCCCAGCGCTGCCGGGCGGCGGCTTTCTCAGCGAGGTAGCCGGTGTAGCCGTTGCCGTACCGGACGACGCGGCGCCGGTCGGCGTCCACCTCCAGCAAGCTGGTCGCGACACGTTCGAGGAAGACCCGGTCGTGGGAGACCGCCACCGTGGTGCCGCGGCGGGCGCGGAGATGTTCCTCCAGCCAGGTCAGGGCGCCGTCGTCGAGGTGATTGGTCGGCTCGTCCAGCAGCAGCACCTCCGGCGCGGCCGCCAGGACGGCCGCCAGCCGCAGCCTGACCCGCTCTCCGCCGGACAGGCTGCCCACGGTACGGTCACGGCCCACCAGCCCCAGGCCGAGGCCGTGCAGGGCACGTTCCACCCGGGCGTCGGCGTCGTAGCCGCCGCGCAGTTCGAAGACCGTCATCAGTTCGCCGTACTCGGCCAGGCCCGACGCGTCGCCGTCGGCCATCGCAGCCTCAAGACGCCGCATGCGCCGCTCGACGGCGCGCAGGTCACTCAGGGCGCGGTCGATGATCTGCTGGACGGTCGCCTGCGGGTCTGTCCGCTCGTCCTGGGCGAGATAGCCGACACCGCCGGCGGCCTGGACAACGACCTCACCCTCATCGGGCTGTTCGCGCCCGGCGAGCAGGCGCAACAGGGTGGTCTTGCCGGATCCGTTCTCTCCGACGATCCCGGTGCGCTCGCCGGCGGCGAGCGAGCAGGTCACCGCATCAAGGACGGGCCTGCCATTGAAGGACTTGCTGACGGCGAGCACGGTGATCTGGGTAGGCATGCGGAGACTCCAAAACATTCGAGAACGAGGCGGCCGTCAAGGGCCGCGCGGCCGGGCGAACGCTTCGGAAGAGCATCGATCACTCCACTAGTGCGACAACTGATGCTTTAAGATGTTGCCATAGCGTCGATCCCCTGAGCAAAGGGAATACCAGTGACTACTCCCACAGGCCCAGAACCGGAAGGCACCAGGTCGCCACCCCTGCGCCGCCCCGGGGGCCGCACCGCCCGTATCCGTACGCAGGTGCTCGACGCAGTCCTCGCGGAGCTCGGCGAACACGGTTATGACGGGCTCACCACGGACACCGTCGCCGCCCGCGCCGGCGTGCACCGCACAACGGTGTACCGGCGCTGGGGGGACGTCGGCGGGCTGCTCGCCGATGTCCTCGACGCGGCGAGCGACGACGACTGGCAACCACCGGACACCGGCTCACTGGAAGGCGACCTGGCAGCGCTGAACCAGGAGATCCAAGCAGCCCTGACTGCACAGCCACCGATCGTGGCAGCTCTGATCGCCGCCTCGTTCCGCTCCGAGAAGGCCGCCCACGCCCAACAGCGGCTCTGGGAGGACCGATACGCCCGCTGCGAGATCGTCGTCAGCCGGGCCGTCCGACGCGCCGAACTCCCACCGCACACCGCCGCTCGGCGACTGCTCATCGCCGCCACCGCGCCCCTGTACCACGAGCTGGTACTCCTCCGCACGCCAATCGACCCGCAACTGCCCGGCCATGCAGCCAGAACCGCCGCCCTCGCCGCAGCCGCCGGTGCCTTCGCCGAGCCCCCGTCAGCACGCGACACCTGAGTGAGAATTCACCACTGTCCCGAGCCAGAGGCTCTCTTGCAGTACGTGTCGACTTCGCCGAGGATCTCGTACTGGACGATCCTGCCTACAGGGGATCGGTCGCTCGCCGTACGCCCGGTATCCGACCCGCACCACGAACGTGCATGGCGAAGAGGCGTGCGTCAGCGACCTCGCCGAGTACTTCGATGAGACCGTCGATGCCTCGAATACCACCACGCCGACGTGCTCACCGCCCGGACCTCACCTGGAGCAACGGCCGCTGGATCGCCCACCCCGACCAATATCTACCGCGTCTTGCTCACCCGCGGCACCCACAGCACCCGCATCCACGCCACTGACCGCGAAACCCAGAAATTCCTCGGCCAACTCATCAGCCCAGCCTCCACCAGCTGACACAAGCAGCCCAAAACCTCCTCGCGCCACGTTCGGTGACGGTGTTCCAGCCCTTCGAGAGCCGCCCGTCACACCAGAGGTGCGTAGCGGCGTGGCGGCGTGCGGGGGTTCATCGGTCACGCGTAGAGCGTACAGATGACCCTCGCCTGGGAAGGCGGAGAAGACATCGCAGGAGGGGCCGCGCCGATAGTCTCAGGAATCTTGGTTCAGATATCGCTACGCACGGAGGTCATGATGATGCGGTTGGAGCGGGGCTCAAGCCGACTGTACGGCGTGATGCTCATGCTGGCGGCGGTGGTTCTGCTCACGGACCAGCTCACCAAACTGTGGGCGGTCTCCGCGTTGTCCGACAGCGAGCGCCTCGCCGTGATCCCCCCTCTGATCCACTTCCGGCTGATGTACAACGCTGGCGCCGCGTTCTCCATGGGCACCGAGGCGACATGGGTGTTCACCCTGGCGGCGGCAGCGGCAGTGGTCGGCATCCTCTACACCGCACGCCGACTGGCCTCTGCGGGCTGGGCGCTCGTGCTGGGCGCGCTGCTCGGCGGTGCGGTATCCCACCTGGGCGACCGGCTCTTCCGTGAGCCCGGCTTGGCCCGCGGGCATGTTGTGGACTTCATCGACTACGGCCCGTTCGTGGGTAACGTCGCCGACATCGCGCTCGTCTGCGGGTGCGTCGCGTTGGTGCTGCTCAGCCTGCGTGGTGTGCAGCTCGCCAAGGTGCCGGGCGAAGAATCCGCCTAGCTTCACGAGCGGGCCAGGTGTGCAGTCGCCGGACCCATGTCGCTGGTGCCGCCGGTGATGAGGATGATCTATCACGACAAGGCAGGCGATGGCGCCGAGGAAGACCACGGCAGAGGTCCAGTTGTTCAGGCGCAGGCCGAGGAACGTACGGGACTCGTCGATGCACAGGTACTCGGTTCAGAACCGGCCGGCCGTGTAGGCGTGGAGGAGGGGATGTTCAGTTCCCGGAGTACGGGCTCGACCCCCAGATGCGGGTGCTCGTCGACGAGCGCCGTCACCTGGGCCGGGTCGGGTCGAGCTGGGCCGCGAAAACAACCGAGGCTGTCCGCAGGACCTCGTTCGCCCGGCGAAGTTCCCGCACCTCGCGCCGCAGCTGGGCGAGCTCGTCCTTCTCCTCGCTGGCGAGCAGGTCGTCCGCTCGCCGGCGTCGGCCTCGGCCTGCCGGATCCAGTTGCGCAGGGCCTCGTGGTGCACGCCGAGCTCCTCGGCCATGCGGCGGATCACGGGCTTCGGCTCGGCGGTCCGGTACATCCGCACCGCCCGCTCACGCAACTCCAGCGGGTACTTCCTCGGCGCAGGCATCGTCCGGGCTCCTCTCATGAGACCCATCTGACCTTCTGTCACCCATCCCCGCATCTCGGGGGAACCTCAGAGAGTCGCCTGGCGTCTTCCAACGCCGGGTTCTGCAGCCGCTGATTACGAACCATCGGGCGGCTTCAACCTTACGAGACATCAACAGGGGTTCACGCGGTTCACCCATCCAGCCTTTCCCTCACCTGTCGTTCCCCGATGGCCAGGGAACCCTTGGGCTTGAACGCTCAGCTTCACACCCCGCCGTTAACTGGCAACGCATGTGAGCGCGGGAACCGATTTCGGACACTGATCCGGGGTCAGCACAGTTCTCCTCCCATCGTGGCTTTCCCACTTAACGTGTGCGACTTCGTGTCGCACCTTCAGCCTGTTGAAACAGCGCTCGACAGCATTGCGGAACTTGCGGAGCTGCGTATCGGAGGCCGGGGGCCTGCCGCTGTGACCATCCCGGTTGCGGCGGTTGGCCCTTGAGCCGGAGCGCTCCCGGATGGTGTGGGCGATGCCGCGTCTGAGCAGACGTGCGCGGATCTTGCGGGAGCCGTGGTTCTTCTCAGCCCTTGTCGCGCAGAACGTGGTCGGGCCGGGTGCGCCGGCGGCCCGGATCGGGGCGCGCGATGCGGAGTATGTCCATCACCGCGTCCAACTCCGCCTGCACCACCCGGACCATCCGTGTGTCGGTATCCGAGAGCTCAGGACGACGCACCCGTGCTCTGCGCGATCCCCTCGACCCGCATTGGAGACAGGCCGTAGGACCACTGACGTATGCGCACAGTACTGCCGAAAGACGATGACGCGGCGTCAGATGTGGTGAAAGGCTGGCCCGCATGACGAGAACAGCCGGGGCAGCGGGTGGCTGCGGGCGCGCTCCGCGTTCCCTGACCCCTTTGTGCGGCCACGCCGGCCCGATCCGCCCCGCTGACGGGCCGGGCCGGACAAGCCGGTATCCGGGCGTGCGGTCCAGGCGCCGGAGTCTCGGGGCCAAGGTCCGATGCAGCCCCGGACGGGTCGGGCCGGGCCGCCACGCTCTGCTCGCCCTTGCCACCACCTTCTGCCCCGCCGCCTCACGCACCACTCAAGGAGACCGTGTGACCACCATCAGCACAGCCGTGCGCCGCGCATCGGCCGTGGGCCTCGCCCTCACCGCCTGCTTCACCGCGCTGCCCGGCGCGACGGCGACAGCAGCGGGCCGCGACGGCGCTGCGGTGTCGGCCGGGGCGGGCCTCGACCGCTTTTACCACCAGCGCCTCGACTGGCGCAGTTGCGTCCTGGGCCCGGACGATGCCGCGGGTCGTGATCTGGAGAAGGCCGGTGCACGCTGCGCCGACGTGACCGTCCCACTCGACTACGCCGATCCCCGGGGCCGTACCCTCAAGGTCGCGATTTCGCGGCTCGCTGCCACCGACACCCGTCACCGGGTCGGCTCGCTGTTGTTCAACCCCGGAGGACCGGGCGGGCCCGCCCTCGGCTACGCCCCGCTCATTCGCCAGATGATGAAGGAGACCGGTGCACGCTACGACGTCATCGGCTTCGACCCGCGTTTCGTCGGCCGCAGCGCCCCGCTCGACTGCGACTGGCCCGTCGGTTCCTCCATGTTCTCGGCCGGTCAAGGCCGGGCGGGCTTCGAGCGCCAGGTCGCCCTGCAGAAGGACCTGGCCGACAGGTGCCGGGCGACCAACGCGTCCGTACTGCCGTACGTCACCACCCGCAACACGGCCCGCGACATGGACGTCATCCGGGGCACACTCGGCGAGCGCAAGATCTCCTACCTGGGCTGGTCCTACGGCACCTACCTGGGCACGGTCTACACCCAGATGTTCCCCCGTCGCTACGACCGGGTGGTCCTCGACGGGGCACTGGATCCGCGCCGCTACAACCCGCGGCTGATGCGCGGCGTGGAGCGCGAGAACGATCAGGCCCTCGCCGACTGGGCCACCTGGGCGGCGCAGCGACACAGCGCCTACGGTCTCGGCCGAACGCGCGGACAGGTGCTCGCCACGATCGACCGCGTCGTCGCGACCTCCGCGCGCCACCCCCTGACCATCGGCACCGGCGCGGATACGTTCCGGCTCGACGACACCCAGGTGCCCTTCGTGGTCTTCTCCGGAACCGCCGACGACACCGATGAGGCACGGGCTGCGGCCGGGGAGCAGATGTCCGTGCTCGCAAGGGCTGCAGCGGGTCAACCCACCCAGCTGTCGCCGCAGTTCGCCGCGATGCTGCGGGGCACGCTCACCGACCAGGGATCACGCAACGGCAGTGTGCAGTCCGCCATCCTCTGCGGCGATGTCTCCGTGCCTCGCAACCCCGAGAGCTATTGGCGGGACATCGAACGCAGCCGGGCCACGCACGCGCTGTTCGGCCCTCTCACCAACAACATAGGGCCGTGCGCCTTCTGGGACCGGCCCCGCGAGAGGCCCACCCAGGTGCGTCGCGACACCCCCGCGCTGATCGTGGCCGCCACCGGTGACCCGCGCACCCCGTACACGGGCAGCGTGGCACTGCACAACCTGCTGCCGAGCTCCAAGCTGCTCACTCTCAAGGGTGCCAACCGGCACGCGATCTACGGCCAGTACGGCAACGCCTGCGTGGACAATGAGGTCAACCGGTACCTGGCCACAGGAAAGCTGCCCGCACGGGACCGGACCTGCCTCAAGCAGAGCCGCTGACCGCCCGTCGCCGCTCCGTGTCGGTCCCCGAGCGCACGCCGGCGGGCCGGGGCTTCAACGGGGCGGCGACCTCGTACTTCACTACGGCTGCGGTGCAGTCCGTGTCGAATGCCTCCAGCACGCTTCGTGTCCCAGCGCTGCGACGACGGTCCACCGCCACGTCCGCGAAGCAACAGAGGTCAAGGCCCACGCCACCATGTGGCCGATCAGATCGATGGCGTGCAGTGCGTACGTGGTGGGCCACTACAGCTTCGCCACCTCCGTCCCGCACAAGGGGCTGCGAATCAGAGTGATCCTGATGCTGCGGTCCGAGTACCTGCTGAGCAGATGAGGGCGCCGGTGACGCCCCGCAGTCGGGCCGGAATCCGTCCGGGCTGCCACACCCATGAAGTGACCTGCCTCACATGCTGTCACAGGGGTCGATCAGGCGGTGTCTTTAGGCCGAACGCCTGGAACCGGAGGAGACACCATGACTGAGAACACCGATGTGGTCGTGATCGGCGGCGGATACGCCGGCGTCATGGCGGCCAATCGTCTGACGCAGCGCGGCGACGTGACCGTGACGCTGATCAACCCCCGCCCGTCCTTTGTCCATCGGGTCCGCCTGCACCAACTGGTGGGTGGGTCCGACGACGCGGTCGTCGACTACCGAGAGGTCCTGGGCGAGCGCGTCCGTCTGATGGTCGACACCGTGACCCGGATCGGCGCGGCCGAGGGCAACGTGACGTTGGCGAGCGGCGGCACGGTCGGCTACGACTATCTGGTTTACGCGGTGGGCAGTGGCAGCGCCGAACCGCGCGTGCCCGGGGCGGACGAGTTCGCCTACCCGATCGCCACCCTGGAGGAGGCGGGGCTGCTGCGGCCGGTCCTCGACGCCGCGCCCGCGACGGCCGCGGTGACAGTGGTCGGAGCCGGTCCGACCGGCATCGAGACCGCCGCCGAGCTGGCGGAGGCGGGCCGCACCGTGACCCTGCTCTGCGGAGGGGTGCTCGGCCCGTACCTGCACCCGCGGGGCCGACGCTCGGTCGCCAGGCGGCTGACCAAGCTCGGTGTGACCGTGCTCGACGGCCCCGACACGAAGGTGACGGCGGTGACCCGCGATGCTGTGCAGCTCAGCGGCGGCCGCGAGCTGCCGAGCGCGGTGACCATCTGGACCGCAGGGTTCGGCGTGCCGGACCTGGCCGTGCGCAGCGGGCTGAGCACCGACGCCCTGGGCCGCCTGCTCACGGACGAGACGTTGACCAGCGTGGACGACGTACGCATCGTCGCGGCCGGCGACTCGGCGGCGCCGTCGGACCTGCCGCTGCGGATGAGCTGCCAGGCCGCGATGCCTCTGGGCGCGCGGGCCGCCGACACGGTGCTCAGCCGGATCGCGGGTGAGCAGCCCACGCCTCTCAATCAGGCGTTCGCCGCCCAGTGCATCAGCCTGGGCCGACGCGACGGTATCTTCCAGTTCGCCCACAGCCACGACGTCGCGTTGTGGTTCCACATCGACGGGCGCCCTGGCGCGAAACTCAAGGAGCTCGTGTGCAAGGGCATCGTCAAGCACATGGCCGACGAGGCAGGCAAGCCCGGTTCGTACCGCTTGCACCGCGTCTCGGGAAGTGGCAGGCGCCGTCAACTGCTGCAGGCCGGCCGCGGCGAGGCGCCGGCCACCGCTGAGCGGACTGTCTAGCGTCATGCGCCGGGTGGCGTCCCGCTCTCAATCGCACAGACCGGGTGAGTCAGAGTCCAACAGCACCGATATGGAAGGACCTTGCTGTGGATGCAAGCTTGAAGGCGGTCGGCAACCAGGGCCGGCCGCGAGGGAAGGGGGTCGGGATATGAGCGTCCACGTCACCGACCCGGCGACCGAGACTTTCGTCGCCCACCACAACCTGCTCTTCACCGTCGCCTACGAGATGCTCGGATCGGCGGCCGACGCCGAGGACGTCCTCCAGGAAACCTGGCTGCGGTGGGTCAAGGTCGACCTGGCGCAGGTGCTCGACCACCGCGCGTACCTGGTCCGGATCACGACCCGGCAGGCACTCAACCGGCTACGCACCATGAAACGCCGCAAGGAGGCGTACGTCGGCCCCTGGTTGCCCGAGCCGCTGCTCACCGCGCCGGACGTGGCCCAGGACGCCGAGCTCGCCGAGAGTGTGTCGATGGCGATGATGCTCGTCCTCGAGACACTGTCGCCGACCGAACGCGCCGTCTTCGTGCTGCGCGAGGTGTTCGATGTCGGCTACGACGACATCGCGGCCGCCGTCGACAAGAGCCCTGCGGCCGTTCGTCAGATCGCGCACCGCGCCCGCCTGCACGTAGATTCCCGTCGTCCCCGCAAAGTGGTCTCCCCGCGCGAGACCCGGGCGGCCCTGGAGTCGTTCCAGCGCGTACTCGAGACCGGGGACCTGCAGGGCCTCCTTGACGTGCTCGCCCCCGATGTCGTCTTCGTGGGCGACGGCGGCGGCATCAAGCAGGCCGCACTGCGGCCGACCATCGGCGCCAACAAGGTGGCCCGCTACATGGTCGGTGCTCTCGGCAAGAACAACCGCCCGATCACTGTCGCTCCCACCGTGGTCAACGGCAACCCGGCTCTCCTCGTACGCCTGGCCGGAGAGGTCGACGGTGTCATGGCGGTCCATGTCGAGAACGACCTCATCACCGGCATCTACTACGTCCGCAACCCCGAGAAGCTGAACCGTGTCGACTCCGAGACCCCACTCACCGTGCGATGACCACAGACGGCGAAACAGCCACTCGGGGACGTTGTCCATCGGAAGCGGGCGGCCTCGTCGAAGCCGTTCAGGGCCGCACCAAGTCGCCCATGGGGCCATTTCATCGCGGATCGGTGGCATCGGTCCGAGTGCGCCACGACGCGCCAGGACATCGCGTAATGACGTGCGCGAGGCCTTCTCTTGATTCAGTTGCCCGGTCGCTGCCGATCTTGGACGGCCTCGCTCCGTGTCCGCCCTCGCACCGTGCCGTGGCACCGGACATCGCGAGACGGCTCACCCGAGTTCATCCACGAGAGCAAAAGACGGACGGTGATGATGTCGAGAACCCGTCACCGGCTCCGTCCCTGCAATGAACGCGGCCACAATGGGTCGCACCAGCACCGAGGAGAACCACCATGGCGAAGTACTTGCTGCTCAAGCACTACCGCGGCGCCCCGGCTCCGGTCAACGACGTACCCATGGACAAATGGACGCCTGAGGAGATCTCGGCCCACATGCAGTACATGCAGGACTTCGCGGACCGGCTCGAGGGGACCGGTGAGTTCGTCGACGGCCAGGCGCTCGCTCCCGAGGGGACGTTCGTCCGGTACGACGGCGTCGGTCGCCCACCGGTCACCGACGGCCCGTTCGCCGAGACCAAGGACCTCATCGCCGGTTGGATGGTGATCGACGTCGACAGCTACGAGCGGGCCATCGAGCTGGCCGGAGAACTGTCGGCCGCCCCTGGGGCGGGCGGGAAGCCGATCCACGAGTGGCTCGAGGTACGGCCGTTCCTGGGCGCGTCGGCCACCATCACGGACTGACGTCTGATGCCCTCCGAGGTGAACTCGGACCTGCTCCGGAGCCTCACGCCGAGCGTGCTCGGCATCCTCGTCCGCCGCGGAGCCGACTTCGCGGCGGCCGAGGACGCCGTGCAGGACGCGCTGGTCGAGGCGGTCCGCGTCTGGCCGGCCGATCCACCACGGGACCCGAAGGGCTGGCTGGTCACCGTGGCCTGGCGGCGGTTCCTCGACACGACCCGGGCTGACACGGCCCGCCGTCGGCGTGAGGACCTCATCGACGAGGAGCCGCCGCCCGGCCCCGCGTCCGCGGTGGACGACACGCTCCAGCTCTACTTCCTGTGCGCCCATCCGTCGCTGACGCCGTCGTCGGCGGTCGCGCTCACACTGCGCGCCGTCGGCGGGCTCACCACCCGGCAGATCGCCCGCGCCTACCTGGTGCCCGAGCCGACCATGGCGCAGCGCATCAGCCGGGCCAAGCGCACCGTCTCCGGTGTCCGCTTCGACCGGCCCGGCGATGTCGCCACCGTGCTGCGCGTCCTCTACCTGGTCTTCAACGAGGGCTACTCCGGCGATGTCGACCTCGCCGCCGAGGCCATCCGGCTCACCCGGCAGCTCGCGGCCGCCATCGACCACCCCGAGGTGGCGGGGCTGCTCGCCCTCATGCTGCTCCACCATGCCCGGCGCGCCGCCCGGACCGCACCCGACGGCAGCCTGGTGCCGCTGGCCGAGCAGGACCGCGGCCGGTGGGACACGGAGTCGATCGCCGAGGGCGTCGAGATCCTGCAGGCGGCCCTCGCCCGCGACCGGCTGGGCGAGTTCCAGGCCCAGGCCGCCATCGCGGCACTCCACGCCGACGCGCCCACCGTCGAGGAGACCGACTGGGTGCAGATCGTCGAGTGGTACGACGAGCTCGCCCGCCTGACCGACAGCCCGGTCGTCCGGCTCAACCGCGCGGTGGCCGTCGGCGAGGCCGACGGACCGCGCGCCGGTCTGGCGGCGCTCGTGGCGCTGGACGACTCACTGCCCCGCTACGCCGCGGTGTCGGCGTACCTCCACGAGCGCGACGGCGACCTGACGACGGCGGCACGTCTGTACGTCGAGGCGGCCCGGAAGGCGCCCAACCTCGCCGAGCGCGACCACCTGACGCGCCAGGCCGCCCGGCTCAACGCCCGCGGGCGCCACTGACGGGCGTGGCTGACAGGCGTGGCTGACGACTGTTGCCGACGGGTGTCGCCTCCCCTCCCCGTCCTCTGTGGCCCCATTGCCGAACAAGCTCTGTGGCCCCACAAGCCGTACAAGGTGCGCGGCGTCCGGGCGTTCGCCTGGCCGGCGCAGCGCGGACGAGGGAACCGTCCGCGCCGTGATTCACCGCGCCGCGGTGACCTTTCAGCGACAGGATCAGACAGCGGCTTGATTTCGCCGCAGCCTGATCGGCGTCGGTATCCTCTGCCTGCATTCACAGGCTCAGCACGATCGCGGCGCCGAGGCCGCCGACACCCAGGGCGAAGGCGGCCTCCGGCCAGCCGCCCTTCCCCCAGCGGAACGGTCTGTCGAGTGCGAACCGCCCGGGACCGATGGCCGCGACGGCCAGCACCACGACCGCGATGCACACGTTGTACTCGACGCCGCCTTCTGTCTCCCACAGGCCGTGTGCCGCGGTGACCGTCACCATGGCATTGATCATCACGCCGATCAGGGCAGCCGCTGCCAGTGGGGTGAACAGCCCCAGAGCCAGGCCGAGACCCCCGACGAACTCGGAGCCGCCGCCGATGGCGGCATAGACCACTCCTGGGTGGAAGCCCAGACCTGCGAAGCCCTTGCCCGTGGCGGCAAGGCCGTCACCACCGAATATTCCGAAGAGTTTTTGGCTTCCGTGCCCGGCCATGAGGAGGCCGATGGTGATCCTGACAAGGAGCAGGCCGCAGTCACCGGCGGAGACCGAAGTCCTTTCCGGTACGTGGGCCGCCGACCGGGGCGGGGCACGCAACTTCTCGCTGATGATGTATTTCACCGGAGGCTCCTTCTGCTCCGATGCCCCTGGGCGGTGTCGACTGACCACGCGGGACACGGAGGGATCGGCCGCACGGCGACGCCTATGAGCACACGCCGGGCACGGAATACCGCGGCGCTGCCGGGAGGAATCCGGACCACAATGAAACAACTGGGCTGCCGACCCCCGGTCGGGCCGCCGGTCGTTTTCGCATTGACTTGCGTGACGTCGGCTTGTCATTCCCATCGTTCCCCCTCCCCCGGCCGCGATCGACCCTGGAGCGGTGGAGTGCGCGCGGTATCAGCAGATACAGGGAGGCGTGACCGCTTCTGGCGCGGGGCCCGGGTGACGCATTTCCTCGCTGGACGAGGGCCTGGGTGCTGCTCGTCCCCGGCCGGCCTCGGATGCGCGGAGGCTGGGCCGGTCCTGGGCGGGCCCGGTCCGTGCAGGGGAGGCTGGTTGTCTGCTTCCTGTCGCGGGTTCACACGTCGCGGCGCCGTACGACGACCACCGCGAGTACGACCGCGACGAGCGGCCACACCGTGTACACGATCCAGGAGCCGGGCACAGTGGCGGTGTACGCGAGGGAATCGGGATCCGGCGGCCAGTTCTGGACCAGGCGCTTCCAGGCGGTGACCGGCATCGCGTGGTTGATGTCGGCGGACCAGAGCTCGCTCTGCGAGAAGAGTGTGGGGAACATCAGTAGCGTGAAGACGCTGGTGATCATGGTGGTGGCACTGTGCCGGATCAGGGCACCGAGGCCGAGGCCGATCAGCGCGCAGACCGGGGCCAGCAGGGCGGACGCCACCATGGCCCGTGCCACGCCGGGGTGGGTGATCGGGACCCCGGCGTGCCGTCCGTCCAGGATGGCCTGGGAGACCAGGAAGGAACCGGAGGAGATGACCGTACCGACCGCGGTCCAGAGCGTGGCCGTGACGACCGCCTTGGCCAGTACCACTCCACCACGGGCCGGGACGGCCGCGGTGGTGGTGCGGATCAGTCCGCTGCTGTACTCGCTCACGACGGTGCTGGCACCGATGGCGCCGGCGACGAGAATCAGCAGCCAGTAGCCGGCCGGCGGGAAGGCGGTGAAGGCGAGGAAGTCGTGCGGCTGACGCGTGCTCGGGCCGGAGTCCGCGATGTTGTCGTATTCCGCCAGCGCCGCAGCCGCGGCGGACCCGATGACGAACACGGTGGTGATCGCGAGCGTCCAGGGGGTGGAGCGCAGGGACCGCATCTTGATCCACTCGGCGGCGATCAGGTCGCGGAAGCGGGCGGGCGGGCCGGCGACGGGCGCGTACGAGGTGGTCGGGGGAACGGAGGTGGATGTGGTCATCGGTGCTGCCCTGCCAGGTATTCGACGCTGTCGGCGGTGAGTTCCATGAAGGCCTCTTCCAGTGAGGCGGTCCGGGTGGTCAGCTCGTGCAGCATGATCCGGTTCTCGAAGGCGAGTGCTCCGATCCGGTCCGCCGAAAGCCCGGTCACGGCCAGCCTCTCGGCGCGCTCCGGGCTCTCCGGCTGGACGGACGCGCCTGCGGCTGTCAGCACCACTGTCAGCTCGGCGGCCTGCGGAGTGCCCACCAGGACGCTGAGGCGGGTGCTGCGGGCCGCGAAATCCCGTACCGACTCCGCGGCGATGAGCCGCCCCCGGCCGATGACGACGAGTTGGTCGGCCGTGTTCTCCATCTCCGACATCAGATGGCTGGAGAGGAAGACCGTGCGGCCCTCGGCCGCCAGGCGCCGGAAGAGGCGGCGCATCCAGAGCACGCCCTCCGGGTCCATACCGTTGACCGGCTCGTCGAACATCAGCACGGGTGGGTCGCCGAGGAGGGCGGTGGCGACACCGAGCCGCTGTTTCATGCCGAGCGAGAACCCACCGATGCGGCGGGCCGCCGCATCGGCCAGCCCCACCTCCTGCAGCACCTCGTCCACCCTGCGCAGCGGGATGCCGTTGCTGCGGGCCAGGGCGGACAGATGAGCGGCGGCGCTGCGTCCGCCGTGGACCTGGGTGGCGTCGAGGAGGGCGCCGACGTGCCGCAGTCCGCGCGGGTGGCTGCGGAAGGGGACAGCGCTGACGGTGGCAGTGCCCCCGGTGGGCGCGTCCAGGCCGAGGATCATGCGCAGGGTGGTGGTCTTGCCGGCGCCGTTCGGGCCGAGGAATCCGGTGACCTGGCCCGGCCGCACGGTGAAGGACAGATGGTCGACGGCGGTCTTGCCGCCGTAGCGCTTGGTGAGCTCGTTGACTTCGATCACAGGAACAACGCTGCCGGGAGGCCCCGGCCCGGACATCGGGCCGGGGACGGCAATCGCGCGGCCGGGTTGGCCCGTGGGCGTACGTCCCCGGGCCGATGCCGCGCGGGCGGCGCCTGGCTAGGCTCGCGGCATGAACCTCACACCGACCACTCCGTTGCCTGCGTGCGTCGCGCATCGCCGCCTTCCTCAAGAGACCGCATGCCGCCGATGACGAGGACAGGGGGCATGGCCTGGGTCGGGGGTGTCCTGTACCTCGTCATGCTGGTTCTGCTGCTGGGGGGCGCGCCGCGGGCTTCGGGCACGGTGCACGCTGTCGGGTCGCTGCTGGCCGTGAGCCTGCTCGTCGGTGTGCTGCGACGGGCGCCGTTGTCGGCTCTGGCCCTGACGCTCTTCGGATCCACTGCCGTGGTGGTGTTCACGCCCGCTTCCGCCCATGCGGACCTGACGGTGTCGTACCAGGGCCAGTTTCTGTCGTATCTGGCGGTGGACCTTGTCCTGGGCTTCATCGTGGCAACCCGCACACGACGCGTTTCGGTCATCGCCGTGTCCGTGTCCCTGGTCGTGCAGCTCCTGCTGATCGGCGGCTTCGCCCACGGGGACAACGTGACCGTCAACGCCGTGATCGCCGTCCTGGCGATGAGCGCGTCCTGCATGATCGGGCTGCTGAGTCGCGAGCGACGCGAGCACGCGTCGGCGTTGCGTTCGCAGGAAGTGGCCGAGGCGGTGACCGCCGAACGGCTGCGGATCGCGCGGGAGCTGCACGACATGATCGCGCACAGTATCGGCATCATCGCCATCCAGGCCGGAATGGGCAGCCGGGTCATCCAGACGCAGCCCGCGGAGGCCCGCGAGGCACTGCGGGCCATCGAGGTCACCAGCAGAGAGACCTTGTCGGGCCTTCGGCGCACTCTGGTGGCGCTCCGCCAGGCCGACCCCGGGGCGGCGGCCTCGGGGCAGCCATCTCTCGCGCCCGCACCGGGGCCGGCGGACATCGAACGGCTCGCGACGGCGACCGCGGACGCGGGAGTACGTGTCGACGTGCGTTTCAGCGGGAAGCAGCGGCCCTTGCCGGCCGAGATCGACCTGTCCGTCTACCGTATCGTGCAGGAGGCGCTGACCAACGTGGTCCGCCACGCGAGCACCGGGCACTGCCGGGTGACCGTCGGCTACGGGGACGAGGAGCTGTCCGTGGAAGTCGTCGACGACGGGCGCGGCGCCACCGAGAACCGCTCGGCCCATGGTTTCGGCCTCGTCGGCATGCGGGAGCGGGTCGGCCTGCTGCACGGCCACCTCAGCGCCGGACCGCGTCCCGAGGGCGGCTTCCGGGTGGCGGCGCGGCTGCCACTGCCCAAGCCCGTCGAAGTTCCGGTGGAGACCCGATGAAGATCCGAGTCGTGCTCGCCGACGATCAGCCATTGGTGCGGTCCGGTCTGCGTGTGATCATGGCCGACCATCCCGACCTGGAGGTCGTCGGTGAGGCCGCCACCGGCACCGAGGCGGTCCAGCTGGCCGGGGAGGTCAGCCCCGACGTCGTGGTGATGGACATCCGGATGCCCGGCATGGACGGGATCGAGGCCACGCGCCGGATCATGGCCGGTCCGGCGACGGCCCGCGTCCTCGTGCTGACCACCTTCGACGAGGACGACTACGTATACGGTGCGCTCCGGGCCGGTGCAAGCGGCTTCGTGGTCAAGGACATGGCGCTGGACGACATCCTCGCGGCGGTCCGTGTGGTCGCCGCCGGTGACGCACTGATCGCACCGGGCGTCACACGGCGTCTGATCGCGGACTTCGTGCAGCGCCCCGGAGCTGTTCCGGAGCGCTCCCCACGGCCGGTCGACGGCATCACCGAACGGGAACGGGAGGTTCTGACCCTGATCGGGCGCGGCCGGTCGAACACCGAGATCGCGGAGGACCTCTTCATCACGGTGGCCACCGCCAAATCGCACGTGTCACGTCTGCTGACCAAACTGGGCGCCCGGGACCGGGTCCAGCTCGTGATCACCGCCTACGAGATGGGGCTCGTCACGCCGCCTCGCTGAGCGCATCCCCGGGCCCGGAAGGACGCAGGAAGCGTCGAGCCGCCCGGCATCACCACGGCAACACCACGGCTTCGCCAAGTCCGGCATCGACGCCTTGAACCCCTCCGCACTGCGACGCCGCCGGGACCACCTGCTCCGAAGTGCACGGCTGCCGCCCGCTCCCGCCCGGTCCCGCTCGGAGCCGGAGGCTCCAGCCTGCTGTCATTCACGACCAACAGCAGGCCGAAGCCCGTCAGCACCCATCAGCCAAGGCCGTGGAGTGGGCAGGGGCCGGACTTCAGCTGCAGCTCACGTAGACCGCGTCCGCCGCGTGGTGTGCGTCCGTCGAGCCGTGGGAGTTCCAGTCCTTGCCGCGGTCGTGCAGCACGACCGACAGCCTCCCGCCGCTGATCTTCACGTTCGGGGCCGCGACCCACTGCCCGTTGTGGTCGACCTGGTCGATCGTGAAACTCGCGAGCTGCTCCCGGAGGAGCTGCTCCCGGCGTGGACGGTGTAGTAGGACGGGGCGCCGCCGACGTGCCGGATGTCGCCGGAGCCGGGAATGTGCACGCTGATGCGGCAGGTGCCCGAGGTGACGGAGCCGGTGGTGAAGGACCAGGTCGCGTAGTTGCCGGCGTCGCTGCCGTCCCCGGACATGGGGATCGAGCGGAACCGGCCGTTGCAGCCGTTGGACGAGTAGCCGCCGGTCGCGGTCGTCCACTGGTCGTCGTCGTCGGGGACCCTGGACGAGCCATGCTCGCTGTACGAGACGCCGGAGCCCGAGCAGTGCGGGCCCGCGTAGGCGGAGAACTGCTGGACGGCAGTGGATTTGACGGTGGCTCCCGACGCCGCTCCTCCGGACGCGGCCTTGGAGCCGGATCCCGACTTGGCGGGTGCCTTGTGGCTCCCGGCGGGTGACGGTTCGTCGGCCGCCCTGCCCTTTCCGGCGGAGTCGGCGACGGCGTTGTTCTCCGGCGCGGGGGGCACCTTCGAAGCCGGTCCGCCCTTGCCGACCGGTGCCTTCGCGCCGGGAGCCTTGGCGCCGGGGGCCTTGGCGCCGTCCTGCTCGGCCTTGGGCACGTATCCGGACGGAGAGGTGCCCGGACCGTCGTATCCGGCGGCGGCGTTGTGGCTCTTGCTGTCCTTCGGGTCGTCGCCCCAGTTGGCGCCGATGATGAAGGGAGCGGCGAGGAGGACCACTCCGCCGATCGCGGCGTCGGCGACCATGGGACGGGATATCCGGTTCGGGTTCCCTGAGGCACCACCGGCCTCGGCGTCCGGTCCGCCGTCGCCCGAGCCGCCGCCGGACGCGACGGCAGTGGCGGTCCGTCCGGCGCGCAGCCAGGCGAACCGGGCGTTGGGGGCCGCGGCCGGAGCGGCGGCCGTGCCGGCGGCGGCTGCGGTGGTCGCGGGCGGGGGCGTGGACACAGCCGTTTCCCCGGACGACGAGGTCTCGGCCGCCTCCGGCCTCGCCTCGCTCTCGGCCGTCGGGGGCTCGGGCGCGCTGCTCCCCCGCAGCGCGGAGGCGACGACTACCGCATCGCGCTGCGCACCTCGTGATTGGCCCTTTTGCCGGTCCTTCGCCCCGGCACCCGACCCGGAGTCGCGGCAACCGGGTCGGGCACGGAACCCCACCCCGTCGTGGTCAGCAGCCGGTGAGGACGGGCTGCGCGGTGAAGGAGATGTGGAAGCCGATGGTGCAGCCAACGGCGCGGACGTCGGTGAGGCGGGTGGCCATCGCCGTCACCTCCGCCGCCGTGGCGGCCGTCCTCATCACGGCCTTCGTCGCGTTCACCCTCCCCCGGGCCCGCCGCAGAGGCTGGCGCCCGGGAGGTTCGGCGCCGTAGGCAGTGCGCCGGTGTACGCGGCACCGGGCTCCGTCCGCTCGGATGACCAGGGTGGCCTCGGTCGTGGAGCTTTCGGTGACATGCGGCCGGTGAGGCTGTCGGTGACATGCTGGCGAGGAAAGTGTGCCGGGGTGCGCGGAGATGCGTCGTGTGCCCCTCCCCTGGTCTCGGGCGACGGGGCGGGACCGGACAGGTGTGGCCCGGGGCATGGGACTGTTGATGGCCCGGCTTCGTAACGCTCCGTCGCGTCAGACGGCCGGAGCATCGGCGATGCGATAGCCGACTCCGGGCGTCGTCGTGATGACCGGTGGGCCGCCCAGCTTGCGGCGCAACCGGCCGACGGTGACGGTCACCGTGTTGGTGAACGGGTCGGCGTTCTCGTCCCAGACCTGTTCCAGGAGGTCCTCGGCGCTCAGGAAGCCCGGACCGGCACGCAACAGCGCCTCCAGGACGGCGAACTCCTTGACGGACAGCTCCAGCGGACGGCCGTCGCGTACGGCTGTCCGGCGCACCGGGTCGAGTTCGAGGCCGGCGGCGCGCAGCGTGCGGGCTCGGGCGGCCGGCCTGCGGCGGGCCAGGGACCGGATGCGGAGAATCAGCTCCGGGAAGTGGAAGGGCTTGGCGAGGTAGTCGTCGGCGCCCAGGGTCAGACCGCTGACCCGGTCACCGGGCGCCCCGGCCGCGGTCAGCATCAGCACCATCGCGCGATCGTCCTGCTCCGTGATCATCTGGCAGAGCGTGTCGCCATGGATGCCGGGCAGGTCGCGGTCGAGGAGCACCACGTCGTACGCGTTCACATCGAGCTTGGCTGCGGCGGCCAGACCGTCGTGCGCGATGTCGACGGCCATCCCCTGGTCCCGGAGCCCCTCGGCAACGACCTCGGCGAGCGACCGCGCGTCCTCCACGACCAGAACCCTCACCGTGTCACCCTTCCGATTCCGGCCGCCGACGGCAGCGCCGCTCCGACGCACAGACCGCCCTCCGGGCGGGCCAGGAGAGCGAGGCGACCGCCGTGTGCTGCCACGATCGCGGCGACGATCGACAGTCCCAGGCCGGAACTCCCCTCCGCCCCCGTCCGGTCGGCGCCGAGCCGCTCGAACGGCTGCGTCAGCCGGTCCACCCGGGCCTGGTCGAGGACTCGCCCGCCGGTCTCGACGACGAGGCGTGCCTCGGTGTCGTCGTGTTCGGTGGTGATCCGGATCCAGCCGCTCTCCTTGTTGTGCACGATCGCGTTGTCGACCATGTTCTCCACCATCCGGGACAGCAGCGCCGGACTGCCTCGCGTCCAGGCGTCCGGCCGTACCTCGTCGTCGACGGTCAGCGTCTTCGCGGCGATGTCCGCGGCCCGGTCGGTCAGCGCCGCCCGCGCCAGCTCGCCGAGCGACACGGGGGTCCGGTCGGCGAGGGTGCCGTGCTGGGCTCGGGCAAGGACGAGGAAGCCGTCCAGCAGGTGATCCACCCGGTCGAGCTCGGTCCGCAACCGGCCGGCGAGCGCGACGGCCTGTGGCGCGGGCTCAGGTTTGGCGACGGCCACGTCCAGCGACGCCCGCATCGTCGCCAGCGGCGTACGCAGTTCGTGCGAAGCGTTGCCGACGAAGCGGCGCTGCGCGACGAACGAGGCTTCGAGGCGTTCCAGAAGTCCGTCGACCGTGTCGGCGAGTTCCTTGACCTCGTCGACGGGTCCGGCCACGGCGAGCCGCTGATGCAGGTTCTCCGCGGAGATCCGCCGTGTCGCCGCGGTGATCAGTCGCAGCGGGCGCAGGACCCGGCCGGCGAGGACCCGGCCGAGCAGGAGCGAGACGCCCGCCATCACCACCAGTGCGATCAGCGAGCCGACCAGCAGTTGGTGGCTCTGCTGCGCATGCACGTCCGCGAGTTGCCTCTGCAGATCCCGGATCTGCTGCTCGGCGGCGGCGAGGTCGGGCCGTCCGGTCGGGGGCTGTTGAGGCGCGACTCCGGTCACCCGGCCACCGGACATCAGGTAGGTCAGGGCGAGCAGCACGATTCCCGATCCGAGGAACCCCGTGGCGTAAAGGATCGTGAATCGCCGTCCGACGGTCCCGCTCCGCAGCTTGTCCATGTTCCTCTTCCCTCTCGGGTCCGACCGAGCACAGGTTGCCCCAACGCACCTAACAGCGGCATGACAGAGGCGGTTCGGACCACGTTATGGCCCGATCCGTAGAACCGGGACCATGCTCACTACCAACGAACTGCTCCGGCGGGAGTGGACCGGGTTCCGGCGTCCGGGGCGGCTGATCGCGATGGCGGCGGCTGCTCTGGTCGTCGTCGCCCTCGGTCTGCTCGCCGCGTTCGGCAACCACACGTCCTGCGACGGCCCGTGCCCCGCCGAACCAACCGGGCCGGACGGGTCCCTCGTCAACGACCAGTTCTACTTCCTCCATCGCGACCTGGGCGAGAACGGCAGCATCACGGTCCGGATGACGTCCATGACGGGCACGATCACCTATCCGCCGCCGACCCATGACCGGATCGTCCCGGGCCTGGTGCCGTGGGCGAAGGCCGGGATCATCATCAAGGACGGGACCCGCCGGGGATCCTCGTACGCGGCGTTGATGCTCACCGGCAGCCACGGCGTGCGGATGCAGTACGACTACCGCCATGACATCGCAGGCAGCGCCGGCGGGGTCTCGGCCAATTCGCCGCGCCGGCTGCGGCTGACGCGGTCGGGCGACACCATCACCGGCTACGAGTCGGTCGACGGCGAGCGGTGGGCGAAGGTCGGCACGGCGCACCTGACCGGGCTGCCCGAGACCGTGCAGGTGGGCCTGTTCGCCGCCTCTCCCGGCGACCTGACACTGCGTTCCGTCGGCCTGGGCGGTGCCACGGAACAGGTGCGCTTCACGCAGGCCGGTGGTGTCTTCGACCATGTCGTGCTCAAGGGCGCGGCCTCCGCCGGTGGCTGGCGCACGGACGCCGTCGGCGAGATGAACCGGACCGACTGGGAGAAGTACCACAAGGCGTCCGGGGCGGTGCAGAAGAACGGCACGATCACCGTCACCGGCATCGGCGACATCGGGCCGGGAGGTACGGAGGGCGGCGGTCGCCCGGTGGAGCGCACCCTCGGCGGTCTGACCCCCGGTCTGCTCATCGTGCTCGTGGTCGCCGTGCGGTTCGCCACCTCCGGCCCCCGCTCCGATCCCGCGCGCGGCACGCCGGTCACCCGCCGGGGGCTCGCGGCGAAGGCGTTCGTCGTCGGGGCCGTCACATTCGTGACCGGTCTCCTCGCCGTGGGCATCGTGGTCCTGGTCGGCGTGGCGATCCCGACGGGGAGCGGGACCTCCGTCATCGGGGTGTCCGCGCTCACCGGAGTGCGGGTCGTCGTCGGTACGGCCGCCGTGCTCGCCCTCGCCGGCGTGCTCGCCCTCGCGCTGGGTGCCCTGTGTCGGCGCGCCTGGCTCGCGATTCTCGTCGCCGTCCTGGTAATCGCGGTTCCCTACGTCGTGACCTCCGTCCCGCTGCTGGCCGACGGTCTGTCGGAGTGGCTGCTGCGGGTCACTCCGGCCGCCGGCTTCGCCGCCCAGCAGACCCTCATCCAATACCCGCAGGTCATCGCCCACTACGCGCCCTCCGCCGGATACTTCCCGCTTCCGTGGTGGGCCGGGATCGCCGTGTTGTGTGCGTACACGGCGACACTTCTCGGAATTGCCCTGAGCCGCTTGCCGCAGGGCCGTCAGCAGGCCGAGCAGCCGGCGCACTGGAGCTGACCCATGACGGCGCAGGAGCAGACGGGTTCCTGCGCCGTCAGCGCGGGCTGCCCGCGCGATGCGGGGATTCCGGAAAGCGGTCAGGGCTGCTCATGTCCACCAGTCCGTCACGCTTCGGCCTCGGGGCCGGTCGTATGCCGGACCGCGTCAGGTGGTGATGGTGAGGATCGCCGAGCCGGTGAGCTGGTGCGCCGCGTTCTCTGCGTTCAGCCGGAAGTAGACCGTCTGTCCCGCGGCCCGGTGGAACGTGAACGAGTTGCCGGTCAGCAGCGGACCCGACGCCCGGACGAAGCACGGCCCGTCGGTGGTCGAGGGCCCACTGCAGTACGTCTCGCGGTAGCCGGTCGTCACCGTGTCGGCCGGGTCCTTGGCGTCCCAACCGACCGTCACCTGCTCGGTGGCCGCGTCATAGCTGTACGTCAGGCCGGTCGGCGCCGGTGCCGGCGCGGTTCGGGTGATGCCGGTCGGCGCGGCCACCGCCGGGACGACGGTCGCTCCCCCCGTTGCCACCAACGCAATGGCCACCGCCGCTGCGCGGCAGGCGATCCGTACGCGGTCTCGCATGTCCCCTCCAGGATGTCGGTCGAGCCGAAGGACCGGACGGTACGAGCCCGGCCCACTGCCTGGGTGGCGGACAACGGGCGGCGGGGTGGCTAGCAGCTGAAGTCTTGCCACGGTGTGCCTGGACGTGGCCACGGCGCCCCCCCCCCCCCCCCCCACCCCGGGGCACCGACACCACAAAC